>NZ_LR215044.1:356070-712140 GCF_900660725.1 Mycoplasmopsis arginini
TGCAAAACTAAATAACATAAAAAAAATTGGGCACAGTGGAACATTAGATCCATTAGCTGATGGACTTTTAATTGTAGCTACAGATGAAGATACAAAAACTCTTTCTTATTTAGTAAATGATACTAAAGAATATTATGTAAAAGCTACCTTGCATTGCACTTCGAGGAGTTATGATGAAGGTGAAGAGGTTATTTATTTAGATAATAAAACTAAAGTTACCAAAGAACAAATTGAAGACGTTTTGAAAAAAATTCAAAAGCAAACTAAACAAATTCCGCCAATTTTTTCAGCTAAAAAAATAAATGGCCAAAGAAGTTATGATTTAGCAAGAAAAAATATTGAAGTAACTTTAAAAGAGTGCGAAATTAAAATATATGAATTAACTTTAAAAGAGTTTAATTTTGAAACACAAACTTTTGCAATTTATGCCAAAGTTTCAAAGGGTACATATATAAGGTCTTTAATTCATGATATTGGCTTAATGTTAAATACCGATGCCGTTGTTAATATATTAAGAAGATGTGCAATTGGTAAAATAAAATTAAATGATAGTTTAGAATATGAAAAAATAGTTGATATAAAATCACTTTTTAATGTAGAATTATATACACTTAATGATTTCGAAGTTAAGCTGATAAAATCAAAAGTGCTATATCTAGAAAGATTAAAAAACATAAATAATAAGGGCATTTTTATTTATAAAAATCAAATAATTGGTTGTGGGATAATAAAAAACGGTTTAATAAACTTTAATAAAGTTTTATTCAACCGTATATTTCAAAACCCCTAACCTAAGGAGGTAAATATTATGAATAATAATTACAAAATGATTGTTTTTGATATCGATGGAACATTATTACCTTTTGGTATCGATGAATTAACACCACGTATGAAAGAAATGTTTCGTAAATTAAAAGAAAACGGCTATATTAACGTATTATGTTCAGGTCGTGATATTTTTACTGTAGGAAAACAAATTCATAATCCATATGTTGATTATTTTATTGGCGCAAATGGTACTTTTATCCTTGATCTAAAGACTAATGAGTATATTTTTGAACAAACAATTGAATATAAAGATTTTGTAAAGTTTCGTGAGTTCGCTAACAAAAACCAATTATCATTTTCGTTTGTCGGTGATAAATGAGGTTATTATAATGATTTGTTTAATATCAATCACTGATTCTATTTGCCTTATAAGGATAAATTTATTTCTGAAAAAGAATTTGAATCAAAAGATGATAAGAACTATTTGATTACAATAAGTACAAATAAACCAGAAGAATGAGCAAAAAAGCTTAATGAATTTTTTGAACTAAATGATATGAATATGTGGGTTTTAGCTACATGAAATGGTGGAGTTTTCCTTTCATCTAAAGGTATTACTAAGGCTGTTGGGTTAGATATTTTAGGGAATCTTTTAGATATTAAACCCGAAGAAATGGTTGCTTTTGGTGATTCCGAAAATGATATTGAAATGCTTCAACATGTTGGATTGGGCGTTGCTATGGGAAATGGAGAAGATGTAACTAAGAATGTTGCAAATGAAATATGTTTGCCAGTTACTGAAGATGGTCCATATTTTAAATTAAAAGAAAAGGGATTTTACGACTAATGTCGTAAAATTTTTATTTATTTATTAATTAAAGTAAAATTATTAATATGAAAATTTTTGAATGAAACTTTAAAGAAGATTTTGAAATCAAAGAAGATTTGATAATGGTTTTAGGTAGTTTTGAAACATTACATTTAGGGCATTATGAATTAATTAAAATTGCAAAGGATATAAAAATCTCTAACCCGCAAACAAAATTAGCAATTATGATTTTTAATAATACTTACAAAGGGGCTTTAGGTTTAGATAAAAAAGCAATGCAAACCCAAACTAGACTTTATACATTATTTAATTTAGGTTTTGATTTTGTTTTTTTAGCTAATATAAATAAAGAAAATCTTAATGTTTCACATGAAGATTTTTGTAAAAATTTATTATTAAACAAAGTAAAATTTGTAATTTGCGGTAAAGATTTTAAATTTGGTTTTCGTCGTTTAGGAAACATTGAATATTTAAGTAAATTCTTTAATGTTACAGTTGCAAATGAAAGAAAAATTCAAAAAAGAAAAATTTCTTCAACCCTAATTAATGAATTGATTGAAGAAGGTAATATTTTTGCCATTAATAATTTATTAATTGAAAAGTATGCTTTTATTACTAACTTTAACAAATTTAATTTTGCCTTCCCGAACAAAATTAAGAAGATAAAACCTGGAATTTATATTGCTAACTTTGTTATTGATGATATTGAATATCACGGCTTAATTAAAATAAGTAATGATCAAAATAATGAAAATGATAATTTAGCTTTTTTATTAGATTTAGAAATTATTCCAAGTAAATATCAAGATATTTTCGTTGAATTAGAAGCTTTAATCAGACATATTAATTTAGATCATGAAAATGAAATAAGAGATAATGATATTGAATTAACAAAAAAATGATTTATAAATAAAAATTAGGTTTAGCTATAAAAGCTTAAAAAACCTAATTTTATTTTATTTTTTTTGCTAGATTAATAAATTCATAAGCATTCAATGAAGCCTTTCCTACTAAATATCCACTTAAACCTTCTACTTGCTCTAGTAAATCAATACTTGAACAACAAACCGATCCTCCATATAATATTGGAATGCTTTTTTCTAATAATTCATGAATGAAGTCAACAACTTTTTGAATGTGTTGTGCTTTTGGGGTAATTCCATTACCTATACAATAAACTGGTTCATAAGAAATTAAAATGTTTGAATAATTATGAACATTTTTAAGTGCGCTTTTAATTTGCTTTTCTAAAACTTCAAAAGTTTGATTAGATTCAAATTCTTCTAATGATTCGCCAACGCATAAAATCGCGGTAATATTAGTGTTTTTTAATTGTAATATTTTCTTATTAATAAGTTCATCAGTTTCATTAAATAACTTTCTTCTTTCACTGTGACCTACTAAAATAAAATCAATATTTGCTTCTTTAGCGACATTTAATGAAACTTCACCGGTATATGCACCATTTAATTCATGAAAAATATTTTGTAATCCAAATAAGTAATTTCGAGTTTGATTATTATATGAAATATAAGTACTATCAAAAGAAGGGGCAATTCCTATTTTAAGATCCTTTAATTCTTGCTTATTTTCAGAAATTAAATATGTTAATGCATCAATATATGATTCAACTTCTAAAAAAGTTTTATTCATTTTAAAATTCCCAATTAAGTATTTCATGTTAGACTCCTTTTTTATAATAAAATTAATTTTCTAAAACTTTTTTTCTAACTTAAATGTAAAGATAATAATCCAACTAATAAAACTAGTGATGATATCCCTATAATCAAAAATGAAGCTAAATTAGTCGATTCTGTTAAATATTTGTTTTTTTGCTTATCATTTTGCTCTTTATTATATAAGTTTCTTTCCCTATTTAAAATTTTATCTTTTTCAAATTGATTCATTGAAACTGTATATTTAGCCTTGGCACGCGATGATATACGATGGTTATGGTAAATATTAATAAAATAGAATGCAAGTCCTTTACCAAAACCTTTCTTTATTAAAATAACAAAAATTGGAATAGCAATAAACAAAACACAACCAACAGTTATCGCATTTGATCATGTCATTACCTTACTATCCTGTTTCTTAAAATAGCCTGTTAAAAAAATTAATAAAGACATTAAAATAAGAGAAATAAAAAAGTATGCAATATTTCCTTTGCTTCAGCTACGGCTTCAATAATTATTTGATCTTAGTTTTGGTTTTTTCTTTAAATTATTTCTCATTTCTTATCCTTTTAATGTATAAATTATACTTAATTAAAAAGAATAATTAAACAATTAAAAACATTAGGCCATTATTAATTAGCCTAATGTATTTTTAATTATTTTTTAACTCATTTTTCAATTTGTTCTTTAGTTCCATAAATTCAATGATTTTCATCAACTTGGAAGTTTTCAGGAATATTTGGGAACTGTTGTTCATAAATATAATCTAAGTTAAATGAGACATTTTGGAATTTTTCGTTAGCATTTGAAATTTTTGGAATTGCTTTGAATAAATTGATTGTATATGGATGTAATGGATTATTGTAAATGGCTTCAGTAACACCACTTTCAACTATTTTACCTAAGTGCATAATTTGAACATTATCAGCAACATATTCAATCATACTCAAATCATGAGCAATAAAGATTAACCCAATGTTCTTTTGAACACATAAGTCTTTTAATAAGTTAACAACTTGCGCTTGGATAGAAATATCTAGCGATGCAATTGGCTCATCAGCGACAATAACTTTAGGTTCGGTTATTAAAGCTCTAGCAATAACAATACGTTGTAATTGTCCACCACTAAATTCATGTGGATAACGATAAGCAAATTGTTTTAATAGACCCACATCTTCAAGTGAACGATAGATAATCATTTTATATAAAAGTTCAGAAATTAAATATTTAGCAAATGGGAAAGAGATTTTATAATCAAAGAAGTTAAATCTCTTTGCTCATTTTTGAGTTTCAACATTAACATTTTCATCATTTTTCTTATTTAGATTTAGTTCTACTCATTTATAGTCAATACCTAATAGTAAATAAATGTGTTTAATGTCTCTTTTTAAATAATCTCTTTCAATGTTAAATGATTTTAAAGTATCTTCTTTTAAAGCAATATCAGAATTATACATTTTAATTACAGTATCTTCATCTTTCTTAATTTGTTTAATTCTTTCATTAATACGTTTTAAATCTTTTTTAATTTTTTCTAATTTTTCTTTATCTTTATTTTCTTTTAAAGTAACTTCAACTTTAGTTTTTCGCTTGTTTAATTCCTCAATTTTATCTTGATATTGTTTCTTAACAAAATTATTAAATTCAATTTTATATTTTTCATATAAATTGTTGCATTTTTCTTGTTCAGAAACTAGACGTAAATATTCTTGTTTTTCGTTATTAATTTGTTGATATAAATCATCAATTAATTTTTTATAATCAACTAAAAATCTCGAACGTCCTTGAAGATAAATATCGTGAGCAGATTTTAATTTTTGATGTTCTTCTGCAAGTTGTTCTTTAGAATATTCTGGAGTTTCTTTTATTTTTAATAAATTTCTTAATGCAGAAATTTGTTTATCTAATTCAAATAATTCTTTTTCAAATTTTGCTTCATTTGCTTCAGAAATTTTTGTGTATTTTGTAAAGTTAAAATTAAATTTTTCTTTTAAAGTTGTAATAATTTCTTGACGCATTGTTTTTGAATATTCAATTTTAGCTAACTCATTTTCATAGAAATTCTTAACATAATTTTCTAGTTCTTTAACTAATTCTTTAACATCTTCATATTCCAAAAGAGTTAATGAATTACGAAGATTTTTTAATGTTGAAATTCTAGCCTTAAATAAATACTCGTTTTTTAAGTTATATAGATAAAAATCTAAATCTGTTGACATCAATCTTGCAATATTTACTAATCCTTTTTCGTGTTTATTTTCAACTTGGAAGTTAGCAAAAGTATTTCTTGATTCAGTAGTTTTTTGTTTATGATTTTTAACTAATTCTTTTCTTTCTGATAACAATTTTACTAATTGATTTTTAATTTCTAGTTGCTTAATTGATCATTTACTTAATTTTTTAATCTCTTCATAATCAGCTAATGCATTCTCGTACGATAACTCTTCAGGACTCAAGTCTTTTTCACGGTATTTTTTTTGCATTTCATAATAAAAATTAATTAATGAAGATGCATTTGAATACATATTGTTAATAATCATACTTTCCATTTTTTGCTTTTCTTCTAAGTAAGCATAAAATGATGAAAAGTTATCTTCACGACTTAAATCATTATCAAATTTAAAATCATTAAAAATGTTTTTTCATTTAGTAAAAAATGGTTCTGCTAAACGATTTATTTCTTGATAGTTTTGTAACTCCAATTTCATAGCTTGAATTTGGAATGTATATTTAAATGTTTTCTTAACGTCTAATCAATCCTTAAAAATATCATTAATTTTATGTTTCATTATGCCATTAACTAATAGAGGTTCTTTTAAAATAGTATAAATATTTTGTTGGCTATTTAATGAAGCATGAGGATCTTGGAAGATCATTTGCACATTCTTACGTAAATATTTTTTTAATGAGTAACTAATGTTTTTACCTGAAATAATTTTATCTTCTAGTCTAACAAATCCATTGTAATCATCATACAATCTTAAAATTGTACGACCAACTGTGGTTTTTCCTGAACCTGATTCCCCAATAAGACCGACAATTTCTCCTTCGTGAACATCAAAAGATACACCATCAACTGCTTTGTTAATGATACCTTGGTTAACAAAATATTTTTTAAGATTATCAATTGATAATATAACTTTTCTATCTTTTTTATTTGTCATTTTGGAATGCCTTTTTAAATAAATCTAAACGTTTTTGTAAATCTTTTGAAAGTTCAATTTTTGGTGCTTCTGGACTTAATAGTCATGTAGCTGCCGCGTGAGTTTGAGTAATTGGAATTAAAGGTGGTTCTTTGATAAAATCAATTTCTAAAGCGTAATCATTACGAGGTGCAAAAGGATCACCGACTGGTAGGTTTGCCATGTCAGGTGGAGTTCCTTTGATGTTGTATAATTTTTCATCTTTCGATTCAGGAATAGCTGAAATAAGAGCTCAAGTATAAGGGTGAGCAGGTCTTGTAAAAATTTCTTCTTTCAAACCTTTTTCAACAATTCTTCCTGCATACATAACATAAATAAAGTCACAGAATTTAGCAATAACAGAAATGTTATGACTAATTAAAATAATTGAAATACCCATTTTTTGTCTAATTTCTTCAAATAATGCAAGAACACTAGCTTGAACAGTTGGGTCAAGAGCAGTAGTTGGCTCATCAGCAATTATTAAATCTGGTTTTAAAGCAACAACCATGGTAATAACAATTCTTTGTTTCATACCACCTGATAATGTATGCGGATAAGCACTAAAAATCTTATCAACATTTCTTAAACCAAAAGTAGATAGTAAACCTAATAAATACTCTTTCTTTTCGGTATAGGTTTTATCCATTCAATCAACGTTGTTATTTAAAGCATCTAATAATTGTTTTCCAATTGTTCTAGTTGGGTTTAGCGAAGTTAGTGGATCTTGAGGGATGTATCCAATTTTTTGTCCACGAACAAGTTGTCAATATTTTTCTTTTTTAAGAATATTGCTTAATTCTAAATCGCCAATTTGAATTTTGTCAGCACTTACAAGTCCGTTTTCATTAACATTAATTAATGTTTTTGAAGTAACAGACTTACCAGATCCAGATTCACCTACTAAACCGACAATTTGGCCACGATAAACATCTAAGTCGACGCCACGAACAATATGAATTGTTTTCTTTCTTCCAACAGGGAAACTAACATGAAGATTTCTTACTTCTAATAATTTATTATCTTCTAAAACTTCCTGAGATTGAATTTTTGAAAATAAATGTCCTCTTTTTTGTGCAGTTTTAGATTTTTTTGAAATTTTAATTTTTAAATTCTTTTTTACTTTATTTAATTCTTTATCTGCCATGACTATTTTTTCTTTCCTTTACTCATAACTCTTGGATCAAGTGCATCGTGAATTCCAAGTGCCATAAAGTTTAATGATAATGATAAGAATAATAAGATTAAAGTTGGAAGTAAGATTATTCAAATGTTTTGTCCTGCTTCTGATGCTGACTCAATTAAGATTTGTCCTAAGTTTGTATCATTTCCAGTTTTAAAGAATCCTAGGAATGCTAATGATGCAACTCATAGAATTACACCAGGAACGTTTTTAACGAATGAGTTTGCAATCTTACCAATAATTGCTGGTAATGCGTGAACAAAGATTTGTCTTGAAGAAGAAGCACCAATAGCTTTTGCTGCGGTAATATATTCTTCGTTCTTAACTGTAATTACATACATTCTAGTTAATCCAACAAATAATGGTCATCCTGCTACCGACATTGCTAATATTAATGAAATTTGGTTTGTTCCAAAAATACCAACAAAGATTAAAATTCAAATAATTGTAGGAGGTGAGTTGAAAATATCAATTAATCTCATAATTAATGTATCAATTAATTTTCCAGCATAGAAACCTAAAATAGCTCCTAATGTAACTCCAAAAATTGCTTGAATAATAGTTGTAATAATAGCAATTTGGATACCTCTTCATGTTGCATATCAAGTTGTAACTCAAATATCATATCCCGTACTTGAGGTACCTAAAAGAGTTTTTAGATACGGAATTTGTGGCAAGATTTCTCCTTGCACATATTCATTGGTTAAGGTAATACCTTCTTTTTGAGCATTATGAAGTAACTCATTTAAAACACCGGCTCTAAATAAATGATAAGCATTATAACTTATAAATAATTGACCTTGATCATTTGCATAAACATTAGTTGTGTTTAAGTAGAATGAGAATCATTGATTTCATAATTGTTGATCAGCTTCGGATAGTTTTGAAATATCTGACTTTAGGTTAAAATAAAATTTAAAAATAGGGTCGGTATTGGTTCCTGCCTTAATTACAATCGGGCTGTACATTGGTGGCAATGATTCAATAAATGTATATTGATTAATTGGTTGGTTTGGTGGATATGGCGAAACACTTTTTGCTGGGATAATTAATGAAGCTAGTAAAATAAAAGTAAATACTAATAATGAAACTACGACAACTGGGTTTGAAAAGAATCTTTTTGTAATTTCGATTCACATTTTCTTAGGTCTACCTGCAATCGAAGAAGTTTGAACTTTATCTTTTTCTGAAATAAAACCAAACTTTTTAGATAGTTCAGAACTAATTTTATATTGCTTATTAAAATCTTTAATCTGGTTTTCTAAATTATTTTCCATTTTTTTGTTCTAACCTACCTTTCTTATGATTGTTGACCTAATTGATTTTGTTTTTCTAATTGACGTTTTAAATATAAATCTTTTTCTAATTTTCTTCTTTCTAAAAATGCTTTAAAAAATAGTCAGTAATTTTTCTTATTTTTTGCAGCATATGTTATTTTAGGGTCTAAAACAGCAAACATTACGTCAACAAAGATTGATGAAGCTAAAGCTAAACCAGTAAAGAAAATTGTTGAGAACATAATGATGTTAATTTCACCTGTTGGGAATGATCTAGCAATAACTTGGCTAGTTCCAGGAACATCTCAGTATTTTTCAATAATAATTGATCCTGATAATAATCCTAAAAATGAACCAAATAATAAGCTAAATAATGGAATAGAAATATTTCTTAAAACGTATTTAAAGAAAATTTGTGTTGGTTTTAAACCTTTAGTTTTAGCAATTAAAACATAGTTTGATGTTAAAACTGTAATAACTTGGTTTCTTGTGTAACTTACATACACAGCCATGGATGTTAAAGTAATAATTAACACTGGTGGTAAGTAAGAAATAAATAATTCTCCAAATGATGGTTCCAGAGCATCTCTTGGAACGGTAGTTGGAATACCGATTTTTAGTGAAATAGTAATTAGAATTGGTGCTAAAACGAATGAAGGAACGGCAACGAATATCAAGACAAATAAGTTAGCTCCTGAATCGAATAACTTACCTCTTTTATATCCAGCAAATACTCCAATCGTAATTCCACTTATCGAACTCACAATAAATGCCGGTAAGGTAATTCTAATTGAATATTTTAAAGGTGTAAAGAATAATAGTTGAATATTTGTATATTCTGAAGGACTCGGGTTGTTTTCTTTATTAATGATAAAGCCAAAATCTCCTGAAAAGACATTTCCTATGTATATGAAATATCTAACAAAAATAGGAATTGGAGTACCATCTGCATATCTTAGCCCAAAAATTATTTCATTTTCGAGTATTAATTCTTCATATGTATGTTTATTTTTAGGGTTAGCAAGCTCTTTTTCAACAATAGCTTTTATCGGACTCTGTCCAAATACACTAACTAAAATAAATACAACAAAAGTTATAATAAATAATGTAAGAATAGCAAATGCTATTCTTTGTGTTATATATTTAAACATTTATGCCTAATTGTTTTTAATTTTTCAATCCGAGAATATTGAAACACCAGTTACACTTTCGTCTGGAACGATAAATTTCTTTTCAACTAATGATTGACCAAATTCATTTCTTTGTTTAAATGTGTTAAATGTAAAGTTAACGTTAAAGAATGAAGTTAATTCTTCCATTAATCCAATTGCGTATTCATTTGTTTTTTCATGGATGTAGTTTAATCAGAATTCTGCTGTTCAAGCATATGCTTCTGTTTCGTGTTTTCCTTCGGGAGCTACTCAAGGTTTTGGTTTTCCTTCAGCAGTTCTTTCTAAAGTATAGAATCCTTTTTCATTTTTCTTAAATTCATAGTTGGCAGTATATGGTAGACGTTGTGATTTAAATCTGTTTTCTACTAAATGTAATTCATCAAAAGGAACTGAACCAACTCATTCATGAGTAGGTTTTTTTGAATATTCAACAATATCTTTTGCCAATTTATATAGTTTTGGATAGTTTTCTTTGATTAGTTTATTTTTATCATTTGCATCATTTGCAGCTATTCATGTTAATGTTGGAATAAAGTTAGCTCCTCATGATAAACCATCATATCCTGAACCTATTGAGTCATAGTCATATGATCAAGCAACAAATTCTGTTCCGTTTGCTCCACCAGTTCTATAGTTATCAAATTTAGGGTCATCTTTATTATCAGTACTAAATACTGTAATTGCTAATCTTGGGTTTAATTCTTTGAATGTTTGAACAATATTAGCAAATGCTACTTTGTATCCAGCTGGAATATTTACATATGGGAAAGCATATTCAAATTCGAAATTTTGTCCTGCTAATGTAGGATTTTCTTTATCAAATTCTGCAATTAAAGCAGCTAATTGTTCTTTAATTAATTCAAATCCTGCCGATTTTAATTTTTCTGTTTTTGTTGATAAGTTTTTAGCAGCTTCTTCGTTTTCTGAAGGACTTAATTCCTTTCCTAAAGAACCACCAAAATCAATTTTTCCAGATCCATCTGCTTTAAGTGCAAATAGTGAGTTAATTCTTTCTCTAACATCACCAGGTGTTTTAAATTTTGAACTCGATTGATCACTTCCACCAATTGCAGATCCGTCAGCTACTTTAGCGATTCATGCGAAAGCTTGACCATTAGTTGCTTGTGAAGCTAATTCATCTCAGTTAATTGCGGCATTTAGTAGTGATCTAAAAATTAAACCTTTTCCTGAAATATATGAAGCTGGATCATTTGTACCAGTTTTAAGTTCTTCTCTTGTTGATCCATAAACTAATTTTGCATAAGCATCATTAAATCCATAGAATGAAACATTTTGACCTGTTGGGATTGGTTTAATGAATGGTTGACTAAAGTTACGGTAGTATGGGCTTTTTTTATTAACCACTTTTGTGTATCTTAAGCCGTATTTAACAGCATCGTTTAATATTTCAGCACGTTGGTTTTCTTTTAATTGGCTAAATGAAATTTGTGATAATTTACCTTGTTTATATTTATCAAAAACTCTTTTTGCAAAAGTATCAACATCTAAACCTTGGTTGTAAATATTAACAATTTGTTCAATTGTATTTTTACTTTCAACAAATGCTTTGTCATAGTAGTTTTTATTTTTCTTTAAAACTAATTCTTGTCCTTTTTGAGGTGCTATGTAGTAAGCTCCACTATATAATGTGTTTTTTAAACTTACACCATATCAGTAAGCTCCAGAAATATAAGTTTTTGAAGTTTTATCTAAAGCTTTAATTTTTTCTACTAAAGCAGTAGTTTTATCTGTTTGTGTACCGATATAGTTATAAATTGGGTAATTCCCTGTTTGATTTGCTTCATCAATATATTCAGAAGGAGCGGGAGCAAATGTGTAATCTTGTAAAATTGATTTGCTAAAGAATTCATTAAAGTTTGCTGTTTCTTTACCTTCGATTTTTTCAAATGTTACAGCTTCTTCTTCGCCGACTTTTTGAATAAATTGATTTTCTACTGAGAATTTTTTATGATCTATTCCAAATAAAGTAAATAAATAATCATTTGAGTAGTTTTCTTTATCAGTAAAAGCCACTGATGAAGGATCAGATAATGCTTCAGCTGCTTGTTTATCTAATTCTTCTGATCCACCGTTTTCAATTCTGTATGATTGATTTACAGATAAAGTTCTTAGTCATGAATAGTAGAAGTCTTTTGCTTTGATTTCATATTTTGTAGCTTCACCTTGTTCATTTGTTCAATGAACACCCCGACGAACAACAAATTGTAATTTTTTAGCAGTTTTTAATTTTGATTCAAAGTTAGCACTGTTAATTGATTTTTCGTTATTTGATTTTAATTCTACAGAAGGTGAAGTGTAGTATTGTACTCCATTTTCTTGGGCATTTGCGGGGGTCTTAACTTCAGCTTCATCAGAATCAAAAGTTGTAACAGTTCCATTATTATCTGTAACAACAACTGCACTCGCTAAAGCTAAACTTCTTTTTGTTCAGGTTGGATTAATAATATATCTTTTTGTATCCTTCACATTGCCAGATTCATCAACGATAACTTTACTTTGAACTTCAGGTTCACCAATGCTTTCAATTCTTACTAAACCAACTGATGTATGTTGGGTTGTAGAAGTTGAAATGAACGATCCATATGATCTAGAAGCATCGTGTAAAAATGCTTGTGGATTATATGGTGAACTATATTCAAATACGTATTTATTTTTTGCTTCTGGATCTTTACATGCTACAGCAAGCAGGGGAACTGCTCCGGCTAGTAAAGATAAAGAAGATAATCATATTTTGTTTGATTTTTTCATTTTAATCTCCATACTTTTTTATAATTACATAAAGTTATTTATTTTTTTATTTTTAGTTCAATTATTCTTTAAACTTTAAACTGATTTATTAATATTTATTAATAAATAACTCTATGAAATTACAAAAATAATTATAAATTATTTTTAGTTTTTTTAGTAGTTTTAGCCTAAAAACGATAATTTTTTTTTAATGTTTTTAGACCTTTTTTATATTAAAAATTGATATTTTTTGTAATCTTTTTTATCTTTTTTTAGTGTATTTTTTTAAGAAATTATTTAAAATTTTGGCTTTTATTTAATCTTTTTGTAATTAATTTATACTATTTTTATAAACAAAATTTGCTTATTTTTTAAATTATGAACCTCTAAAAGCCATAATTCTAGCTGAGTAGATATTATTAAAATATGAGTATACCTTATTATTTTCAATTATATTTAAATTATATTTATTAGTTAAATGAATGAGTTTCATTATAAATTCCTCCAAGAATAATATTTTTATTAAATGAATAGTTGCCTTCCATCTTAATAATATCCTTGATGAAATTAATAATTTCCATAGCGAAAAATGCAGCCTTTGAAGCTGAGAACATATTTGTACATGAAGATTTTCTTAATAAATTTATGTTCATCATTTTTCCTTTATGCAATTATTTTAGCAATTTTTTGAATTTTTTTTGAAAATAAAATGATTTTTTTAATTTTTTTTGCCAATTTTAATTAAATTTATATAAAAAAATAATTATTTCTTAAGAATATCAAACATTTTTTCGTTAATCTGGAATAAATAATGTATAATTTTATTAGTTCAATTTATCATATTTTGTGTATGAAAGTTGGATTAACATAGTTAATGTCTTATCCGAGCTTACAAGCTTATTTCACTGAATAATTTAAATCAAGGTCTGAGGAGCTTGATTTTTGCGTTTTTTATGATAAAATTTTATTTATGAATTTAAAAACAAAGAAAATTATTTTTAATGAAGATAAAGATAATATTAAATGAGATATTTATTTTATGTCTTTAGCAAAACTAAGCGCTCTTAGATCAAAAGACCCTACAACAAAGGTTGGAGCGTGCATTGTAAGCCCAAATAACTACGTTATTTCATTAGGATATAATGGAATGCCCACGAGCTTTAATAACGCAGAAGTAAATAACGATGAAGCCTTTCCATGAAATCGTCCTGAAAACGCAGATGATGTATTACATTCAAAATATACTTATGTGGTACACGCTGAGGCCAATGCAATTATTAATGCTAATTTAACGAATTCTAAAATCGAACCAGGTTCATCTATTTTTGTTACTCATTCTCCATGTTATCACTGTGCAAAACTTATTGTTCAATCAAAAATTTCTAAGGTTTATTACGCTAATGAATACAAACCTGAAGCCGATGATTTTAAAGCTTCGTTGAAAATCTTTAATACTTTTGGAATAAAATTAATTCACATTGAAAAAGATTTTGATCTTGATTTTAAAATAAAAGATTAATTTTAAAAAAAATAAAAATAAAAAAAGAGCGTTTGCTCTTTTAATTTTATCGTTCTCTGAAAACTGAATATCGATTATCTTTTAGATTACTTCTATAGAATCACTATTAAACCAATCAATTTATTAGTACTGGTCAGCTGAATACATTACTGTACTTACACCTCCAGCCTATCAACCTCATAGTCTATAAGGAATTTAATAGGGAATACTCATCTTTGAGGGGGCTTCCCGCTTAGATGCTTTCAGCGGTTATCCCTGCCGTACTTGGCTACCCAGCTATGCTCCTGGCGGAACAACTGGCACACCATCGGTACGTCCACTCCGGTCCTCTCGTACTAAGAGTAGCTCTCATCAATATTCCAACGCCCACATCAGATAGGAACCAAACTGTCTCACGACGTTTTGAACCCAGCTCGCGTACCGCTTTAATGGGCGAACAGCCCAACCCTTGGAACCGACTCCAGCTCCAGGATGCGATGAGCCGACATCGAGGTGCCAAACCTTCCCGTCGATGTGATCTCTTGGGAAAGATAAGCCTGTTATCCCCGGGGTAGCTTTTATCCGTTGAGCGACGGCCTTTCCACGAAGAACCGCCGGATCACTAAGTCCTGCTTTCGCACCTGCTCGACTTGTAGGTCTCACAGTCAATCACACTTCTACCTTTATGCTCTTTGATACGGTTTCTGACCGTATTGAGTGTAACTTTGAACGCCTCCGTTACCCTTTAGGAGGCGACCGCCCCAGTCAAACTACCCACCACACACTGTCCTCTTACCAGATCATGGTAACAAGTTAGAAGTTCAACGTAACAAGGGTGGTATTTCAACGTCGACTCCACTTGAACTAGCGTTCAAGCATCATAGTCTCCCACCTATCCTACACAAGTTAAATCAAACTCCAATATGAAGTTATAGTAAAGCTCCACGGGGTCTTTTCGTCTAGATGCGGGTCTCCGGCGTCTTCGCCGGAACCATAATTTCACCGAGTCCAATGTCGAGACAGTTAAGAGATAATTACTCCTTTCGTGCAGGTCAGTATTTAGCCGACAAGGAATTTCGCTACCTTAGGACCGTTATAGTTACGGCCGCCGTTCACCCGGGCTTCACATCAATGCTTCGCTAAAGCTAACACCTTTGCTTAACCTTCGGGCACTGGGCAGGAGTCACCCCATATACATCGTCTTACGACTTAGCATAGAGCTGTGTTTTTGATAAACAGTTCCCCCTTACTATTCACTGCGGCCCACTTTTTAGGGTGGGCATCCCTTCTTGCGAACTTACGGGATGAATTTGCAGAGTTCCTTGACATTGGTTTTCTCGCTCGCCTTAGAATACTCATCTTGGGGACGTGTGTCCGTTCTCGGTACGGGTTTCCATAAACTATATGTTAGAAGCTTTTTTAAGAGGTATGGAATCATCCAATTCGCTACTTAGTTGCCCTTTCACTATGCATCATAGCTTCCGGTTAAGTTATGCGGATTTGCCTACATAACCCAGTCACTATTTACCCCACAATCCAATAAGTGGTAGTGCTATCCTCCCCCGTCACTCCATCACATTTATAGAAAGTACAGGAATATTAACCTGTTGTCCATCGGCTACGCCTTTCGGCCTCGTCTTAGGACCCGACTAACCCTGGGTGGACGAACCTTGCCCAGGAAACCTTCCCCAATAGGCGTCAGAGATTCTCACTCTGAATCGTTACTCATACCGGCATTCTCACTTGTAAGCGCTCCACCAGTCTTCACAGTCTGGCTTCAATGCCCTTACAACGCTCTCCTAACGCATTTTCATGCCCGTAGCTTCGGTATTGTGTTTTAGTCCCGTTGAATTATCGGCACAGAGTCTCTCGACTAGTGAGCTATTACGCACTCTTTAAACGATGGCTGCTTCTAAGCCAACATCCTAGCTGTTTAAGAAACTCCACAACCTTTCTCACTTAACACAATTTTGGGACCTTAGCTGACGATCTGGGTTGTTCCCCTCGCGTGCATCGACGTTATCACCGATGTACCGACTGCATAGCAATTCATGATAGTATTCGGAGTTTGATTATAGTCAGTACAGCTAGGCGCCGCCATTCCATATTCAGTGCTCTACCCCCATCACTTAACACTACACGCTAGCCCTAAAGCTATTTCGGAGAGAACCAGCTATCTCCAAGTTCGATTGGAATTTCACCCCTACCCACAAGTCATCCGGGCACTTTTTAGCGTACTACGGTTCGGTCCTCCACTTAGTGTTACCTAAGTTTCAACCTGCTCATGGGTAGATCACCTGGTTTCGGGTCTATATCAACATACTAAGCGCCCTATTAAGACTCGATTTCTCTACGGCTTCGCTTTAATCCACTTAACCTCGCATGTTGACATAACTCGCCGGTCCATTCTGCAAGATGTACGCCATCACCCATTAACGGGCTCTGACTAACTGTAAGTAATTGGTTTCAGAATCTATTTCACTCCCCTCCCGGGGTTCTTTTCACCTTTCCCTCACGGTACTAGTTCACTATCGGTGTCTGGTTAGTATTTAGCCTTACCGGGTGGTCCCGGCAAATTCAGACAGGGTTTCACGTGCCCCGCCCTACTCAGGATACTACAAAGAGATCTACACATTTCGCTTACGGGAATTTCACCCTCTATGTTTAAGCATTCCAACTTATTCTGCTATATGTAAATTTTGTAACTCTAAAATGTAGTCCTATAACCCCAACAACGAATGTTGGTTTGGGCTCTTCCCCGTTCGCTCGCCACTACTGAGGGAATCATTCTTTATTTTCTCTTCCTGCTGCTACTGAGATGTTTCAATTCACAGCGTGTCTCTTCATTCGACTATGTATTCATCGATATGATAATTGAGGATTAGCTCAATTAGGTTTCCCCATTCGGAAATCCCCGGATCACAGCTCATTTCCAGCTAACCGAGGCTTATCGCAGGTAATCACGTCCTTCATCGACTTCCAGACCCAAGGCATCCACCAAAAACTCTTATCTTGTTTAATAGTAGTATAAGACCTATTGTTTGTCTATTGTATGATATATTCTATAGGTTGATCTAAACTTTGAAATATTAATAAATTTAATTTTTCAATGTCGATATTCAGTTTTCAAAGAACAAATTGAGAGATAGGTCTCTCAAAACTGGATACAAATAATTTTTCCATAACATTTATGTACTCCGTATGAAAGGAGGTGATCCATCCCCACGTTCTCGTAGGGATACCTTGTTACGACTTCACCCCAGTCACCAGTCCTACCTTAGGCGGTCGCCTCCGAGGTTAGCTAACCGACTTTGGGTATTACCAGCTCCCATGGTGTGACGGGCGGTGTGTACAAGACCCGAAAACGTATTCACCGCAGCGTAGCTGATCTGCGATTACTAGCGATTCCGACTTCATGGAGTCGAATTGCAGACTCCAATCCGAACTGAGATCGGCTTTTTGAGATTTGCTCCATGTCGCCATATTGCTTCTCTTTGTACCGACCATTGTAGCACGTGTGTTGCCCCACTCGTAAGAGGCATGATGATTTGACGTCATCCCCACCTTCCTCCCAGTTACCCAGGCAGTATCTCTAGAGTCCTCGACATGACTCGTTAGTAACTAAAGATAGGGGTTGCGCTCGTTGCAGGACTTGACCAAACATCTCACGACACGAGCTGACGACAACCATGCACCATCTGTCACTCCGTTAACCTCCGCTATATCTCTATAGCATTGCGAAGGATGTCAAGAGTGGGTAAGGTTCTCCGCGTATCTTCAAATTAAACCACATGCTCCACCGCTTGTGCGGGTCCCCGTCAATTCCTTTAAGTTTCACTCTTGCGAGCATACTACTCAGGCGGATCATTTAATGCGTTAGCTGCGTCAGTGAACTCTCCACCGACTAATGATCATCGTTTACGGCGTGGACTACCAGGGTATCTAATCCTGTTTGCTCCCCACGCTTTCGTCCCTCAGCGTCAGTATAGACCCAGTAAGCTGCCTTCGCCTTTGGTGTTCTTCCATATATCTACGCATTTCACCGCTTCACATGGAATTCCGCTTACCTCTATCTAACTCTAGTTTACCAGTATCCAAAGCGAGCCAGGGTTGAGCCCTGGGATTTGACTCCAGACTTAATAAACAGCCTACGAACGCTTTACGCCCAATAATTCCGGATAACGCTTGCGACCTATGTATTACCGCGGCTGCTGGCACATAGTTAGCCATCGCTTTCTGACAGGGTACCGTCAGCCTGGAAGCATTTCCTCAACCAGGTGTTCTTTCCCTATAACAGCACTTTACAATCCGAAGACCTTCATCGTGCACGCTGTGTCGCTCCATCAAGCTTTCGCTCATTGTGGAATATTCCCTACTGCTGCCTCCCGTAGGAGTTTGGGCCGTATCTCAGTCCCAATGTGGCCGTTCAGTCTCTCGACCCGGCTAAACATCATAGTCTTGGTAGGCCATTACCCTACCAACTAACTAATGTTCCGCACCCTCATCCTCTAGCGGAGCTTTAAAGGCTCCTTTCACAACGGAATCATGCGATTCCATGCGTATCCGGCATTAGCCAATGTTTCCATTGGGTATTCCAATCTAAAGGGTAGATTAAGCACGTGTTACTCACCCATTCGCCGCTAGGTTCAAAAGAACCTCGCTCGACATGCATGTATTAGGCACACAGCCAGCGTTCATCCTGAGCCAGGATCAAACTCTTAAAATTTGATTTGGTTATTATATGTTATTTAAAATTAAAATTGACGTTATGGTATTCGTATCCAGTTTTCAAAGAACTATCAATAGTATAAAAACTATTAGCAGCAAAAAATGCTACATTTAGTATTATACGCTTTTTTATTTTTTTTATTAAAAATTTTTATTTTTTTAACAAAATCTTTTTAACCTTGGGAACAAAGATGTTTTTCTAGTTAAGAAGCCTTATTATTATATATAAAAAACAAGAAAATTATTAATTTTTTTTCAAGCGTTTTTTTACTGTCGATTTTTGGGTGAATTTTTGGATTAAAAAATAATATTATTATAAAAAAATAACAGGCTTTTAAACCTGTTACCTTAAAGCTAAATTATTTAATTTTATCGTTAATAGCGTTTTTAAGAACTTTTTCTTCTTTATAAAATCCACAATATTTACATGCTTGGTGAGGAATGATTGATTGTTTACAGTGTTTACATTCTACTAATGTTACAGCTGTTAATGCATGATGACTTCTTCTTAAATTTTTTCTTTGTTTTGAAGTTTTTCTCTTTGGAACTATAGCCATTTTACTTTTCTCCTAACTTTTATACTAATTTAATAATTGCCATTTTTGCATTGTCACCAGCACGATTGTTAATTTTAACAATTCTTGTGTATCCACCGTTTCTTTCTGCATATTTTGGTGCTAATACATCAAATAAATATTGTAATGAGTCTTTATTTTCCACTTTTGAAGGAATAAGTCTTAAAAATTTAGCTGCTTGTCTACGAGTTGCAAGGGTGTTTTTCTTTCCTAAAGTAATCATTTTTTCAGCGTTTGATCTAATTCTTTTTGCTCTTTCTAAAGTTGTTTTAACTTGTCCATTTACTAATAAATCTGTAACTAAAGATCTTTCTACATGGTTTCATCATTCTGTATTTCTACGAAATACTTGTTTTGGGTTAGCCATTATTCTTCTCCCTCTTCTGAATTATTTAATTGGTCTAATGATTCTATTATGAAATTATCTGATTGGCCATCGTCATAACCAATTCTTTCTTTTCATTCATTTCTTTTTTCAATAATATCTTGAATTGATTTTTTACCCAAGTTTTTAATATTAGATAATTCTTCGTCGCTTAAGCCTAAAACTTCTTCTACAGTATTATATTTAGCTCTTCTTAAAGCATTTTCAGATCTTACAGATAAACCTAATTTAGTAATTGGAGTTGTAGACTTAATTTCTCTTTCTTTCTTTTCTTTATTTTCTTCAAATAATTCGATAGTTTCTAAAGCGTTAATATTTCCGATAATTTGGAAATGTGCAACAATGATTTTTGCTGCCTGTTCGATTGCTTCTTTAGCACTAACTGTGCAATCTGTTTCGATTTTAATTTTTAATCTTTCTTCAATTAATTTTGAAGAGCTATTTAGTTCTTCAAAAGAAATTGCACATTTTTTCACAGGGCTAAAATCACTATCCATTGCTAAAAATTGACCATTTTTAATTGAAGATTCTAGTCTTGAACCATATTGACTAATAACGTTTTTGTTTTCTTCAAAATCGATAAAGCCACGGCCTTTTCTTAAAAATAAATCAAATTCTAAACTTCCGCCTTTAGCGATGTTAGCAATATATTGATCTTTATTAACAATTTCTAACCCACTAACTTCAGGAATATCTGAGGCAAAAATTTCGCCTTCTTTATTTGTTTTAAATGAAATTTTTGCTAAGTTTTCTTTTTCAAAAATTTCTTCATTATAAACGAAACGAATATTTCTAATATTTCTAACTAAGGTAATAGCATCTTCTTTTAAACCGCTAATTGTTTGAAATTCATGTTCAACATTATTAATTTTAATTGCAAAAGGAGCAACTGATGTAATTGAAGAAAGTAATGTTCTTCTTAAAACAGTTCCCATTGTATTTGCATATCCACGAGCTAAAGGCTCGATAACAAACGTTGTATTAAAATCATTAACTTTTTCAGCGACCAATTCTTTATAAGTTATTTTTTGAATTTTTTCCATAATATCCTCTTTTATTATTTTCCTAATTTAATTATTTTTCTCTTTTAAGAATTTTCTTTGGAGGACGAGTACCATTGTGAGGTGTAGGGGTTACATCTTTAACATCTTTAATTGTAAATCCACTTGTTTCAATTTGTTTACGAGCTGTTGATTTTCCTGGACCAACACCTTTAACTAAAATTGATACTTCTTTTAAACCAAATTCTTTAGCTTTTTCTACTGCAGCAGCAGCTGCTAAACCAGCAGCATATGGGGTTTTCTTTTTAGTACCTTTATATCCAATAGCTCCTGATGATGATCATGCAAAAACATTACCTTTTAAATCTGAAAAAGAAACAATTGTATTTTGGTATGTTGAGTGAATATGTGCAATACCTTGTGTAACAACTTTTTTATTTTTCTTAGCCATTATTATTTACCTTTCTTTCCAGCGATTGTCTTTCTAGGACCTTTTCTTGTTCTTGCATTTTTCTTTGTTGATTGACCTCTTACAGGTAATCCTTTTCTATGTCTAATACCACGGTATGATTTAATTTCCATTAATCTCTTAATGTTTAAGTTAATTTCTCTTTTTAAATCACCTTCGGTAGTATATTTTTTAGCTTCATCTCTGATACGTGTTAATTCTTCTTCTGTTAATTCTTTAACTCTTTTTTCCCCATCTACATTAGCATCAGCCAAAATTTGTTTAGCAATTGTTGGGCCAATACCAAAAATATAAGTTAGAGAAATACGAGCTTTTTTATTATTTGGAATTTCTATATTTAAAACTCTGGCCATTTCTTTTATCCTTGTCTTTGTTTATGTTTAGGGTTAATACAGATTACTCTATTAACACCATGTCTTTTAATTATTTTACAGTCTTTGCAAATACGTTTAATCGATGCTCTAACTTTCATAATTCTCCTTAAATTTATTTATGGCGAAAAACTATTCTACCTAATGTTAAATTAAAAGGACTGATTTCTACATCAACCATATCACCGGGAATAAGTTTGATATTATGTAATGACATTTTTCCAGAAATATAAGCTTTAATTTCTTGATCATTTTCTAGTAAAACATCATAATTTTTTGTTGAATGCATTTTGGTAACTTTACCAGTCATTTTAATAACTTCTTCTTTTTTTTCTTTTTTGTTTTTTCCCATTAAATGTTATCTCCTGATAATATGTAAGCTTCTCCATTGTCAATTAATACTGTTTGTTCATAATGCGCTGTATTATATCCTAATGGGTCCACTACTGTTCAATTATCTTTTTTTATCATTATTTTTTTAGATTTTTGTAAAATCATTGGTTCAATGCAAATTACCATACCATTTTTAATAATTGGTCCACTATTTGGAATTCCGTCATTTGAAATAAGTGGATCTTCGTGTAATTCTCGTCCTATTCCATGGCCACAAAACTCATCAGGAGTATAGTAACCTTTTTGACGAATATAATTTCCAATAGCAGCTGAAATGTCTCCAATTCTCTTACCAACTTTAATTGCATTAAAACCAGCATAAAAAGCGTCTTTTGCTACTTGAATTAATTCCTTATCTTTTTCAGTAATATTACCAACACCTTTAGTAAACGCTGAGTCAGAATAATATCCTTCTCAAATTACTCCAGTGTCAATTTTAACAATGTCACCATCTTTAACAACATAATCAGATGGAATTCCATGAATTAATTCCTCATTTACTGAGATACAGCAAGTACCAGGAAAACCATATTGTCCTAAGAAAGCGGGTTTTCCTCCTCTTTTTTTAATTTCTTTAAAAGCGACGCTATCAATTTCTTTTAAAGAAACGCCTGGACTTATGAAGTCTCAAAGAATTTTTTTAACTTCTGCCAAGATTGCGCAAGCTTTTTTGATTTTTTGAATTTCAATTTGATTTTTAATTCTTATCATTGTAAAGCCTTCTTAACATCCTCAAACACTTTATTTAATTCTTGATAACTATTGATTTCTAAAACAAGACCTTTGTTTTTATAAAAATCAATTAAACATTTTGTTTGATCGTTATAAATCGCAAGACGTTTTAATATTACTTCTTCTTCATCATCAGCTCTTTTGACAACTTCAGTATGACATTTTATACAGAATTTATCATCTAACGGAGGAAATGATTCTAAATGATAAATTGTTTTACATAAAGGACAAATTCTTCGTTTTGATAAACGTTCAATAATTTGCTCATTTGTAATTTTTAATAAAATCACTTTGTCAATAATAATTCCTTTTTCTTTCAAATTATCCAAAAACTCAGCTTGATCTATTGTTCTTGGAAAACCATCTAAAATAAATGGAATTTCTTTTTCTACTAATTCAGTTAATTTTTTTTCTACTAATTGATTAGTAATATCATTATCAACATATTTACCTGAATCTAATATGTTTTTAATTTTTAATCCTAACTCGGTTTTATTCTTTATTTCTTGACGAAACATATCGCCTGTTGATAATTGAAAATATCCAAAGTTTTGAACAATCAAGTTAGCAACAGAACCTTTACCAGCGCCTGGGGGTCCGATAAAAATTAAGTTAGGTTTTTTGCTTTGACATTTTGCTTCATGATTACAACAACATTCTTTTATCATATTAAATCTTCTTCCTCTCCATATACTTCTTTTAATTCTTTAATCATACGTCTTCTTCTAGCAAGTTCTTGTGATTTATATCTTGCCTGAATTTGTTGAACAGTTTCAGTAGCTGTTGAAACAAGAATCATAATTGAAGTTCCACCAAATGCTATTGGTGCTGGCATTCCAAACATTTGTTGTATAAATTGTAATGCCCCTAAAATTATTAAATATCCAGCTGAGAAAAATGATAATCTTAAAACTGTATTTAATAAATAGTTTTCAGTTTGTTCACCTGGTCTAATTCCAGGAATGAATGTACTGCTTTTTGCAAAATCTTCACTAATCTTATCAATTTTAGATTGTTGAATACCCATTAAAATTGTTAGTCCAAATGTAATAATAACAAATAAGAAAAATCCTAATGGTTGAGTTAATTGAAGATTTGAATAAACTCATTGGTAGTATCTGCTTGTATCAGGATTAAATAACCCAGCAATCATTGTTGGAACTGAAAGTACCATCATTGAAAAAATTACTGACATAATTCCGGCTGGATTAGCTTTAATTGGTAGATAGCTTAATTCTTTTTCGGTTTTTGATAAACCTGCTCCAACTTGTTGAATTGGAATTCTTCTTTCTGCTAAAGTAAATACTGTAACTACAAATATTACTAAAGAATAAGCAAGTAAATAAACTACAAAATTTAATGTTTCTTTTAAAACAACCGAGTTGTTATTTTTTATTGAAGGCATGTAGTATTCAAATGCATGTCTAAAAGTAGGAATTAAAGAACTAGCGATACCTACAAAAATAATTAAGCTTGTTCCATTTCCGACTCCCTTATTTGTTATTTGTTCAGATAAGAAAAGTGAGAAGAAAGAACCTGCTACTAATAATAATGGAAGAATAATTCATTGGTAAGCAAAAGTGCCTTTTTCACCTAATGATTTAACAATATTATCTGAAAATCTAATTCCAAAGTTATCTGTTGGATTTAGTAATGCTCTTGTTATTAATATTGCTTGAAATATTGCAAAAAAGAGCGTTGCAGTATAAGTAATAAAATTAATCTTTATTCTTCCAAGTGGACCTGATTGACTTAATCGATAAATCGCTGGAAATGCTTTTGTTTGTAAAATCATCATTACCAGTGATGAAGAAATAAATGGTCCGATCCCTAAAGCAACGATGGAGAATCTTCGTAATCCTCCACCACCTACTAAGTTTAAAATGCCAAAGAAATCACCTTGATTCAATTTATCTTGATGTGCTAATTCAACACCTGGTAGTGTAATTGTACCAGCTGCTAAGAAAAGGGCAATAATGAAAAGAGTAAACAAGATCTTTTTAAAAAGACCATGGTTTTTTCATCACTCTGATCAGGAGTTTCTCTTTTGGGCAAAAAACTTGTCAATAGCTAATTTACGTTCAAGTCTTTTGTTGTACATTTCCTTTTCTACTTTTGATTTTTTAGCCATTATTGAACCTCGATTTTTCCTCCGACTTTTTCAATAGCTTCTCTAGCTGATTGTGAAAGAGTAGGAATTGTAACTGTTAATTTTTTAGTTAAAGTTCCTCTTCCTAAAATTTTAACAGGTAATTGACCTTTAATTAGGTTTTTAGCTGCTAATGTTTCATATGAAACAACTTCGTTGTTAGCAAATCTTTCTTCTAATGAAGATAGGTTCACTACTTGATATTCAACGTGGTTTACATTATTAAATCCACGTTTTGGGATTCTTCTGAATAGTGGTAATTGTCCACCTTCAAAACCTAGTCTAACTGTACTTCTTTTTGTTTGTCCACTTTGTCCTCTACCAGCTTGTTTACCTTTACCAGCTGCATGCCCACGACCTACACGATGTTTTTCTTTACGAGCACCAGGTGTTGCTTTTAATGTGTGTAATTTCATAATAACAATCTCCTTATTAATTATTTAGCTAATAAATGTTTTACATCAATGTCACGTAATTTAGCAATTTCTTCAACAGTTTTAACTTTTTTAAGTGCATTTACAGTTGCGTGAACAATATTTTGTTTAGTTCTTGAGCCATATGTTTTAGATGAAATATCAGTATAACCAGCTAATTCAACTACAGCACGAACGGTGTTTGAGGCAATAATACCAGTACCTTTAGGAGCTGGACGTAATTGTACTTTTGAAGCTAGGAATTTTTCTTTAATTTCGTGTGGAATAGTTCCATTTACAACTGGAACATTAAATACGTTCTTTTGTGCATCTTTAACTGCTTTTTTAATTGCGTCTTGAACTTCATTTGCTTTTCCATGTCCGAAACCAACTTTACCTTTTTTATCTCCAACAACAACATATGCTGAGAATGAGAATCTTCTTCCACCTTTAACAACAGTTGTAACTCTGGCGATATCAATAACTTTTTCTTCAAATAATTTTACTGCTGGAGCAGCGTTAAATTGTTTTTTGTGAGTAAAGGTTCTTCTTTCACCTGTTGGTTTAGAATTTTCTTTAACTTCTGGTTTTTTAACTGCAGAAACAACTTTAGTTTCTTTAGCTACTTCAGTATTTTCTTTCTTTAATTCTTCAGCCATTAGAATTTAATCCCTTCTTCTCTTAATGTGTCAGCAAAAGCTGCTAATTTACCATGGTAAATGTAACCTGAACGGTCAAAAACAATTTCTAAAACTTTTGCTTCTTTTAATTTTAAAGCAAATTCTTTTGCTACTAATTTAACTGCTTCGATATTATTTCCTTTTTCTGCTAATTGTCTTGTTGAAAATGAAGCTAATGTTGTATGGGTTGTATCGTTAACTGCTTGAGCATAAAAGTTGTGTAATGATTTAAAAACAACTACACGTGGTCTTTGTGCTGTTCCTTTTGCTAATTTATTTGTAATTTTTAAATGTTTAGCTTTACGTCTTTCGTTTCTTGATAACATAATTTTTACCTATTTAAAACTACTTAGCAGCAGTTTTTCCTTCCTTACGTCTAATAACTTCATCTTTGTACATAATACCTTTACCAGAATATGGACTTGGACGTCTAATATCTCTTAAGTTTGCAGCAAATTCTCCAACAGCTTGTTTATCGATACCTGAAATAATGATGTTTGTTGGTTTTGGTACTTCTACTTTTAGATTTGAAGGTATTGATTTAACAACACTGTGTGAGTAACCAGCAATAACTTCAATATCATTTCCCTTTAGTGTTGCTTTGTAACCAACACCTTTGATTTCGATTTCTTTTTTGTAACCTTTTGAAACTCCGATTAGCATATTGCTAATATTTGCATTTGTTGTTCCGTGTAATTGTTTTGTAGTTTTGTCTTCATTGCTTCTTAAAGTTTTAATTTCGTTATTTTCAACAACAACTGAAATTAATGGTGAAAATGTATATTCTAATTGTCCTAAATTACCTTTAACAATAATATGGTTTTTTGATAATGATACTTCAACGCCAGCAGGAATTGATAAAACTCTTTTTCCGATTCTTGACATATTTTCGCCTTTATTTTAACTATCAGATGAAAGCAATAACTTCGCCACCTAAGTTAGCTTTTCTTGCTTCCTTGTCAGTTAATAAACCTTTTGAAGTTGAAATAATTGCTGTACCATATCCACTTAAAACACGAGGTAATTTATCAGCAGATGAATATACTTTTAAACCAGGTTTTGAAACTTTCTTAATATCTGTAATTGCAGATAAATTTTGATTCATTCCTTTGTATTTTAAAGTTATTTTAATTTCTTTGAAACCTTTTTCTGAAGTTGTAACTTCATAAGAAGTAATATATCCTTCTTTAGCGAAGATTTCTAAGATTTTTTCTTTTTTGTTTGAATGTGGAACAACTACTTCGTGATATTTTCTTGAAATAGAATTCTTAATTCTTACAAACATATCTGCTATTGGATCTGTAATAATAGCCATAATTATCAGCTCGCTTTCTTTACACCAGGAATTTTTCCTTCATGTGCTAATTCTCTAAAACAAATTCTACAAATTTTATATTTACGTAACACTGCGTGAACACGGCCACAAATTTGGCAACGTGTGTATTTTCTAACTGAAAATTTTGGTTCACGTTCAGCTTTAATCATTAATGCTTTTCTTGCCATACAAATTCTCCTTAATTGTTACCCTTTGCAAATGGAATTCCAAGTTTTTTCAATAATGAAAATGCTTCTTTATCTGAGTTTGCGCTTGTTACAAGGATAATATCCATACCTTTTAATTTACGAATCTTATCAAATGAAATTTCTGGGAAAATGATTTCTTCTTTAATACCGATGGCATAGTTTCCACGACCATCAAAACTTTTTAGACTTGTACCATTAAAGTCACGTACACGAGGTAAAGCAACGTTAATTAATTTTGTTAAAAATGATCACATTCTTTCACGTCTTAATGTTACTTTTCCACCCATTGGCATACCTTCACGTAATTTTCAAGAAGCCAATGATTTTTTAGCTACTGTTTGATATGGTTTTTGACCTGTAATTTGTGATAGTTCAACCATAACTTCTTCAATAGCTTTTGAGTTTGATACTTCATTTCCGGCTGTCATGTTAATAACAATTTTTTGTAAACGAGGAGCTTGCATTACTGATGAATAACCGAATTCTTTTACAAGTTCTGGACGAACTGATTCTAAATATTTCTTTTCTAATTCTAATTTAGCCATAATAATTTCTCCTTTTTACTATATAACCTTATTAACTTTTTTCATAACTCTTTGTTTTTTACCGGTTTTAGCATCAACTTTGAATCCAATTTTTGTTCCAATTGATTTTTGCCCTTGTGCACCTTTTTTAGCTAAGTATGCAACGTTTGAAACGTGGATTGGGAATTCTTTCTTTTCAATTTTTCCTTCTGTGTTTTCTTGAGAAGGTTTGTGGTGTTTAGTTTTCATGTTAACTTCTTTTAGAACAACGGTTTGTTTTTTAACATCTGTTGATAAAACTGAAGCAAATTTTCCTTTTTCTTTACCTGAAATAACTAAAACAATATCATTTTTTCTAATTTTAGCTTGAGACATAATTATAAAACCTCCGGAGCTAATGAAATTATTTTTAAATATCCTTTTTCACGTAATTCTCTAGCTACTGGACCAAATACCCGAGTACCTCTCATAGTACCATCTTCTTTAATTAAAACTACAGCATTGTCATCAAATCTAATGTATGAACCATTATCTCTAGCAATACCTCTTTTTGTTCTAACAATAACAGCTTTTAAAACTTGACCTTCTTTTACAACACCATTAGGAATTGCTTTTTTAACAGTTACAACTACTACATCACCGATGTTTGTGCTTCTTACGATTGAACCGCCTAAGTTCTTAATAATCATAACTTCTTTAGCACCTGAGTTGTCAGCTACATTACATCTAGAAAATTCACTAAGCATTTTCATTTCCTCCAATAGCGTGTGATTTGATTTCAACTAATCTAAAGTGTTTAGTTTTTGAAAGTGGTCTTGTTTCTTGGATTTCAACAACATCTCCAATTTTTGCTTCATTTTTTTCATCATGAACAGCAAATTTCTTAGAAACTTTGAAACGTTTTGAATATAATGGGTGTTTTTCATATGTTTCAACCATAACAGTAATAGTTTTTTCGTTTTTAGTACTAATTACGGTTCCAACAAGTTTTTTACGACGGTTTTCTCTAACAACTTGTTCCATTATTTATCTCCTTCTTCTTTTTTAGCATTTAAAGCGGTTAATGTTCTAGCAATATCTTTTTTAACTAAATTAATTTTGTGTGTTTGGTCTAATTGACGAGTTGCATTTTTAAAACGTAATGAAAATAATTCTGCTTTTAATTCAGCTAATAAATTTGTTAATTCTTCAACTGATTTTTTCTTTAACTCAACGTATGACATAATTATTTTTCTCCTTCTGTTTCAAGTGCAACTTCTTTAGCAACTATTTTTCAAGTAACTGGTAATTTGTGACCACCTAATCTTAAAGCATCTTTCATAGTATCTACTTGGTTACCCATAACTTCAAACATTACAGTTCCTTCTTTAACAACTGCAAATCATTGATCTGGACTACCTTTACCAGAACCCATACGTACACCGATAGGTTTAGATGTTTTTGACATATGTGGGAATATTTTAATAATAACTTTACCTTCACGACCCATACGACGAGTAATCGCAATACGGGCAGCTTCGATTTGTCTTGCACTAATTCATGCTGATGATGTTGATTTTAAACCAAATTCACCAAATGAAACAGTGTTATTTCTATGTGCTTTAGTTTTGTCATGACGGATACGGAACATTTTTCTATGTTTAGTTCTCTTTGGTTGAAGCATGTTTTTCACCGCCCTTTCTGATAGTTCTAGGTCTTCTTTCAGTTCTATTTGATTCTAATGCACTAACTTGTGCTTTACCATTTTCTAAAATTTCACCTAAAGAAACTCAAACTTTAATACCTAAAATACCGTATGTTGTTTTTGCTCTAGCTACAGCATAATCAACATCTTGTCTTAAAGTATGTAATTTCATTTCTCCTTCGGTGTATCCTTCTGTTCTAGCCATATCAACACCATTTAAACGACCAGACACTGAGGTTTTAATACCTTTTGCTCCAGCTTTCATAGCACTTTTAATAGCAAATTTTTGTGCTAATCTGAAGCTTCCACGGTTTTCTAATTTAACTGCAATTCCTTCTGCTAGTAATCTAGCATTTAAATCTGGATTTTTTAATTCGATTACGTCAATTGCAATATTTAAGTTTTTATTTTTTAGTTCTTTTTTAAGAGCTAATGTTAATGCTTTGATGTTATCGCCGTTTGTTCCTAATAATGCAGCAGGTTTAGCTGTAAAAACATAAACAATAACGTTTCCATTTTGATTTCTCTTAATTTGAACATTTCCGATTAAATATTCACGAACTCTCTTATCAAAGAAATCATAAATCTTTTGATCTTCTAGTAATAAGTTAGCAAAATTTTCTTTATCTGAATATCAAATAGTGTTATGTGGTTTTGTAACACCAAAACGGAATCCATTTGGATTAACTTTTTGACCCATATTATTTTGCCTCCATATCTAGTTGTTCGTCCATATTTAATTCTAATAATTCAATGTAGAAGTGACTTGTTCTTTTTAAAATTGGGTATGCTTTACCACGTGAGTGAGGTTGAAATCTTTTTAGAGTAGGACCTTCGTTTACTAAAATTTTTGAAACTACTAATTTAGTAGCATCTAAACCAAAGTTGTTTGTTGCGTTAGCAATAGCTGAATTTAGAAGTTTAAGAATAATTTCTGAAGCCTTTTTATTTGTTGTTTGTAAAATCACTAATGCTTGTGTAGCTGATTTATAACGAATTAAATCTGCAACTAATCTTGCTTTTCTTGCGCTGATTCTTTGCATTTTAACTGATGCTTTAACTACTTGTGCCATATTATTTCTTTCCTTTTGCTTTATCTGCTCCATGACCATTAAATGTTCTTGTTGGGGCAAATTCTCCTAATTTGTGACCTACCATGTCATTGGTTACAAATACATCAATAAATGCATGACCATTATGAACTTGGAATGTTAAGCCAATAAATTCAGGGTAAATTGTTGAACGTCTTGATCAAGTTTTAATTGGACGTTTAGGAACTTTGTTTTCAATAATAGCAACTACTTTTTTCATTAAATGATCATCAACAAAAGGCGCTTTCTTTAATGAACGAGACATTATTTACTTTCCTTTCTTCTTCTAATAATAAATTGGTTAGATGATTTTTTAGTTGCTCTGGTTTTAACTCCAAGAGCTTTTTTACCTCATGGTGTCATTGGTGATTTTCTACCAATTGGTTGTTTACCTTCACCACCACCGTGTGGGTGATCATTAGGGTTCATTGCAGAACCTCTAACTGTTGGTCTGATTCCTCTTAATCTATTTCTTCCGGCTTTACCGATGTTAACTAATGAATGTTCTTCATTACCAACTTCTCCGATTGTAGCACGACATACACCTAGAACTTTTCTAACTTCACCTGATTTTAATCTTAAGATGATGTATTTTCCTGATTCATCCTTACCTAAAATTTGTGCTGAACTACCAGCTGAACGAGCGATAATTCCACCTTGTTTTGGTTGTAATTCGATGTTGTGAACAAATGTACCTTCAGGAATATTTCCTAATGGTAAGTTATTTCCGATTTGAATATCAACATTTTCACCTGAAACAACTTTTTGTCCAACCTTAATGTTTTTTGGGCTGATAATATATCTTTTTTCCCCATCACGATAAACAATTAATGAAATGTTTGCTGATCTGTTTGGATCGTATTCGATTGTTTTAACAGTAGCTTCAATTCCATCTTTGTCATATCTTTTGAAATCAATAATACGGTAAAATCTTTTTAATCTACCACCGTGGTGACGAGTTGTAATTTTACCTTGGTTATTTCTTCCTGAATGTGAAGGAAGTGCTACAAGCAATGATTTTTCTGGTTTATGTCCAGTTAAATTTGCTTGATAGTCAAGAGAAGACATATTACGACGACCATTTGTATAAGCTTTAAATTTTTTAATAGCCATTGTTTTTTCTTTCTCCGTTTCTTAAAAATATTTTATTTAGTTTGTCTTTTAAGAATTTAATCTATTTTTTTAAAATTAATCTTATAGGTTTTCAAAGGTTTTCAAGATTAATTATTTTTCTTCAGCTTTTTTAGCTTTTGCTTCAGCTGCTTTTTTAATTTTTTCAGCAGCTTTCTTTTCAGCTTCTGAAATTTCTTTAACTTCTGCTACTTTTTCAGTTTTTGCTTCGTTTTCAACTGCTTTTTTTGCTTCATTTGCTTCTTCTGCAAATAAAACAATTTTTGAATTTTCATCTAAGTATACAATCGCTTTTTTAACTGCGTTTGTAAAGCCAGCAAATCTACCTAATTTAGCAGGTTTTTTATCATAATTAATGATGTTTACTCTTTTTACTTTAACATCAAAAATAAATTCAACAGCCTTTTTAACTTCGATTTTGTTTGTTCTTTTATCAACTACAAATGTATAAACGTTTTGATTAGTTCTAGCAATTTCAGATTTCTCTGTTAAAACTGGGTATTTAATAACTTCATTAATGTTCATTATTTTGCCATCCCTTCTAAGAATTTAATATCTTTTTCGCTAATTACTAATACATCAGCAGCAACTAAAGCTTCAATTGATAAAGATGTTACTTTTGACACATTTACATTTGGTAAGTTTTTAGCTGATTTGAAAACAACTTCATTTGATGAAACAATTAAAACATTATTTAAGTTGATTAAATCATCTTTGTTTAATTCAACTAATAAGGCTCTTGTTGAAATTTTGTCTAATTCATATTCTCTAACTAAAACAGCATTTGCGTTTGCTAACATTGTTAATGCTGAGAATAAAGCATTTTTTCTTGCTTTTTTGTTAATTTTTAAATTGTAATTTCTTTCAGTTGTAGGACCGAATGCTCTACCACCACCAACAAAAATTGGGCTTCTTAGTGATCCAGCACGTGCATTACCGGTGTGTTTTTGTGGTCATGGCTTTTTACCAGTTCCGCTAACTTCACCACGGTTTTTAACTTTATGAGTTGCTAAACGTTTTGATCCTCTTTCAACTAAAATAGCATCGAATACTGATTGTGTGTGAATTTTTTCTAATCCAAAAACACTTTTTGGTAAATCGTTATTTTCTTCTTTTTTAGCAGCTTTTGCAACTGATTTATCTACTAAGTTTTCTTTTTCAATAAATTCAATAGCATTTTCATTTTCAACATGAGCTTCTAAAACTCTGTTTGCAATGATTCTAGCTTTTTCTAAATTAACACTTCCGCTATATGCTCCATTACGGTGGAATCATACACGTGTATCATTTTCAGATTTTTCACTAACATTAATAAATTCATTAACTGCATCTATAAAGTTAGCAAAATTTCCTGAAACTTTTTCTTTAGCTTTCTTGAAATTAAATGAAATATTTCTGTCTTTGTCAAATGTTTCTGAGATATAGTATTTATCAACTACTGTAGCCATAATTATTTATCTCCTTCTGCTGCTTCAGCATTAGCAATAGCATCTTCTAAAGCTTTTTTCATTTCTTTTAATGACATTTCCATATTTAATTCAAGGTTATATTTTTTAGCTTGTTCAAAAATTTCATTTTTAGCTAGAGCTTCTTTTAAGTTTACTAATTTAATTTCAGCTTTCTTTTGAACTGATTTTTTAGCATTTTTAATAACTAGTAATGCACCTTTAGCTCCAGGAACACTTCCCTTAACTAATAATAAATTGTTTTCAGCATCACTTTTTACCACTTCTAGGTTTTGAATTGTAACTTGTTCAGCTCCAAGGTGACCAGGCATTGTCATACCTTTTCAAACTCTGTTTCCAGAAATATCACCAATAGAACCAGTTTGTCTAATAGGTTGTGAACCACCACCACCACCATGTGATTTAGGCCCGATGTGTTGGTTTCATCTTTTAATGGTTCCGGCAAAACCTTTTCCTTTTGAAATCGCCGTAACATCAACAACATCTCCACCTTCGAAAATTGAGGCATCTAATGTTTCACCTAAGTTAAATCCTGACATGTTACGGATTTCTTTTACGAATCGCTTAGGTGTTGTATTTGCTTGTTTGAAATAGTTTACTTCAGGTTTCTTAATTTGAGATTTTTTCTTATCTTCTAAACTAAGTTGTGTTGCAACATAACCGTTTTTTTCTTCTGTTAAAACATTAGTAACAACATTTGGTTTAACTTCAACGATAGTCACAGGAATTAATTTACCTTCGCTTGTGAATAGTTGAGTCATTCCAACTTTTCTTCCTAAGATTCCTTTCATTTTTTTCCTTTCGATTTGTTTATTTTGTTGTTCAATTTAAAAAAGTGTGTTTATACATATACACGTATATATTTAAAAAAAATAATAATCTGTATTATGCTACAGATTTAACACTAATTTGAACACCAGCAGGTAATTCAAGTCTTTTTGCCTTATCGATTAATGTTTCAGAAACATCTGATAAAACAATTAGACGTTTGTGAGTTCTGCTTTCGAATTGTTCACGAGATTTTTTGTTGACGTGAACAGATCTTAAAATGGTAACAATTTCTTTTCTTGTAGGTAAAGGAATTGGCCCACTTACTGTTGCTTTTTCAGCTTTTGCTAGTAGAACGATTTTTTTAGCAGCATCATCTACTAATCCAGCTTCAAAAGACTTAATTTTAATTTCTAATTTTGCCATGTTTGTTCTCCTTCTTCATTAATGAAGTACTCCGCATAAGTTCTCAATAACCGAGATGAACAACTAAGCTCGGCATATCGTAACCTTATGTTTCTTTGCATAGTTGCTTATTAATTATAACAAAAACAATTTTTTTGTGTTTTTTTTACAAAAAATATTAGCTAATGAAAATTAAAAATATGGCGTTCCAGTATACGTAAGTAATCTGGCTCCATATTTTTAATTTTTACAGTAAAATTTTTTACATTTTTTTTGCACAAAAGTTTTTATTTATAATATAATATATCTTGCAATATTTGCGGAGGGGTAGCGAAGCGGCCAAACGCGGGTGGCTGTAACCCACTTCCTCACGGTTCGGGGGTTCGAATCCCTCCCCCTCCACCATTTTGCCCTTTAGCCAAGTGGAAAGGCAGCGGTTTTTGGTACCGCCATCCGTTAGTTCGAATCTAACAAGGGCAGCCATATCATTAAGTTGATTAATAAAAGTCCAAATTTGGGCTTTTATTTTTTTAAAATTTAAATAGTTTAATTTAATTAAAAAAAAGACAATTTTATTTTTGCCTTTTTTCGTTTTGTTATTTAACAATGATATTTAAAATCTTGTTTTCAACATATATAACTTTTACTATCTCTTTATTTTCAATTCATTTTTGAATCGAAGGTAATTCAGTGGCGTTTTTTATAACTTCTTCCTTATTTCAAGTTGGAAAAATTTCAATTTGGCCTCTTACCTTACCATTAATTTGAACACCAATTTGGGCATTTTTAACTAAAATCTTGTTAGTATCTGCAAAAGGTCATTTTTGTTCTTGCAACGGTTTTTCACTAATCATAGCTAAAAATTCTTCAGAAATATGTGGTGCAAAAGTAGATAATAAAATAGCAAAATTTTTAATTATTGTTGTTGAATTTATTACCTCTAAACTAGATAAATAATTTATAAACACCATAAATTTACTAATCGCAATATTAAACTTATATTTTTCAATATTTTCATTAATATCTAATATTAGTTGATTAATTTGACTATCTAATTCTTTATTTTCAACAGTTAAATCAATATTATTTCTTAACCTATCAATAGTTGCATATATTTTATCTAATCATTTTCTTATTCCATTTAATGAATCAGTATTTCATGACTTAGATTCAGTTAAAGGTCCCATAAACATTTCGTAAAGTCTTAAGGCATCTGCACCATGTGATTCAACTAATCCATCAGGATTAATTACATTTCCTAAAGATTTGGACATTTTTTGTCCATCAGGTCCTAAAATTAAACCTTGATTAATTAGTTTTTGGAATGGTTCTTTAGTATTAACAATACCTAAATCATATAAAAAGCGATGTCAAAATCTTGCATAAAGTAAATGTAAAACAGCATGTTCTTGACCACCAATATATAAATCAACTGGCATTCAATTTTCAAATCTTTCTTTAGCTTCTTTACTATCTAAAGGTAGATAAGATCCATCAGGATTTTTTAAAATATAAGCTAAAAAGTATCAACTTGATCCAGCTCATTGAGGCATAACGTTTGTATCATGATGATATTTCTTTCCATTAATTTTTACATCCAATCATTCTGAAACATTAGCAAGAGGGCCTTCTGTTGATCCAGAAGGTTTAATATTATTTATTTCTGGTAAGCTAACTAATTCTTTTACTAAATAAATGTTATTATCTTCATCAAATAAAACAGGGAATGGTTCACCTCAATATCTTTGACGTGAAAATACTCAATCTCTTAATTTGTAATTAGTTTTCTTTTCAATAACATTTAAAGTTTTTAATTCTTCATAAATTGCTTTTTTAGCATTTTCAATATCCAAACCGTTAGCAACGTTTGAATTAATATGTTTACTATCTTCTAAATAAGGTAAGGTATCAGCTTCTAAAACTTGTTTAATTTTTAAATTATATTTTTGAGCAAATTCATAATCTCTTGCATCATGAGCAGGAACAGACATTACTGCTCCAGTTCCATAATTCATTAAAACATAATCTGATACTCAAATTTGAATTTTTTCATTAGTTAGAGGGTGAATTACATAAGCCCCAGTAAATAAACCGCTTTTTTCTTTATTTAATTGAGTTCTTTCAAGTTCATTTTTGGTTTTGGTAACTTCTAAATATTCTTGAATAGATTTTTTATTATCTAATGAACAAATTTTTAAAAGTAATGGGTGTTCTGGACTAATAACAATAGCAGACACACCATAAATTGTGTCTAATCTTGTTGTAAAAGTTTTTAAACTTTTATCTGAGTTAAAAATTTTTCATTCAACAACATGACCTTCTGATTTTCCAATTCAGTTTTTTTGCAATAATTTTAAACTCTCAGGTCAATCTAAATCATTTAGACCTTCTAATAATTTTTCAGCATAAGCAGTAATTTTTAAAACTCATTGTTTCATTGGTTTTTTAATTACTGGGAAGCTTCCTCTTTCTGAAACTTTTTGACCATTAACTTCGATAATTTCTTCATTTGCTAAAACTGTACCTAAACCTTCACATCAGTTAACATCAATTTCCTCAATCGAAGCTAAACCTTGTTTATATAGTTCTTTAAAAATTCATTGTGTTCATACATAAAATTTAGGATCAGTAGTATTAACTTCCTTATCATAATCATATGAAAAACCCATTAACTTTAATTGTCTTCGGAAATTATTGATATTTTTAATTGTAAATGGTGCTGGATGATTTCCAGTTTTAATTGCATATTGTTCAGCTGGCAATCCAAAAGCATCTCAACCAATTGGATGTAAAACATCAAATCCATTTAATCTTTTATATCTTGAAATAATATCAGTTGCTGTATAACCTTCTAAATGGCCAACGTGCAATCCAGCTCCAGAAGGATATGGAAACATATCAAGAATATATGCTTTTTTATTGCTTTTTTCAGTTGTTTGGAATGATTTATTTTTTTCTCAGAAATTTTGTCATTTTTTTTCAATTAATTTGTGATTATACATGTTATTAATTTTACATTAATATATTTTTTACTATATAAAATAGTAATTTTATTTTATTGCTTAATTCTAAAAGAAAGTATAAAATCAATTCGCTCAAAATGATAACACGCATATTTTTTTATTGAAATGTTGTAAAATTTATATATTATTTTTAAATAACATATAAAGAGGAAAAACATGGAAGATAAAAATAAAGATTATAAAAATACGTTATTAATGCCACAAACCGATTTTTCAATGAAAGCAAATCTAGCTGAAAAAGAAATTGTTTACCGCCAAAAGTGAGAAGAAAATAATTTATACAAAAAAATCTTAGAATCAAATAAAAACAACCAAAGTTTTATTTTACACGACGGGCCACCTTATGCCAATGGTAATATTCATGTTGGTCATGCTTTAAATAAAATTCTAAAAGATATTATTGTTAGATTCAAAAATATGCAAGGTTTTTATAGCCCTTTTGTTGCGGGTTGAGATACTCACGGCTTGCCTATTGAACATAAAATGTTATTAGAAAGAAAAATGACTGCTAAGGATTTTTCTATTTTTGAATTAAGAAAGGCTTGTGAAGAATATGCACTAAGTCAAGTAGAAAAACAAAAAGAACAATTTAAAAAACTTGCATTGTTGACTGACTTTAAAGAAATTTACATTACATTAGATAAAAAATTTGAAGCGCAACAATTAAGATTATTTAAAAAAATGATTTTTCAAGGTTTGATTTATAAAGATTTAAAACCAATTTATTGATCACCATCATCACAATCTGCATTAGCTGAAGCAGAAGTTGAATATGCTGATCATATTTCTCCTTCTTTATATGTTGCTTTTAAAATTATTGAGGGTAATGATGTTATTGATCCTGATGAAAACCTTGTTATTTGAACAACAACTCCATGAACTTTAATTGCTAACTCTGGGGTTGCAATAAATAAGGATTTTGATTATCTAAAAGTAAAAATTAATAATCAAGTTTATATTGTTGCTAAAGATTTATTAGAATCAGTAGCTAATATTTGTAAATGAGAAAACTATGAAATTTTAGGAGATAGTTTTAAAGGCGAAAAGTTATTAGGAATTAAATACCAAAGCCCAATTAATAATTTAGTTTGCCCTGTTGTAGAAGGTCACCATGTTACTTTAGAAAATGGTTCGGGTTTGGTTCATATGGCACCTTTATTTGGTGAAGATGACTTTATTATTGGAAATAAAAATAATCTAGTTAAGATAATGCATGTTAATGACGATGGAATGCTTAATAAAAAAGCTTATCAATTTACTGGTGTATTTTATGATGACGCAAATCCATTAGTAGGAAAATTTTTGGAAGAAAATAATTTACTTTTAGGATTTAAGAAAATTAAACACTCTTATCCACATGATTGAAGAACACATTTACCAATTATGTATCGAGCAACACCACAATGATTCGTTTCTCTAAAAAACATTAAAGAAAACATTATAAATGAAATTAAAAACGTAAAAACTTATAATGACTGATCAAAAACAAGATTAGAACTAATGCTTGAAAATCGTGATACATGATGTATTTCAAGACAAAGAAGTTGAGGTGTTCCAATTATTGTTTTTTACGACAAAAATAAGAATCCAGTTTTAGAAGAAGAAATTTTTGATTATGTAATTAATTTAATTGAAGAATTTGGTTCAAATATATGATACGAAAAAACCGTGGATGAATTATTACCAGAAAAATATAGAGGATTAGGTTTTAGCAAAGAAAATGATATTATGGACGTTTGATTTGACTCAGGTTCCACGTCGTTAGGTGTAAGACCTTCTGGAATCGAAGCGCCTTTCGACCTTTATTTAGAAGGTTCAGATCAATATCGTGGATGATTCAATAGTTCAATGATTAACTCTGTAGCATGGCGTAACAAGAGTCCTTTTAAAGCCTTCTTATCACATGGTTTTACTTTAGATGGAAAAGGTCGCAAAATGTCCAAATCATTAGGTAACACTGTTGATCCATTAGAAGTTGTTAATAAATATGGTTCTGATATTTTAAGATTGTGAGCAGCAAATTCAGAATATACAGCTGATATTACAATTGATAACAAGATTTTAGATCAAAACGTTGAAATCTATCGTAAATTAAGAAACACAATTAAATTTATGTTAGGCGGAATATCTGATTTTGATTTTAATTTTGTAGAATTAGATTCAATTCATGCTTTAATGATTGAAAAACTTAATAATTTGGAAGCTAAAGTTGTTAATTTCTATGATAACTATAAATTTGTTAATGTAATTAAAGAAGTAAACAACTTTATTATTGATTTAAGTTCATATTATATTTCAATTACAAAAGACATTTTATACTTAAACAAGGTAGATGATTTAGAAAGAAGACAAGTACAAAGTGTTTTTGCTAAGATTATTAAATCATTGATTCAAATTTTAGCACCAATATTACCAACAACGATTGAAGAAGTATACTCATATTATAATGAACCTAATAAATTAGAATCAGTTCATTTACTAAAATGAAATTTAAAAACGGAAATTTCAACCAAATTAAGTGATCAGTGAAATGAATTTTTTGAATTAAAAAATCAAGTTTATAAAATGATCGAAGACAAAATTAAATCACAAGAAATTAAGAGACAAAATGAAGCATTTGTTACAATAACAACAAATTCAGAATTTATCAAGTCTTTACCTTTAACTAAATTATTAATGGTTGCTAAATTAACTATTGGTGATGAAATGAAAGTTGAAAAATTAGAATCATATAAATGTTTAAGATGTTGAAACCACTTTGAAGCAAATGATTTTAATTTTGATCTTGAAATTTGTCAAAGATGCGAAGGTGTAATTGATGGAAGAAAATAAAAAAATAACCTATTTTTCTAAAGAGTATTGAAGAAAAAATTGAAAATTTATTTTAATAAACATATCAATCTTTTTTGCAATTTTAGGAAGTCTTTTACTAATCGATTTATTAACAAAAGAATTTATCTTTAGATGAAAAGATAAAGAAAATTTAATAGTTGATACAGATTATCAAAGTGGAAATGCTTTTATCATCTTTAAATCTGTTTTACACAAGGGAACGACAATTGGTATCTTTGAAAGTAATTTACCAGTTTTACATATAATTAGCTTTGTAATTGTTTTTGCCTCTTTATGAGGTGTAACATTTATTAAAGAAAAGAAATCAATTGTTATTACTTTCTTTTTAGCAATGGTTAGTGCCGGCTCACTAGGAAACATGGTAGATAGATTTTTGTTTGCTGGAGTTAGAGATATAATGAATTTCCCATGAGTCAACCAAGGGGTTTTAAATTTTGCTGATGCTTGATTAGTTTTAGGTGCTGTTGGTATTTTATTATCAATAACAATTATTAATTTAATTAACCACTTTAACCATAAGAAAGAAAAAGAAAAAATGTTAGAAAACAGCCAAATATAAAGATGGCTGTTTTTTTATTAAAGTCTAAATTATTGGTAAGTTTTTATAATCTCAGTCACTATATTCTTCGCTTTGATTATTACTTTTTTTATGATATTGAAGATAAGAAATAATTGTTGCAACAAAACCCATAATTGGAATAAATAAAGAAGTGCCAATAATGATCAATCTTGCTAAGGTTTTTTGTTTTTTTCTAAAACATCAAATCGCACATGGAATATTGAATAAGAATAATAAAAAACCAATTAATAAATAAGTTGCAATTGATACTAATAAAATAATAAGTGTTGTTGTTCCATCTGAATTTATTTCAAAAGGTGTTCCATATATAGAAAGATATATAGGCGCCACTATTAGTATTACCAAAAATATTAATGAATGAACTCCATTAATAAAAATAGATTCAAATCTAACCTTCTTTTCGTTTTGAACTCACATTAAATAAGGCATAAAACTCCAAAATATTAATATAGTAAAATTCTAATACATTTGATATATATTTTTTTGATTAATACAAAAAAAGAAAATAATCTTATTTTTTCGTCATTTTTTCCTATATTAATTAATTTTAATAGAAAATCAATTAAAAAATTAGTGGAGGTAAAATGGAAAAACTTAGTAAAAAAGAATGTGATGAAATTTCCGGTGGTTTTGCAATTAGTGCTTTAATTACTTCAATTGTAGCTGCAATTCCGATTGTAACTTCTGCAATTAGTTCTACTGTTGGATTAATAAGAAGTGTTAATTCTGCAAAAGGTGAAATTAAAACTAAAGATTTTAGTGCCAAGTGAGAAGATAGCGATAATAAAATTGGTTTTAATGTCGGTTTTCATTATTGTCTTTAAATATAAAAAACTAGGAAATATCCTAGTTTTTTATTATTAATTTTCTTTTGAAATAGTACTTATTTTCTTGATTTTTCTAATATCTTGTTAAATCTTTCTACACGACCACGAGCTTTAACATCTGTACGGTTTCCAGTGTAAAATGCATGACAATTAGAGCAAACATCTAAAGTAACTTTTTCAGCAGTTGACCCAAAAACGAATTCTGTGTTACATGATGAACATGTTGCATGAATTTCAGCATATTTTGGATGAATTTCTTTTTTCATAGAATGCTCCTTTTATGTTTAAATAAGTTAATTAACTAGCAAATATTTTACCATAAAAATATATATTTTTATTCATTAATATTTTTTCATTTTCATTCAACAACTTCAGGCATGTCATAGCCATATTCATAAATATAATCATTATGTTCTTGAATTTTTTGATCCATTAGATTTAAGAAATCTTGTGCTTCTTTACCATAGAATTTTGCAATAGCATCTTTTGCAATATGATATCTATCCATTTGACTTAATTGTCTAATATCAAAACTTGTAGTAATATCACCATTTTCTCTATAACCATGAATAATTAAATTTCTATTTTTTCTTGTAAAGAAAATATCTCTAATTAAACCTTCAAATCCATGGAAAGCAAAAACTACCAATTTATCTTTTGTAAATACTTGATCAAATTCATCATCGCTTAAGCCTCTTGGATCAACTTCTTGACTTCTAAGTTTTAATAAGTCAACAACGTTAACATATTTAATTTTTAATTTTGGAAAATGATTGTGAACAATCGAAATAGCCGCTAATGTTTCTAGATTAGGTTCAACACCTGATGAAACAAAAACAATATCTGGTTCCTCGTTTGATTTAACATTTGAAGCTCAATCAATTACTTTATAACCTTTTTCAACAAGCTCTTTTGCTTCATTCACATTAAAGAATTGTTCTCTTGGTTGTTTTGAGGCCACAATTAGATTAATAACATTTCTTTCCTTTAAAGATTTTTCCATTACAGCTAAAAGTGTATTTGAATCAGCTGGTAAATATTCTCTTATTAATTCAGGACGCTTATCAGCTAAATGACCTAAAAGACCAGGATCTTGGTGAGTATAACCATTATGATCTTGTTGGAATGCTGTCGAAGTAGCAATAACATTTAATGAAGGATAGTCTTTTCTTCACTTTAATTCAAGAGATTTTTTTATTCATTTCATATGTTGAGTTAACATCGAATCTACTACTCTTAAAAATGATTCATAAGATGCAAAGAATCCATGACGACCAGTTAGAACATAACCTTCTAAAAATCCTTCAGCTTGGTGTTCACTTAGTTGTGAATCAATTATTCTTCCTTCAGGGCCAACTCATTCATCATATTTGTTTGAATATTCTTCTAATCATTGACGTTTTGTAACATCAAATAAAGCAAATAGACGGTTTGACTTTGTTTCATCTGGACCAAACACCCTAAAATTATTTGGATTTTTAATAACAGTATCAGCCATATACTTGCCAAGTTCAACCATATCTTGACCTTTAATTTGACCTGGATAATTAATATCGATAGCAAATTTTTCTCAACTAGATAAATCTAATTCACGTACATTTATTCCGCCATTAGTAATTGGATTTGTAGCCATTCTTTGATTACCTTTTGGAGCTAAATCACTAATTTCAGGTAAAATTTTTCCATTTTCATCAAATAATTCTTCTGGTTTATAAGATTTTAATCATTTTTCAAGTTCTTTTATATGTTCTAATTTAAAAGCACTAACTGGTAAAGGAACTTGGTGGGCTCTGAAGCTACCTTCAATTGCTTGGCCATCTCATTCTTTTGGGCAAGTTCATCCTTTTGGAGTTTTACAAATAATAACTGGCCATTGTGGTCTTGTAGCATTTTGTGCACCTTTAATTTTAGCCTCTTTTTTAATTGCTAAAATTTCTTCAATGGCACTATCCATGATTTTTGCCATTTCTTCATGAACTTCTAGAAAAGTTTTTTCTTCACTTCATTCAAAAAAGTGTGGTTTTCATCCCATTCCTAAAAAGTATTGTTCAATTTCTTTCTTAGGTTTTCTTGCTAATAAAGTAGGGTTAGAAATTTTACCTCCATTTAAATGTAAAATCGGTAAAACTACACCATCATTAACGGGATTAATAAATGAATTTGAAAATCATCCCGAACATAAAGGACCTGTTTCAGCTTCTCCATCACCAATTACTGTAGCAGCAATTAAATCAGGATTATCAAGAATTGCTCCTGTGGCATGAGATAATGAATAACCTAATTCTCCACCTTCATGAATCGATCCAGGCGTTTCGGGTGCCGCATGGCTTGCGGTTCCACCAGGGAATGAGAATCTTTTACACATTCTTTTAATTCCGGCTTCATCTTGTGAGATTTGTGGATAAATTTCTGAATATGATCCATCAAGATAAGAGTTAGAAATCATTACTTGACCGCCATGTCCGGGCCCTTCGATATAAAACATGTTTAAATCATATTTATTGATAACACGGTTTAAATGAGTATAAATAAAGTTTTGTCCAGGGATTGTACCTCAGTGACCAATTGGATATAACTTAATATCTTCTTTGGTTAATTCTTTTTTTAATAAAGGGTTATTTCTTAAATAAATCTGAGCAACACTTAGATAGTTAGCTGCTCTAAACCATTTATCCATTAGTTCAAAATATTCTTTTTTATCAAATTTTGTTTTCATTTTGCCTCCATAATGTTTTTTGTTATAACAAAAATAGTATTAATATTTTACCCTATTTAATTTTAGTTTTAGACAATTCATATAGAATAAACAAAATAAAAAAATGCCAGTAAAGGCATTTTATAATCCTAATTCTTCATCAGTTGGAATATTTAAATTAGATCCAACATAAGCAAAAATTTCGGGGCTTTGTTTTAGATATTTACCATCTAGAATTCTTTGAACAGATTCAACTGTATCTTTTAATGAAACATAAACACCAGGTGATTTAGTAAAATGTTCGGTCATAAAAAAGTTTTGAGTGAAAAAGTTTTCAAGTTGCAATGCTTTCTTAACTGTATTCTTACTTTGTTCATCAAGTTCGTCAAAACCTAAAATCATAATAACATCTTCTAAATCTTTGTATGCTTTTAAAATTCTTTTAGTTTCTAAAATTGCTTCAAAGTGTTTTTTACCGATAATTTTTTCATCAACTGAGTTAGACGAAGAAGCTAAAGGATCAAAAGCTGGGAAGATATTTTTAGATGTTTGATTACGTGATAAAACAAGGTTACCATCTAAATGATTAAACACAGCAACAGCAGAAGGGTCACTTAAATCATCCATTGGCAAGAAAATTGTTTGAAATGAAGTGATTGAACCATTCTTATTTTTAAACAATCTATTTTCAATATTAGCAACATCAGATTCTAGAGTTGATTGATATCCTCCAACTGATGGTTTTTTTCCTAATGATGCTGAAACTTCATTTTCTGCTTGAACAAAACGGTAAATGTTATCAATAAATAATAAAACATCATCTTTTTCGTAGTCTCTTAAGTATTCAGCGGCGGTTATACCAATTGGCACAATTGACATTCTGGCTCCGGGAGATTCGTTCATTTTTGAAATATACATCGCTGAATTTTTCATTAAATTAGAAGATTCTAATTCGTTAAATAATTCGATAGCTTCACGTGATCTTTCTCCGGAACCGATAAAAATGTTTGATGTTTTAGTTGATTTTTTATTAACGTTAAAAATAATTTCTTTCATCAAAACTGTTTTACCAACACCAGCTCCACCAAAAATCCCAAGTTTATAACCTTTAATAATTGGCATGAAAAAGTCAATTGCTTTAATTCCAGTTTCAACAATTTCTAAATCATTTTCTAAATATCTTTCTGAATTTATAATCGAATTCATTTCAATATATTTAGGATTTGTTTCACGGTCTTGTAATAATGGCTTACCTTCAAATGAATAAATATTATTTTTTGAATTTGAACCAACAGGAACCATGAAACTTTGTTTTGTGTTAACGACTTCATCGTCGATATTAATTTCTTTTGAAGAATAAATAATAATTGCTCTAACAGTTTGTTCATCAATAATTCTTTTTACTAATAAAAATGTTTTTCCATTATTTGTAGTTAGTAATTGATTGATTAAAGGTAGATTTTGTTTGTCAAATTTTACTTCAACAATGTCTGATCATAATTTAATAATTTTACCCATTATTTATCTCCTAATCTTTTAGCGACTTGTTCTAAATATTCTTGACTAAATTCAACAAATTCATGTTCATATTCTATTTCTCAACCTAGATTTAAATAATCAGAATATTGTTTTAAAGCATAAGCAAAAAAGTCTTTCATAATATGTTCATCATAATTTGTACTTGTTTGAATTGTATTATAAGCATTTTTAGCTTCTTGATTTGTTTCAATTAAAATATCAATAAATTTTAATGCTTTTTCTTCATCCTTAACACCGCGTAAAATGGTTCAAGAAATAAGTTTTGACATTAATAAAACAAATTTATTTGAATATAATGAATATCCTTTTTGGATAAACATTTTATCAATCATTTTACCTTTATATAATAATGCTGCGGTTTCTTTATTTAGTTCATAATCTAAAACTGCTAGCTTTAAATGTCTTTTATATTGTTTAAAAATCTTTCCAACTTCTGAAGCAACTTTTGACATAATTCTATTTTGAACTGAAGAACCTGTTCTTGAAACTGATAAATTAATATTAATAGCTGGTAATACACCTTGAGAAAATAAATCAGCGCTAGTTACAATTTGACCATCAGTAATTGAAATGACATTTGAAGAAATTAAAGAAGTAATATCTCCATCAATTGTTTGTAAGATTGGTAACGCAGTAATAGTTTTTCTACCAACAAATGATCCAGCTCTTTCTAATAATTGTGAGTGTGCAAAGAAGATATCACCAGGCATTGCTTCTTTACCTACTGGTTTATCTGTTAATAAAGCAATTTCACGAATAATGTTAGCATGTTTTGTTAAGTCATCAAAAATAATCACAACATCATCTTTTTCTGAAATGTTTTCAGCATGAGCCATACCTACATAAGGTGCTAAATATTGTTCATAAGCACTTGTAGCAGGAGCATCAACGATAATAGTATTTTTTAATGCATCATTTTCTTTTAAAATATTATAAAGTCTTGAAATACTTTCTCTTTTTTGACCAATCGCTACGTAAACACATTTTGTATTTGTTTTAGCTTGATTTAAAATTACATTAATTGCAATATGAGTTTTACCTGTTTGTCTATCACCAATAATTAACTCACGTTGTCCCTTACCAATTGGAATTAATAAGTCAATAGAAGTAAAACCAGTATATAATTGTTCATTTAATGTTTTTACATTCATTAATTGATGAGCTAATTTAAATGTTGCACTTTCTGGATCATCACTTTGTTTTTTAACAATAGTTTTTTGAGGTAAAACAACATTTCCAAAAATATCAATAACTTTTCCAAAATGTTCTTTTGATGTGAAAATATTTTGTTTTTCTGAAACCTCAATTGTGTCGTTAATTTTCAGTTCTTTATTTTCATTGTTAGCTAATAAAAAGGCACTATCTTTAGTTGCACTAATTAAAATTAGTTTAATATCTTTATTTCTTTCACAAACAAATTGTTGCCCTTGTTCATATGAAAATTCTCCAGATACTTCAACTATGTATCCAAAAATTGAAACAATTTTAGGGTTCTTAATTAATTTGTTATTTTCCATTTTTTTCTCCTTGGCTACTTAAAAAGTAATCTTTTTTAATATATATTTTTAAACTCTCTGTATTGTTTGAAAAATATAAAATTAAGTTAGGTAAAAATTCAACATAATATTTTTCGTTTATTAATTTTTCTAATTCTTCATTATAAACTGCTTCAAAATTATTTTCAAATGATAATGCTTTTTGATCATATAAAATAATTGGAATATTTTGTTCAACACTAAACATTGAATTATTTTCATAATCGATGGCAAATTCTTTGAATTTTAATAATTGTTTTTCTGTTATTGACTTTTTTATCTTTTCTAAAAACTCAGCAACTTTAACATCATCTTTTTTAAAATTATTTTTTAATAAAACAGTTGATAAAAATTTTTTAAAATCAATTATTTCAATATTATTTTGATAATTTTTATCCTCTAATCAAAATAAAATCTTATCTTTATTTCTTTCAATAAAAAATGTTGATTTTTTAGCCATTTTTCTCCTTATTTCTTGTTTAAACAATAAATATAATTATAAACCAAATGAAATAAAAAAGTTAGGTCTTTTTTTACATTATAAAAAAATAACGGCGTTAACCATTATTTTTCTTCAACTGCATACACAGATGCAAATTTACGATTGATTCTGTTTTCGAATTTAACAATTCCATCAATTAAAGCATATAGGGTATCGTCTTTTCCACGACCAACATTGTTTCCTGGAAAAATTTTTGTTCCTCTTTGTCTATAAATAATGCTTCCTGCGGTTACAAATTGACCATCAGTAGCCTTAACACCAAGTCTTCTACCGGCTGAGTCTCTACTATTAGAGGTTGTTCCACCTGATTTCGTATGTGCCATGTCTTATTTCTCCTTAATTTCTGTAATTTGTACTCTTGTATAAGGTTGACGGTGACCTAATTTACGTTTATGTGTTGACTTTGCATTATGTCTATAAACAACAATTTTTTTTGCTTTTCCTTGTTTTTCAATTGTTCCTAAAACAGAAGCAGTTTCTAAATAAGGCGCTCCAATTTTATCTTCAATAGCTAAAACTTTATCAAATAAAACTGTTTCACCTTCATTGCCATCGATTTTTTCTATGTAAATAACATCGCCTTTTTTAACGATTAATTGTTTACCACCAGTTTCGATAATTGCAAACATTTAAAATCTCCTTATATTTTGTCACATCTTTAAGGTACTTTAAAAAAGTTTAAAACCTGTTTAGAATGGTTACTCTATAAGTAACGCTACAATTATACCAAAAAATAATTAACTTTTTTATATATAAAAAACAAGGAAAAAATTTCCTTGCTTTATAAGTTTTATTATTCGTAATCGAAGTCTTCGTCTAGATGTTCTTCAACGTCTAAATCATCGCTTTGATTGTATTCATCTTCGACATAGAATTCATCGCTATTTTCTTCATCTTCAAATTCTAAATTATGTCTTTCATGATCATTATATTCTTGAGTTAGTGTATCTAAATCAATCATATTTTCATCATCAAAATCATTATTGTTTTCATCATCGTTTTCAACAAAATTTGTGAAGTATTTTATTGATGGCTTAATATCGTATTTTGAATGTTCTTCAAATGAATATAAAGCTGTTCCTGAAGGAATTTTTTTACCAACAATAATGTTTTCTTTTAGACCTGTTAGATTATCAGTTCTTGAAGAAATTGCAGCATTAACTAAGATTTTTGATGTTTCTTGGTATGAAGCAGCTGCTAAGAATGAATCTGATAGAAGAGGAACTTGTTTAGCGCCTTTAATTACAACATTACCGTATGCAGGTTTTTTGTTTTCTGATAATAATAAAGCGTTTTCTTCTTGATAGTCAAAGATATCAACAATTGCTCCGGCGAAGAATTTAGATTCTCCAGGATCGCTAATAACAATTTTTGACATCATTTGTCTAATAATGATTTCAATGTACTTGTCACTAATTGCGATACCTTGAATACGGTAAATTCTTTGAATTTCTTTTAGTAAATAATTTTGAACTGTTCTAACGTCAGTTAAAGCTAATAACTCTTTTAGAATAATTGGTCCTTCTGATATTTTTTGACCAATTTTGATTTCGCTGCCCGGTGCAACTCTCAATTTCTTATTAGTATTTACTAAAACAGATTTTTTAACTTTTTCATTATCACTAGTTAGTGTTTCAATTGAAACAATATAGTCATTATCAGTTTTTTCCACTTTCTCAATATCAGTAACAACGCCTTCATATGGAGAAATTGTTGCTGGTCTACCTCATGGTTGTTCATGAGCATCGATTAATTCAATTAAACGAGTGAAACCGCCAGTAATATCTTCAACACCAGCAACACCACCAGTATGGAAAGTACGCATAGTTAGCTGTGTACCGGGTTCACCAATTGATTGAGCAGCAATAATACCAACTGCTTCGCCAATATTAACAACACGGTTTGTTGCTAAATCCTTACCAAAACACATTTTACATACACCGTTACGTGTGTTACATCCTAAAATCGATCTAATTTCAACTTCTTCAATACCTGAATCAATAATTTTTTGAGCAATTTTGCTTGTAATTAAAATATTTCTTTCACAAATTAATTCATTATTTTTATCATAAATTGGTTTGTTTGAAAAACGACCAATAATTCTTTCTTTTAAAGGAACGATAATTTGTTTTGTTTTTGTATCAGCAATATTTCTTGCTAGGAAACCATATTCAGAACCACAGTTTTCTTCTCTTACAACGATGTTTTGAGCAACGTCAACTAAACGTCTGGTTAAGTAACCTGATTTAGCAGTGTTAAGAGCAGTATCGGTTAGACCTTTTCTAGCCCCGTGAGTTGATGAATAGAATTCAAAAGCTGTTAGTCCTTCAATAAATGAAGATTTAACTGGAACTTCAACAGTTGAACGGACAACACGATCATTTTTAGCATCGGCCTTAGTAGTTTTGGTATTGTTAGCCATCAGACCACGCATACCAGCTAATTGAACATAGTTAGAAATATTTCCACGAGCTCCAGAATTGATCATTGTAATAACCGGGTTTTGAGGATTATTCTTAATTATTGTTTGTAATTCTTGTTGAATTTTTTCCTTAATTTCAGCTCATTTTTTAATTGTTAATGAGTATCTATCATCATCAGTAATATAACCTAATTTGTAGTAGTTCTTTAGTTTTCCAATATATTCATCACCTTCAGCAATGTACTCTGATTTCTTTTCTGTTTCTAAAATATCTGAGAATGAAATTGAAATACCTGAAGTTGTTGAATAATCAAAACCTAATTGTTTAACATTGTCTAATATCGAAGCAACAATGTTTGTATATTTAAATCAAACACCATCAAGCATTTTAGCTTTTTCTTTAGCAGAAAATGGAATATTGCTTTGTCCACGATATCTTTCTTCGTTTTCTAAATTTAATTTTTCTTTTTCTTCTAAAACAAATTCAGTTAATAAATCAGCATGATTTTTTTCAAGATTTTGACCTTTATATGTTTTAATTTTTAAAAATTCTAAAACAATATCAGAGTCTTTTAAATCATTAATTTTATCAATAACACTTGCCACATTTGCGATACTAATTGTTGCAACATAATTATCAAACATATAACGAATAATTTTAGCAATGTTCTTTTTATTAAATGCTTCTTGAATTGGTAATGTTTTAATGTATTCAGGAATATTTGTTCCGGCTGAGACAACATATAAATCATTAAATTCATTCTTATATTCTTCTAAGTTAATAGCTTTTGTTACTTTATTATCAAAAATAAATGTGAAGTCTTTCGGAAAGACGTTGTTAAAAATAAATTTACCAACAGTTGAAATTACATAAAGTTGTGTACCAGATGTTGATTTGTTAAATACTTTAGAGTTTTTAACTTCTTGGGCAGGCAACGCAACTCTAGCATGTAGAGAAACTTTTTTAGCTTCCAAGTTTCTGATCATATGATCATAGTTATCAAAAACTCTTCCCTCACCCTTAGCATTTTTTTCCTCAATTGTTAAGTAGTATAAACCAAGAATCATATCTTGTGAAGGGTTGATAATTGGTTCTCCATCTTTTGGGCCCAAAATATTTTTATTAGCAAGCATTAATTCACGGCTTTCTAATAAAGCTTGTTCTGAAATAGGAACGTGAACAGCCATTTGGTCACCATCGAAGTCAGCGTTAAATGGGGTACATACTAATGGGTGTAATCTAATTGCTTTTCCACGTACTAAAACTGGTTCAAAAGCTTGAATTGATAAACGGTGTAAGGTTGGTGCCCGGTTTAAAAGCACTAATCTTCCTTTAATTGCTTCAGCAACATGAGGTCAAATAATTGGATTTTGGTCTTCAATTATTTTCTTAGCATTCTTAACTGTTGTTGCAACTTGTTTATCAATTAAACGCGCTATTATTCATGGTTCAAATAATTTAGCAGCCATTTCACGTGGAATACCACATTGGTGCATTTTTAGACTCGGACCAACAACAATAACTGAACGACCTGAATAGTCAACACGTTTTCCTAATAAGTTTTGTCTAAAACGACCTTTTTTACCAGTTAAAGCGTCTGAAATTGATTTAAATGGTCTATTGTCTTTAGATAAAACAGGATTTGGTGTTCTTCTTTGGTTATCAATTAAAGCATCAACTGCTTCTTGAACCATACGAAGTTCGTTTTGAGTAACAAGTTCAGGAGCATCCTTTTCTTGTCATTCTTGTAAACGATTGTTTCTAATAATTACTCTACGATATAGTTCGTTAATATCACTTGTTGAATGTCTTCCACCATCTAATTGAATTAATGGTCTTAAATCAGCAGGAATAACAGGTAAATTGTAAATTAACATGTTAGTTGGTGATTGTTTAGATTCAATAAATGCATTAATAACTTGTAATCTTTTGTAAAGTTTTTCTCTTGTTTGTCTTGTTGTAGTAGCAAATTTTTCTGGGTTTTTAGATTCTTGTAAATTTAATTGATTAATCTGATCAGTTACATAAGCTTTTTCGGCTTGTAAATCTAATTTTTTTAATAAATATTCAATAGCTCTAGCACCAGTCATGATTTTAGCTTCTGAATAGTGTTGAATAATATCATTTAATTCATAAAAGTCAATACCATATTCTTGACCAATTTTTGAAGTCGCTTTTTCAACTAATTGTTCAATTGTTTCTGAAATTTCTTCATAAGCTTGTTGATGGTCAGGGTTTTTTGGGTCAAAACGAGTTAATAATTCATCTAATGCTTCTTTATAAATAACAGCAGCATCATTGATTTCAATAATTAAGTTTTTAGGTAATGATTTTAAACCACCATCTTCAACAACAATATGGTTTTTGTAATAAATTAAATTTTCTAATTCTTCTCTTCTAACAGTTTCTGAACCGTTTTGACTTGAAATTCTTAAACCTAATAATTTATAAAGAATTGAATGGTCAACCTTAAAGTATCAAAAGTGCACAACTGGACTATTTAATTTAATATGACCCATATGATTTCTACGGGCTATTTTAGGTAGAATTTGAACATTTTCTTTTCGACATAAATCAGTTCTTGTACAGTATGAACCTTCATTGATTTTCTTGTATTTATATCCACAAGTTGGACAACGATAATCAATCATTGGACCAAAAATAATTTCATCAAATAAACCACCTCTTTCTGGTTTATAAGATTTATAGTTAATTGTTTCTGGTTTAGTTACTTCACCATGTGATCAACTTTCTACATCTTCAGGAGTAGCTAAAGATAGAGAAATTTTAGTAATTTTTGATTCATCCAATAAGTCGTATTTTGAATTATTTTTCATTATTCTGTTCCTCCATCTCAATCTTGTTGATATTTAGTGTCAACTCTTTCGATTTCATAATCATTTTCGTCTTTAATATCATCGTGGGCTTCAAGTTTAATTCCTAATCCTCTTAGTTCATAAGCTAAAACGTTAAATGATTCCGGCATACCTGGCTTAGGTAATTTAGTTTTTCTTGCAAGTGAGTTATACAATTGGTTACGTCCGTTAATATTATCTGATTTGTATGTTAATAACTCTTGTAATAAATTAGCAGCTCCATAAGATTCAATAGCTCATGTTTCCATTTCCCCAAATCTTTGTCCACCATTTTGTGATTTACCACCAAGTGGTTGTTGAGTAATTAATGAATATGGTCCAACTGAACGAGCATGCATCTTGTCATCAACCATGTGGTAAAGTTTTAGATAATACATGATTCCAACAGAAATTGGTTGATCAAATGGTTCGCCTGTTCTTCCGTCATAAACAACAGATTTTCCTGAAGAATTAATATTTGCTTCTTCTAAGATTTCTTTAATTTGATTATGTGTAATACCATCAAAAATAGGAGTAACAAATTTTGTATTTAATTTTTTAGCAGCTAATCCTAGGTGTAATTCAAGCACTTGTCCAATGTTCATACGTGAAGGCACACCTTGTGGGTTAAGAACGATATCTAATGGTGTTCCATCTTCTAAGTATGGCATTTCTTCAACTGGTAAAACGATTGAAACAACCCCTTTGTTACCATGACGGCCGGCCATCTTGTCACCGACTTTTATTTTTCTCTTTTGAGCGATTGAAACTTTAACGATTTTTTCAATTCCGTCTTCTAATGTGTCACCGAATTCACGACTTAATACTTCAACAGCAACAACAGTTCCGTTGTGACCGTGTTTAACTTTTAATGAAGTATCTTTTCTCGAAGCAGTCTTTTGACCAAAAATAGCACCCATAAGTTTTTCTTCTGGAGTTGGGTTTTCTTCACCTTTTGGTGATGTTCTACCAACTAAGATATCTCCAGCCGAAACTTCTGAACCAACTCTAACAATACCATTTTCATCTAAATAACGTTTTGAGTAGTTAGAAACATTAGGAATATCAGCAGTTAAAATATCTTCACCAGCTTTTGAATGTCTAAATTGAATTGTTTGTTCTTCGATATGAATAGAAGTATAAACATCGTCTTTAACTAATCTTTCTGATAAAACAACAGCATCTTCATAGTTAAAACCGTGTCATGTAGTAAATCCTACTAAAACGTTTTTACCTAAAGCCATTTCACCATTTTTCATTGATGGTCCATCAACTAATAAATCACCAGCTTTAACTTCTTGATTTAGTTTTACTAATGGTACTTGGTGAATTAATGTACCTTGGTTGGATCTTTCAAATGTTCTTAGGTAATAGTGATCTTTCTTGTTCGATCCTTCTCTTTTAACGATAATAACATTAGCATCAACGTATGTTACAACCCCGTCAAATTTAGCAATAATGTTTGTTGAAGAATATTTAGCAATATCAGCTTCAACTCCTGTTGCAACCAATGGAGCTTCTGGGAATAAAACAGGAACAGCTTGACGTTGCATGTTTGATCCCATAAGTGCACGGTTAGCATCGTCATTTTCTAGAAATGGAATAGCAGAAGCAGAAATAGAAGTCATTTGACGGTTTGAAACCCCAACAAAATCAACTTCATTAGCTGGCACTTCTAGATATTCATTGTCACGACGAACCATAACAAAATCGTCAACAATTTCATCATTTTCGATTTTTACAGTTGATTGAGCAAAACTATAACCTGCTTCTTCAATAGCTGTTAAATAATATGGTTTTGAAAAATCAACCTTTTTATTAACAACTCTAAAGTATGGTGATTTAATAAATCCATATTTATCGATATCAGCAAATGAAGCTAAGTTAAGAATTAACCCGATGTTTGGTCCTTCAGGTGTTTCAATAGGACAAATTCTTCCATAATGGGTAGGGTGAACGTCCCGGACCTCAAATTGTGCGGTATCACGATTTAGACCTCTAGGCCCTAGTGATGTGATACGACGTTTATTAGAAATTTCTGCCAACGGGTTACATTGGTCCATAAATTGTGAAAGTTTCGAGGTGTTAAAGAATGACTTAAATTGATTAAAGATTGGTTTGTTATTAGTTACATTTTTAGGTGTAATTTTTGAAGTTTCTTTAGTTGAAATTCTTTCACGAGTATTTTTTTCTAACTTAATTAATCCAATTCTAAATTGGTTTTGTAATAATTCACCAATTGTAACAATTCTTTTATTTACTAATGAATCGGGATCATCATCAACACCGATGTTAAATAGTAAGTTAAAGTAATATGAAATTGTTGCAATTAAGTCTGGAATTAATAAAAAGTTTTCATCAGCATTAGGATCGTTTCCTAAAACTTGAACTTTATTAATATCATTTATCATGTCATTTTCGGTAGGATATACTCAAACTCTAGGAACAGATAAACGTAATGCTAATTTTTCATTACCAGGAACGTCTAATTGACTTCCATAAACTGAACCTTCAACATCAGGTAATTTTCATAAAGGTAAAATTCCTAATCTAAATTCTTCAGCAATTTTTCTAGCAATTTCTCAAGTAATTAGTAAACCTTTTTGATATTTTACTTCACCTTCCATACTAATAATATTTTCAGCTAAGTAAGTATTTACTAATCTTTCAGCAATATTTAATTTACGGTTTAAAGTAAAACGACCTGTTTCAGTTAAACTATATCTTTTTTCATTAAATAATGTTGAAGGAATTAAATTACGTGCAGATTCTGCAGTCATTCTATCACCTTTTCTAATTAAACGGTAAATAGTTTCTTGTGCATCTCTTGTAATTTCTTCGTCAGTTGTACCAACTGTTTTATCTTTTCTTAAAGTTTCATTTAATTCTGGAATATCGCCAAACATTTTCTTAATACCTTTTTCAGTAAAACCTAAGGCTTTTAAGAAAGTAGTTAATAAAAATGACTTATTCTTATCAATATGAACTTTGATAGTATCTGGGTTAGATGAAGTAGTCTTATGGTATATTTCAACCCATGAACCCACTTGAGGGATGATTTCTACTTTGTTAAACAAGTCATTAGCTTGTTTATTTCTAACGTTCACTCCAAAATAAGCACCAGTTGAACTAATTAATTGTGAAACGATAACTTTTTCAGAACCATTAATTACAAATGATCCTCCATAAGTCATAATAGGAATTTCTGCAAAAACAACTTCTGCAGGTGTAACTTCCCCAGTTTCTTCATTAACTTGTTTTAATTTTGCTTTTAGCTTACCTTGATATGATGAACCTTTTTGTTTTGCTTCTTTAATGCATTCAAATTCTGTTTTATTTGGATATTCAAAAGTTGCTGAATTTTCGATATATTCAATTTTAACTTTTCCACGAGCTTCAATTGGATATATACTTCTTAATTCTTCCTCAACACCTTTTGTTAGAAATTGTTCAACAGAATCTCTTTGCATTTTTAAAAAGTCAGGTGTGTCAAATTTCTTTTGACTAATTGAATAGTCTCTACGTTCAGTAACAGGCCCAAATTTTCTTAAAACGTATTCTGGTTTTTTGCTCATATCTAACCTCATATAAATTATTTTGTTTATTTTATTTTTTAATTATTTTTTTTACACGCTTTAATTTTTTTTACATATACTATATGCGTGTGTATGTGTATGTATATAAAAAAACACAAAAACGGCTTATAACAAGCCCGTTTTTTATGTTTATATTATTAGTCTAAAACAACTTCAGCTTTAACTTCTGCTAATTTAGCTTTTAGTTCTTCTGCTTCTTCTTTCTTAACGTTTTCTTTCAATAATGCAGGTGCAGATTCAACTAATTTTTTAGCGTCCATTAGACCTAAACCTAATAAGTCTTTAACTGCTTTAATAACAGCTAGTTTGTTTCCACCGTCTGATTTTAATGTTACGTTAAATGTTGATTTTTCTTCAACAGCTTCAGCAGCAGCTGGAGCAGCAGCAGCTACAACAGCAGTAGGATCAATTCCGAATTCTTCTTTTAATCCTTCTACTAATTCCATAACTTCTTTAATGTTCATTTCTTTTAATGCTGAAACGAATTCTTCTTTTGTTAATTTAGCCATAATTTTGTCTCCTTAATTTTAATTAATTATTCTGATACTTTTCCTTGTTTAACTAACTCATTTAAACCAATTGCAAGATTCTTGATTGGCGCAAGTAATGAGTTTCCAAGAATCATAAGTGATTCTTCGTATGAAGGAAGTTTTGATATTTCATCTAAGTTTTTTGCATCAACAACTTTGTTTTCGTAGATACCTGCAACTAATTGTAAAGCAGGGAATTCTTTTTTAAATTTCACTAAGGCTTTTAAAGTTGTTAAATCATCTTCTTTTGCAAAAATGAATAAGTTTTGACCAACAAGTAAATCATTTAAAGATTGTTGTTCTGTTGACATTAATGCTTGTTTAAATAAACGGTTTTTGTAAACTTTAATTAAAACGCCAAACTTAGCTAATTCTCTACGAATTGTTTGTAAAGAAGCAACATCTAAAGTTTTGTATGAAGCAACATATAAAGCTTTAGATTCATTTAAGTTTTTAGAAATTTCATCAACAACTAAAACTTTAGCATCTCTTAATGCACTCATTTTTCCTCCTATTAAAATTATTAATTGCAATAATAAAAACTGATAACATACTCGGTAACCTTATTAAGCTTACGCCGTTACTGTCTTCATATATTGCAGTACCATTATAACACAAAGTTTAAAATTAATTAATAATTTAAAAAAATAAGAGAAAATATTCCCTTATTTCGTTATTTCATTAGTTATTTTTTTATAAACTTAAATTCATCTGGTATATTGTCTAAACCGGTTTGGAATAAGTTAGTTTTAACATTTAGGTCTGGATAGATTTTCTTTAATGCTTCACGGTAAGAATTTTTTTGATTTTCTCCACCACCATAAATTAAGTCATATTGTGGTAAATTATATTTTCCATATAATCCTTTATAATCATAGCCTTCTGATCTAAAGGCAGCAGAAATCCCTACACGAGCAGATGAGTTAGAAGCATAAAATACAGAAACTAATTCATTATTTTGATTTCTGATCGATGTTCCTGAAGATCCGCCGGTTGGTGCATAACGACGAGGCATATATGCTAAAGCCATATTAACATATCTTTTACCATTTAGATAATAGAAATCTTTTCCTAGTTTAGGAATTGCAATAAATGTATCTAAAACACCAGGTTTATCAATAAATGAACGATATCCAATTTGATATGATAAGAAACTACCACGATCTAATTTTTCTTTTGGATATGAAGATGGACCATTTTCTGAATCAGTAATTTTAGCGTCATAGTATTCATTTTCACTATTGATTCATAAACTGAAACTGTGTTCTGTTCTTTTTCTTTGGTCATCATCAATATATTGTTTTAAGTAGTAATCTTCACGAGAAGATGGTCATCCAACTGCGTATAAAAAATCTAAATTGTCTGATAATGAACCTTTGATAGGATAATCAATTTTTTGATAATCTTTTAAGTAAGAAGTTTGTTTAAATTTAATATGTTTTTCTTTGTTATTAGCATAATCATTTGTAATTATTTTTGCCAAGTTCTTAGCGAAGTTTGCCGAACCAACTTGTGGATATTTACTAGTAGTATTAATATCATTTGAAGTAGCAAACATTTTATTAATTTTTGTAAAATCAATTTCTAAAACAGCAAAGTCCACAAATTCTTCTAAATCTCCTAAAGTTTCTTTTTGTCTATCACTCAAGAAATCTGATGGTTTTGAATTTAAATAATCAATTCCGTCAAAAACTTTTCTAATTGCATCTGGACTTTCAAATGAAAATCTTGTAATATTATCATCCATTTGTGAAATTCTTAATTTAGATCCAACTTTTAAATTATTATCAATTTTTGTTAGAGAAAAACTAGTTAAATTTTCAGTTAATGCTTTAGCAACGTGCGAGTTAGTTCCTAAATATCATTTTGTTGGATAACCATTTTCATCTAATTGGAAATCCATAATTCAAGCAGTTCCACTTTCAGGAACAATAGTTCTTTTTTCAGCAGCTTTTTCTTTATATTCTTCAATTTTTTGTTTTAAAAAATCAATTTCAGTTTGTCGAGTTCTACTTTTATATCATGCAATCGATTCATCATATTTTTTAAGTTCGGCGGTTTTTTGGTTTTGTAATGACTCGGTTAAATGTTCATCTTGATTTTCTGATATTTTTTTATCTCATTGTTTAGTTACTTTTACTTTTTCTTCTTGAAGTTCTTTAATTTTTTCATCAATTATTTTTTTAAATTCAGCCTCATTAGCATCATATTCTCAATGTTTAATAGATGCTTCAGCTTGTGCGATTTCATCTTTGAAATCTTTAATATTGTGTAAAGTGATTGAGAATGTTTGTTTTGCAATATCAAGGTATTTTTGGTTAACAATAGTTCTAGCTAATCCATTAGTTTTATAAATATCTTGTTTACCTAATGAATCAACTAATGAAGCTTGTTTTCCCATTTCCGGGCCATCAATAATTTCTAAGCCATCTACTTTACCGTCATCACGATATGAGGTTAAAGTAAAACCTTTATAAGCCGCACTTTCATATGAATCTTGACCAACTTCTTGTGCTTTTTGGTTATGAGTAGCAATTTGTTGTGCTGATGCTTTAGCGTGCTCCCTCAATTCATTTCAATTATTAACGCCAGCTGAATATGCTAAATATTTTTTCAATGAATCAACATATTTCTCATTGTCCTTTTTGAAACGATCTCTTTGAGAAAGTGCTATATATTTATCCACTTCACTAGCATTTAAATTATCTGCTATTTTATTATTTGGTTTATCACCGTTATGGTCAGTATTATCAATTGAAGTTTTTAAGCCAGATAAGTTATAGATTTTATTTTTTCTCTTTAATGTTGCTTTATTTTTGAAAACAACATTTAACTGCACGGTTCCTGTTTGATTAGCATTATCTTCAGCAATAACATTTTCAACTAAAAAATTAATTTTGTCATTTAAAGATTCTTTTTTAGCTTTAACACCAATATTTGATGTTGATTTTTGAAGTTCACTAGCATAAAGTTGTTCTTTTTGACGCCCTGTCAAAAAGTTTTCAAACGAAAGAACAAGCTTTTCTTCAGCATTTACTGAAGATGATAATTCATTAACATCTGCTTCAAATTCTTCATCGCTATATTTTATGCCAGGATTTGGTTTTTCTTCAGATTCGTTTTGCTCTTTGATTTTTTTGATGTTAGCAATTTCAGTTTCAATTGCAGTTATTTTACTGTTTAAATTATTTTTCGCTTTTCTTAATTCAATCAAAGAATTTTCATTATTATCTATTAATTTTTGAGCTTCATTCTTTGCTTTTTGACCTTCAGTATAAGCTTGAGAACTGGTTGCATTATCAGCTGCATTAGACAACTGAACTAATAATTGAGATAATTTATCCAAAGATTTTTTAAGTTCAGTTTTTTCTTTCTCTTCATCTGATTCACAAGCAATTAATGATAATGCAGGTGAAACAAATAGCGGCATCGCTAATAAAGAAAGAAAAAGTTTTTTATTATTTTTTTTCTGTTTCATATTATCTTTTTTTCCTATATTTTTTTAATCTAATTAGTTAAATGTTTCATCAACGGCATAAGAAACGGTGTAGCCGTTTGATTGAAGCTGTGTTTTTAGAGCTTCAGCACCTTTTGGCACTTGAATTTCTCTTGAAATATTTGATAAATTAATTAAAGTACTTAAATTAGATAGAGCTGAATTAGTTAAAGTATTTGAACTAGTAATTCTAATCATGTTAGTTAAATTACCATTACTAAATTCAATCTTTGTTGGAGGCATACCTGGCTCACCCAAAGCCATAACAGTATTAAATTGTGCATTATCTAAATCATCACCGCTAATTTCATATCAACTTTTATCATTAAAGAATTTAACATTTTTCAATTTTCTTTTCTTATTTGTTGGTTTAATGTAATCATAGAAAATCATATTTTTTAAAGAACGAATTGATGGCGCTCTTGAAAAATCAAGTCTTGTTGGATAACTATTACCACCTTCATTTGTATCTGGGTTAAGCCCAGGACCAAAACTTCCTTGGAAAATTCCTTCATTATTTCTTACATAATAAACCATTCTTAAACCATTGTTAATTCTTTCAAAACGTTTAGCAGGATCTTTTAGAATATCACTTTCTTCAAATGCAATGGTGTTAAATGTAATTCTTGAAGCAATATCTGCTCCTTGTTTATTTTCTCAACTAACATTATAATCAATAGTGTTAACTCATTCTACATTACGTAATGCTCATGGATTTAATGATCAATCATCTAATAAAGAATTTCCTAAGGTAAATAAGGATAATTCTTTGATTTTTTTATTTTCTAGTTCAATTAAAGAAGAAGTATTTGTTGCACGATGGTCAAAAAATAATTCTAATTGAGGTAACTTTTCTGGTAATGCTCTAAGAATTTCTCTGAATTTTTGGTTAACATCTTTTTTACCCATGTTTTTAATACGATAAGATGTAATTTCAATTCCTTTAGCTTTTAACTGTTCAATTAGATTCTTAGTTTTTTCATAACCTTCAAAATTAGCTGCATCAATTTCAACAACATAACCTTTATTTAGTTTTCCTTCTTCAGGTTTTTGTCTTGTTAATTCAGTAATAACTATTCCATCATTATTTCCAACGTTAAATTCTGCAAACTCTTTTGATTTAGTTACATCTCTCTTAGTTCAACCACGATAGTTTCCATTTGCTATTTCATCTGGAGTTCTACCATAGTAACCTTCAATACCAAAAGCACGTCTTTCTTTGTTATCTCTTTCCATTCTTGTTGTAACGGTATTATAACCAGGCGCTGGATCATAACCATATGAATCAATTTCACCATTTTCATTGATATAAGCATTATCAGGAGATGCAGTATAACCTTCTTTTAGATATTTTTCAGCTCCTTTACCTAATTTTGTGAATTTAGAATAATCTAGATGTTTGATTAATCAAGCATATTTAATATTTTGACTTCTAAATTGTTTTGGCTTGTTATATTCTTTTAAAGCCTCGGGTAACAAGAACTTAACAACATTAGGACTATCTAAAAGACGTTTAAATTTATCCATTAATCTTAATCAGATTGCTTGGTTATTGACAATATTAAGCTCTGGGTCATATTTCTCATTTGGTTCTAATAATAAATCATCAATAAAACCAGGGAAATAATTTTTTAACCCGGATGGTTTATTATCAATTAAATTTTTTAAGGTTGCATCTCTTAACTCTTGAGTTACTTCAACACTCTTTATGTTTCCAACAATAACATTCATATATGGATTAGGATTTGTAATTCCTGCTTCAATATCTCTTGGGTCTAAAGGACGAGAAGGTGCTGGCGTTACTTCGGCTACAACTTTAACTCCATTAATTTCAATAACAACTCTTTCGGTATTCTTTTTAGGTGGAGTTGGTGTTGGTTTTGGTGGAACTGGAGTTGGCTTAGGTGGCACTGGAGTTGGTTCTGGTTTAGGTGGAACCGGAGTTGGCTTAGGCGGAACTGGAGTTGGTTCTGGTTTAGGAGGAACTACAACTGGTGGTTTTGGCACTTCTTTTAATTTATGATCAGCAATTGACACATTAGCATTTGTTGTATCTGGTGTTCCTTTATGAAAAATTTCCGGATTAGCCCCATTTTGATTATTATAATCGACACCGTTTGCATTTTTTTGGTTGGCAGAAAAAACGGCACTCCCAAAAATTGCAGATGCCATTATTACCGAACCTAAAGATAGCAATACTATTCGATTCTTTTTATTTTTTAATAATTTCATATAATTACCTCCCCGTATTAATTCAGAATATGAAATAAAGAAAATTATACTTTAATTATAAATAATTAAATTAATTTAATTTTTAAAAAAGAAAAAAACCTAATTTTTAAATAATCGTTAAATAATCGTTAAATTATTTTTAAAACTAGCCTTTTATAAAAATTAATTATTTATTTTTGCTTATTTTTTCTTCTTTTAATAAAGTACATTGTTGATAAAATCGCAACAACTAATATTAAAACAATTACCGAACTATAAATTAAAATATGTTTCCAATCTTTTTTAGGTGCTTCTTGTGCTTTTGATTTTATTTTTTCTTCAATTTGTTTTAAAATAGATTCTGTTTTAGTTTTAATTTCATTATATTCATCAAGATTTGTTGTGTAAATATTTTTACTGTATTTTTTCAATTCATCAATTAGATCTTTATATTCGGACTCAAGAAAATTAATATCATATTTCTTAGTAATTAATTCTCAATCTTCATTTAATTTTAAGGCATCTTTTGTAGAAATGATTTTTATATTTTCAATTTTTTCTTTAATTAATTCTTGAGCTATTTTCGATGATTCAATCACTTTTAATTGAATTTTTTGATTTATTTTTTTGATTTCATTAACTAGCTCTATTGGAAAATCATAAGGTAATTCAATTTCGGAAATTCAACTATTATTAAATGCCAATGAATTAAATTTATTAATTCCTAAATCTAAAATTACTTTTCTTAAATTATCATATTGACTCAATGTAAAATCACCTAAAATTGATCCTTTTGCAAGTCTAATTTCACTTGCTCCTCCAGGAATAGAAATTACATTTTGTAATTGTTTGTCATAAAGTGGATATATATAATTTTCAGAAAATATAGAAGCAAATCTTTGGTTATTTTCATCAACTTTAATTTTCTTAATATTATTTGCTCTAAATGACTGTTTTTCATCTAAATTAGTTGTATTCTTATGAATCGTCACAACTTTGTTATAGTTAGCCGGAACATTTAAAAGCGTACTATAATCTTTAGAATATAATATTCCATTATAATCACTATATACTTTGTTTTCTTTACTAATATTAAATGATTCAACTAATGATGTACCTGGTTCAAATTCAATTTTTGAAATAGTAGAACTTACATTAATTGTTAATTTTTGATTTGCAAGTGCTTCTCTTTGTGATTCATTGTTTAAAGCATGATTGGAAATCGAAGTTACTTTTAATCCATTAATTTCGCTGGGAATATTCACAACTTTTTGTTCAAGATTATTTATCTTTTTAATAGAAATTCCATGGAAAAATTCATATTCAAATTCTTTAGTTTGTAAAGAAACGCCATACATTTTTTGAGGTTTATGATCCTTTGAAAAATCTTCAATAGTTTTTTCAAAATAAGCTTTTCCTCATGTTGCATCTGAATAAAAAATTTCATTATCGTCTAAAACAATTAAATTTCATTGATGGGCTCCATAAATAGAATTCCCTGTTAATATAACATTAGCAATATCAGCTTCATCTAACATTACTTTATAAAGATTAGAGAAACCACCACAAACTGCTATTTTTCTTTCTAATACTTTAATTGGTTCAATTTCTGGAGCTGGGCCATTATGGGTTGCGTACTTAATATTTTCACAAATTCAATTGTGAATTATTTTTGCTATTTCTTTTTTATTAGTTGTTTTCTTAATTAATTTCTTAACGAAATCTCTTATTACTTCTTTATCTTCACTAGTATATTTTCCAAATGAGTCATCTCAGTTTTTAATATTTTCTAATGAAACTTGTTTAATAAATTCAATGCCAAGTTTATTTTCTGACAAATTTTTTTGATATTGCTCATCTTTAATACTTGTAGAAATAACAAGTAAAGGAGAAAAAGTTGTCGATAATAATATTGTTGGTAATAATAGATTTTTCATAGTAATAATTATAAAAATATTTAGTATTTTTTTAATAAAAAGTTTAAGGCAAATCATACCTTAAACTCTAAAATTATTATTTTAAATTTTATATAAATTAGTCTTCGTCAGCAGAAACTTTTCCACCACGTTTTTTGATAATTTCATCGGCTAAATTACGTGGTAATTTTTCATAGTGATCGAATCACATTTGGTATGTGCCACGACCTGTAGTCATAGATCTTAATTGTGTTGCATAACCAAACATTTCGCTCAATGGAATATATGCTTTAATAACATGTGCTCCATCGTTTCTTGTTTCGTTATCACGAACTTGTCCTCTTCTACGTGAAATATCACCCATAACATCACCAAAGAAATCTTCAGGAACAACAACAGCAACGTCCATAATTGGTTCTAATAATACGGTACCTAATTGTTCACGACCTTTGGTCAATGATTTAGAAGCAGCAATTTTATATGCTAATTCAGAAGAGTCGACTTCATGATATGATCCATCAAATAATGTTGCTTTAATATCGATCATTGGGTAACCAGCAAGAATACCGATTTCCATTTTTTCTTTAAGACCTTTTTCGATTGATTTGATGTATTCTTTAGGAATTTTACCACCAACAATCTTATCGATAAATTCAAATCCACCATCTGGGTTTGGTTCATATTTAATTCAAACGTGACCGTATTGACCTTTACCACCAGATTGTTTCTTATGAATACCTTCAACTTCAGCAGCTTTGGTAATTGTTTCACGGTATGAAACTTGAGGTGCACCAACACTTACTTCAACTTTAAATTCACGTTTTAATCTGTCAACAATAATATCTAAGTGTAACTCACCCATACCAGCAATAATTGTTTGACCTGTTTCTTCATCAGTGTAGTATTTGAATGTAGGGTCCTCTGCACCTAAACGTTGTAATGCTAAAGATAATTTTTCTGAAGCATCTTTTGTTTTAGGTTCAATAGCTTGAGAGATAACTGGTTCTGGGAAGTTCATGTTTTCTAAAACAATATCTTTATGTTTTTCATCGATTAATGTATCACCAGTTGTTGTGTATTTTAAACCAACAGCAGCGGCAATATCACCTGTTCTAACTTCATCGATATCTGTTCTTGAGTTAGCGTGCATTAATAAAATACGGCTAAATCTTTCTTTTTCACCTTTTGTTGAGTTAGCAACGTATGAACCTTTATTAATAACCCCACTGTAAACTCTAAAGAATGTTAAGTTACCAACAAATGGGTCGTTCATAACTTTGAATGCTAATGATGAGAAAAATTCATCATCTGAAGCAGGGATAGAAATTTCTTCTTCACCTTTATATGCCTTCATATCAGGAATATCTAAAGGTGATGGTAAGTATTCAACAACAGCATCTAACATTAATTTAACACCTTTGTTTTTGAATGATGTTCCACAAACAACTGGGAAGTATGTTGATGTTAAAGTAGCTGTTCTAATTGCCTTTTTCATTAATTCTGCAGGAACTTCTTGTTCTGTTAATAATAATTCCATAATTTCTTCGTCAAAATCAGCTAGTGATTCTGCTAAAGAAGAACGCATTAAGTGCGCTTCATCTTTTAAGTGTTCTGGAATTTCAATTTCTTTCATGTTTTCATCAACACTACCATCAAATTCGTAAGCTTTTAATGTTACTAGGTCAATAATACCTGTAAATTGTGCTTCTTCACCGATGTTAAGTTGAATAGCATGAGCGTTAGCTCCTAATAATTTTCTTAATGATTCAACTGATGCTTTAAAGTTAGCACCCATTTTATCCATTTTGTTAACGTAAACAATTCTAGGAACTCTATAGTTTGTTGCTTGTCTTCAAACTGTTTCTGTTTGAGGTTCAACACCTGATTGAGCATCTAAAACTGCAACTGCACCATCTAATACCCGTAGTGAACGTTCAACTTCAATTGTAAAGTCAACGTGTCCTGGTGTATCGATAATGTTTAATCTTTTATTTTTTCAGTAAGCTGTTGTAGCAGCTGAAGTAATGGTAATTCCACGTTCTTGTTCTTGAACCATTCAGTCCATTTGTGAAGCACCTTCGTGTGTTTCACCAATTTTGTGAATTTTACCTGTGTGGTATAAAACTCTTTCTGTAGTAGTAGTTTTACCAGCATCAATATGAGCCATGATTCCAATGTTACGATAATCTTCTAATTTATATTCTCTTGACATATTTTTTTCCTAATCTTAAAAATAATTTAAATAAAATTGTAATTATCATCTAAAGTGAGCAAATGCTTTATTTGATTCAGCCATTTTGTGGGTATCTTCACGTTTTTTGATAGCTCCACCCATTTTATTTGAGGCATCAATAATTTCATGTGCTAACTTTTCTTCCATTGTCTTATCGTTTCTTAATCTTGCATATTGAATAATTCATCTTAATGCTAATGTTTGTTTTCTCTTAGCACTAACTTCACAAGGAACTTGGTAGTTTGATCCACCAACTCTTCTTGAACGAACTTCTAATTGAGGGCTTACATTTTCTAAAGCGGTATTAAATACTTCTAATGGTTCTTTTCCGGTTTTTTCTTTAACAATTTCGAATGCGTTGTATAAAATGTTTTCAGCAACAGATTTTTTACCATCAAGCATAATTGCGTTGATTAATTTGGTAATAATTTTTGAGTTAAAAACTGGATCTGCTAAAACATCTCTAACTGGTGCTTTATGTTTTCTTGACATATTTTTTCCTTTCTATTTAACTTTTAATTAATTACTTTTTGGTTTTTTTGTTCCGTATACTGAACGAGCTTGTTTTCTATTGTTTACACCGGCAGCATCTTGTGTACCACGAACGATTGTGTATCTAACTCCAGGTAAATCCTTAACTTTACCTCCACGAATTAAAACAACTGAGTGTTCTTGTAAGTTGTGTCCTTCTCCGGGGATGTAAGCTGTAACTTCTTGTCCGTTTGATAATCTAACACGGGCATATTTACGAATAGCTGAGTTAGGTTTTTTAGGTGTCATTGTTGCAACCCGAGTACATACACCACGTTTAAATGGTGCTGGAATTGCTTTTTCTTTTTTTTGTAAAGAGTTGTACATCTTTAATAAAGCAGGAGCTTTAGATTTAGTTGTCTTGTCTTTACGACCTTGCTTAACTAGTTGAGCAACTGTAGGCATATTTCTTTCCTTTCTTTTGTTTGATATTTTATTTGTTTATATATTTAATATTTTTAATCTGTTTTAAAAAATACTTATAAATTATACAACAACTAAACCGGTGTTTTACATTTTTTTAAAAATTTTTTAAATAAAAAATAATAGCCTTATTTTTAGCTATTATCTTGCATTTGTGGCATTATCAATTTGGTCTTTTTCTTGTTTAATAGAAATTATAAAAGTATTAAAGTTATTGATTTCTTGTTCAATTATTTCATTTTCTCAAGTATAGTTAAATTCGTTAGTATCAAAATAATTTTTAATTTTATTTACCAATGAATTATATTTAGGATCGATTAGATTATTTAAAACTCATTTTGAAAAGTCATAATACTTAACAAAGTAGGTTTGAACTAGTTCAATTTTCTTCGATCTTATTGTTACAAAGTCATTAACAAGTTTTTTAAATTTTGTTTTTGCTTGATCTAAAAATTCTGTTAAATTCTTTTCTTTACTAATTCTTTCATTTCTTAAAGAAGTTAATAATTCTTTAATATCATTTTTTAATTTTACAACATCTTGATCTGAAACATCACCAAAAAATTCTTCAACATTTGAAATTAACTTTAAAACATCGGCCTTAATTGCATTAATTAATGTATATTTAATTTCTTCTACTTTACTACAAGAAACTAATGCTGGTGTAAATGTTATAACTGGTAAAAACCCTAAAAATGCTTTAGTTATTTTTTTCATTTTATTCCTTTGTTAATAAAAATTTTGAAACTAAATAATCTTTATATTCTTTAAAAAATTCACCTAGTTCTTTTTCATAAACTTCTTTATCTTCGCCTAAAGAATAATTGACAGTTGTATTAGGATTGAAAAATAAATCCTCAACTTCAGAATCACGATAAAATAGTCATGAATTTTTAGTTGCTGATTGATATAGTGGGTCATTAGCACGAGCACTATAAACATATTCTTCATATTTTTTATTAAACTCTTCTTTTGACATTTTAGCTAATTCTTTTGTTTCGTTTAAAATTTTAGCTTTCTTGTCCATTTTATCCATTCATATAATTTCTTTTTCAATCTTATCTAAATTAGATTTTTCAATTTCAGGTAAAAGTTCATTTTCAATTTCACTATGTTTTTCATTATAATTTTTAATTTTTAATTGAACTTCGTTAAAGTAATTAATTTTAAATAATTGGTCTAAAAATAAATTATATTGTTTCTTAAATTTTACTTCTTCCATTGTGTTATAAAAAGTAATTCATTTTTTTAAAACATTTGATAATAAAACATTAGATGATTTTAATTTTTCAACATCTAAATCTATTTTTTTAGGATATTTGTTATTTAATGTTGGTTTTTCAATTTCTTTTAATGAAATAATTTCACTATAAACATCGGAATCTTTTGATTTATATTGTGGGTAATTAAATTTAATATGATAAATAACACCTAATGCAATAGCAAATGATAAACCTAATAAAGTTGCAAAAGTGATACCTGCTATAAAAAATGAAATGTATGTCTTGCTTGCTTCATTCAGATTTGCATACACTTTAGAAAGTGCTACTGAAGAAAAAATTATTTGCACAGATAATAAAATTGAAATTAAAATAGTGTTATAAAATGCATTACTTTTAAAATTGAAACCTTGAACATATTTTTTCACCAAGTACTTATCTAATACTTCCTTTGTTTTACTAATACTTCTTTTATAATTAACAAAAAATTTAATAATTAAATAAATATTAATAATTGCTAATAAAGTCAATAACAAAGAATATATTAAAAAAGAACCAGAACCTGTATTTGAAGTTTCTGGTGTTAGGCTTGATGATTCTGATTTTAAAAATAAATTAATCATAGTAAGCTCCTTTTATTTTTTAAATTTTAAATTAGTCAAAATCAACGTCGTCTTCATCAGTTGTATCTAGATTATTTTTTACATCTTTAGCTAATTCATCATTATTTTTTTGATCTGCTTTTGATTCTTCAGCTTGTTTTTCTTTCATGCTTTGTTCTTTAGCATTATCTATTCCACGATAAATTAATATTATTTTAGTAATTAGTTGTTCTCTACTTAATTCTTTAGCTCCAAAAATGTTTAATTTCTCAGCCATTAAAATTAATTTCTCATCTGACAATGTATTTAATTGATTTTCATAATCTACATATTTTTGTTCTTTTGAATCAACAGTTTGATTTAAAATTGGACTATTGCTGCTATTTGGCATATTATTAAAGCCATTTTCATTTTGACCAAACATTTGTGAAAAAATATTCATTGGATTATTTTGAAATTTTAAAAGTTCTTGATTTACTTTAAAGGTTCTAAATAATTTTATTATTCTTGAACATGGTAAATAAAGTCCGAAATAACCAATTGGTAAAATAATTGTAAATATAACATTTAATAATTTATTAATGTTTCAAGATTCGATAGAAAAAAATCCACCTGAAGAAAAGAATAAATTAATGATTAAGAAAGTAATAATAAAACCATATATTGATGATAATCATGGTGAATACTTTGTAAAATCTTTTTGTTTCATTGCACTAATTAGTGAAACAGTATGTCAAACTAACATTCCGGCCGATAATAACATCATAACAACTGAAAAAGAAAACTTTCTCACATACAATGCTTCAGCATTTTCTCTCACTGATGAAGGTGCTAGAGTTGGATATGCTTTGCTTATTTGAATTATATAATGACTAATGTAGTTTTGCTTATTAATAGAAAACTCAATAAAAGCAGTCATTAATAAAGCTAATACAATAACTATGAAAATAGTAAAAATAATTCATCTAACTTTAAATTTTTTACTGTTAGCATCATACAATTCTTGAGTTGAATTATATAAAGATAAATCAATTTTCATAAAAACCTCCTTGATTCATATTTCTTAAGTTTTAAGATTAAAATATACTAAAACTTAACTAAAATTATATACTAATAATTACATTATTTAAATTGTTCAATTTCTCTTAACATAATTTCAGGAATTGGTGCTTCGAAATGAACTTTGCTTCCTTTATTATCAATAAAATCAAGTGAAACTGCGTGTAATCTTTGATTAAATTCATCAACTTTCTTATTATAAATTGGGTCTCCATAAACTGGATGCTTAATATAGTTTAAATGAACTCTAATTTGGTGTGTTCTTCCTGTTTTTAAATTGCATTTAACTAGAGTTTTATCTTTATTATCAATTTTTAAATATTTAATAACTTCAACCATTGTATAAGCATTTTTTGAGTTTTGTTCAGTAACAGCATATTTTTGACGATTCTTAATATCTCGACCTATTGGTAAATCAATATGCATTTTTTTATTTGCAATTTTTCCATCAACTATTGCTAAATAAGTACGATCAATCTTATGTTCTTTTAATAAAGATGCAAAATAATTATGTGTTGGATTGTTTTTCGCAATAATTAGCAAGCCACTTGTATCTTTGTCAATTCGATGAACAACGCCCATTCTTAAAAGACCATTGACATTACTCAAGTTATTTTTAAAATGATACATAAGACCATTTACTAAAGTATTATCACGATGTCCTGGAGCGGGATGAACGACCAAACCAGATGGTTTGTTAATTACCAAATAATCTTCATTTTCATAAATAATATCAAGCTCAATTTTTTGTTCCTCAACATTAATTTGTTTATCTATAACTTTAATAACTTTAATCTCATCATTTTCTTTGACTACAAACTTATTCTTATTGATTTTAGTACCATTAACAAAAACAGCACCTTCTTTAATCAATTCCTGAATATCATTTCTAGTTATTGAAGAATTATTTGTAATATATTTATCAATTCGTTCAGAATAATTAACAATTAGTTTTAACATAATTTTAAAATTATAACAAATGTTATAATAATAAAATGAAGATTTTGGAAATCAAAAAATCAAAGTTTATACCGTTATTATTTGACGTAAATTCAAAAGAAGATGTAAAAATAATCATAGAATCTCTTTGAAAAGAACATAAAAAAGCGAGACATATTGTCTATGCATATATTATAAAAAATGATAATGTGATTATTAATGGCTACACCGATGATCGCGAACCTAAAGGTGTGGCAGGAATACCTCTTTATACTTTTCTAAATAGTAAAAATTTAGAGAATAAGTTATTAGTAATAATTCGTTATTTTGGTGGTATTGAATTAGGAAAAAGTAACTTATTAAGAACCTATTTACAAGCCGCTAAATTGCTTTTTGATAATGATTAAAAAAATTAAGCCCTCTTATAAAAAAAGGGGGCTTAATTTTAATCAAATAATATTTAAATATTTTTTGTTTTAGCAATTAAATTTTGTTTGAATTTTTCAGTTTCAAATAATTTAAAATTTAAAACGGAAAAATTTATTTTTAGATTTTATTGTTACACCTCCAGATTTACTTAATTTTACATTTTCAATATCATTATAATTAATTTTATTAATGTTATTTCCTCTAACAATTTCTAAATTTTCTTCAGTTAGAGAAATTCCTTTTAAATTATATAATCTAACAGTATCGAACGTATTTGCAATAACAATACTTAAAGATCCCAAGCATAAAAAAGTAAAAAATCAAATGCGACCTTTCTAGCGCTTTCAAGATCATCACCTTCAAAAGCAAAAAATTTAATAAATTTAACTAAAGTTTCATCTTGTGAAAAAAATAAGTTTTTTGAAGAACTTAAATAATATGATTAAACTGCAAATAAAATAAAAAATGATATAGATATTGTAAAAACTACACCTAAAATAATAAATGACGGTTTTTTGTTTAATTTTTGACATTTTGACTGTTTTTGCACTTAAAAACAAGGCTTTTTTACCTTGTTTTTAAGTTCTATAATGTTGCTATTTGCTTTTGTTGTTTTTGCTTTTTCATCTTTATTTCATAAGACAATATAAATGAGAATTGAACTGTATATACAATCGTTGAAATAATTTGTCATGTTAAAGCACCAATTAATGCATTTAATGTTGCTAACTCTGATTCAGTTCCAATTTGTTTTGCTCTAGCAATACTTAAACTAAAAAAGAAAATTCAAAATGTATTGTTAATTAAGAATAAAAATGGCATTCATGGGCTTAATCCATTAAAATTCTTTGTCTTAAATCCATTAATTAATTGTGGAGTAAACGCTAATGTTGTGCAAGCTGGGGTAATTAATCCGATAATTAATGATGTTGTTTTGTCAAAAACGGCAATTTTACCAATATAAACTTTTGTTGTCGGGTCCACTGGATAAAACATTCCATAGTGAAGCTTTTGATGTACAATAAAAAAGAAAACAACAAAAAATGCAAATACTAATAGTTCTGAAATTGCAATTGCTAAAGTTGCATAACCTTTTTGTTTTTTAGATAGTTTATAATTATAGTAATATAAGAAAAACATTGTAAAAGCATAAATAAATGAACAGAATAGGTTGGCCAAGAAAATATATCAACCGTTTTCATTTGGGGTAAAAACTCCATAAATAATTCAAACAATGATACCTAAGTAAAAAATTCAAAATGAATAATAATTTACATTTTCAGCCTTTTTAGTTTTTATTAATCTAATTAATTGTGGAACTCCTAATAAGATAGTTGCTATTGATCCAAGTGCTCCAAAAAACTGGATAAAAATCTCTAACGTATTCATAATTAACAATTATACATTATTACTTTTTTTATAATTAATAAAACTGATTTATTTATTATTTTTTAAATAAAAAATAATTAAAAATAAGGTTAAAAACAAATAAAAAAACACCTTGCGGTGTTAAGTCATTTCTGAAATGGTGGCTCCGGCAGGAATCGAACCAGCGACACACGGAGCTTCAGTCCGTTGCTCTACCAACTGAGCTACAGAGCCATGGCGGTCCAGACGGGAATTGAACCCGCGATCTCTTCCGTGACAGGGAAGCGTATTAAACCACTTTACCACTGGACCGTGGTTGCGGAGATTGGAATCGAACCAATGACCTTTGGGTTATGAGCCCAACGAGCTGCCGCCTGCTCTACTCCGCTATATAAATGGCGGGCAATGAGGGATTTGAACCCCCGCGGGCCGTGAAGCCCCTGGCAGTTTTCAAGACTGCTCCCTTCAGCCTCTTGGGTAATTGCCCACTGGTGGACCCAACAGGACTCGAACCTGTAACCGACCGGTTATGAGCCGGTTGCTCTAACCATTGAGCTATGGGTCCTTAAAAAATCCCTATTGGGTTTTACATTTGGTAGCACCGAAGAGAGTCGAACTCTTGACCTTCCGGGTATGAACCGGACGCTCTAACCAACTGAGCTACAATGCCATAATGGTGGAGAGGAAGGGACTCGAACCCTCTACCTCCTGCGTGCAAGGCAGGCGCTCTGGCCAGGTGAGCTACCCCCCCATAAATGGTGAAGAAGACAGGATTCGAACCTGCGACCGCTTGAGCCCAAGTCAAGTGCTCTACCAAGCTGAGCTACTTCTCCACGCACAATTTTTGCTTAAATGCTTAATTATTATATATTATTTTTTAAATAATTAAAATTTTTTTTAAAAATCTTCACTATTTCAAACAAACTCATAATCTCTAATTTTAATAGTATCACCATCTTTAACTTTTGAGTTTTTAATTAACTCAAAAACACCTAATGATTTTAATTTAGCATTAAATCTTCATAAGTTATCTAAAGAAATGACAGGAATCTTATCATATACCTTATAAACATCATCACCAATAATTTCATAAGTGTCATCTGATAATTTAACTATTTCAATTGGTTTTTTATCTAATGTAATAACAACAACTTCTTCTGATTCTTTTAATTCGTCAATTACGTTTTGTTTTGAAATTTGTAATGTATTTCATAAAACTTTTTTAATTTCATCAATATGAGAGTCTACTAAAGCAGAATTTTCAATCAATATTAAGTTTGGGTATTTTTCTTTAAATTCTTTAACATGAATATCATAACTTTCTAAATCCGATTTATTAGCCACAATAACTTGTGGTAATTTTTCTAATTTTAAGTTATACGATTTCAATTCATTGTTAATAATTTCATAATCATTAATCGGATCCTTATTTTCATCTCCAAAGTCAATGATATGACAAATAACCCTACATCTTTCAATATGTTTTAAAAATTGAATTCCTAACCCTCTTCCTTCTGAGGCTTTTTCAATAAGTCCTGGTAAATCAGCAACTACAAAATTGTTTTCATAATATTTTACAAGTCCTAACTGAGGAACTAATGTTGTAAAATCATAATCAGCAATCTTAGGTTTTGCATTAGATATTTGCGATAGAATTGTACTTTTTCCGGCACTAGGTTTACCAACAAAACCAACATCAGCTAAAACCTTTAATGTTAAATGAAGGTCCATTTTTTCACCAGGTGTACCATTTTCACAAATTCTTGGAGCGGTATTTCTTGAAGATTTAAATCTTAGGTTTCCTTTTCCACCCTTTCCGCCTTTAGCAATTAAATACTTTTCTTCAGAAATAACATCAGCAATTAGTTGCCCATCTTTATAAACCATAGTTCCTAAAGGTACTTTAACAACTAAATCTTCACCGCCTCTTCCAAAAGCATTTTTAGGTTTTCCATTTTCGCCAGGTTCAGCAACAATTTTATTTTGATAATAAAAAGGTAATAATGTGTTTTGGCCAGGGTCGCCTTGAAAATAGACTGAACCTCCATTTCCACCATCACCACCATCTGGACCACCTTTATCAACATTAGCCTCACGGCGAAAACTAATTATTCCGTCTCCGCCTTTACCAGCTATTACTAATATATCAACTTCGTCTATAAATTTCATGTGTTTATTTTACCAAAAATCTATAAATTTAATTTATAGAAATTTTATATATCAAATTAAAATGATAAAAAATCAAAGCACCTATAAAATGCTTTGATTATTTTAAGATATTCCGAATTATATGAACTGGTTTTTATAATAGTAAGTTATTAAGATTTTATTTTTTAGCGAACACTGATACAAATCGGACAATATAGAAAAAATAATCTGAAAATATTTTTTTGATAAAAATAAATAAGTTTTTTCATTTAAGTAAGATATTGTGAGCTTTTCAATAATTAATACCGATACTATTTTTTAAAGTTCGAAAAACGTTTATACATTTCACCTCAAATAATTTTAACCCCTGAAAATAAGGTGAAAATGTTTTATAGTTTTAAAAGAAAAATCTTTTTTAAAGGGAAATAAAGGAGCTTAAATAAAAGAGAAACTATTAAAAAAAATACCAATTATTACACTTAAATACTAAGTTTTTTTCTATATTAAATTGTTCCTATAACTTTTGTTATTTTAATTTGTATCAAATTTATTATAGTTAATTTTCACAAGCATTATACATTTTATTTTTTTATTGTACATTTGTGCATTTTTTACACAAAAATCGTGTTCATAATTACTTCTTAATAATTCTTGAAAATAAAATTTCGTCTGCTTGGGGTGATAAATTATCAAATTTATCAAATTTGTTTATTAAAGAATGGTGGTTTTTATATTGTTTAATAAAGCCTAAAATTTTATTAGTTTTTTCTGGTAATACCACTGATAACATTAAATTGATAACATAAATTCCGTTTAATAAAGTATTTAAAACGCAATTTAATCTAACTAAATCTTCTTTTAATAATCATGGTTTTGTTAGATCGATGTATTCATTTAATTTTGAAGATAAATTAATTGCAATCTTAAAAGCTTTATCAGCGTGGAAATTGTCAAATTCATTTTTGTAATTTTCATAATAAATTTGAAGTGAATTAAGAATATCTTTATCAATATCTTGTAAATCTTTTTCTTTAAAAGTAGTTCCATTTACAAAGTTTTGATTAATCATTTTGATTGTTCTATTAACCAAGTTACCAAAATTATTAGCTAAATCAGCATTAAGCACATTTATTAATAAATCTTCACTAAAAGAAAAGTCATTGTCAATATTAACTTGTGAACTAAAGAAATATTTTACTTCTTCAGCACCATATTTTGTAACAAGTGGAATTGGTTCAATAATATTTCCTTTAGATTTAGACATTTTTCCTTCTGGAGTAATAATTCAAGAATGAACAACTTCTCTTGTTGGTTTATTAACACCAATAGCCTCTAAAAATATTGGTCAATAAATAGCATGAAAACGCGAAATTTCTTTAGCTAAAACATGAATTCTTTCGTCGCCATTTACTCAAAAGTCTTGATAATTTTGGTCATTTTCTTCCTCGAAGCCTAGAGCAGTTAAATAACTAAATAGTGCATCTAATCAAACATAAATAACATGTTGTTTTTCATCATTGTATTTTTCTTTAGGAACTTTTATACCCCAATCAAAAGAAATTCTCGTAACAGATAAGTCTTCTAGTCCTTTTTCTAAAAAGTTATTATTTAATTCTTTTTCAATGTTTTTATTAGTTAAGAAGGAAAGATTATTTTCAAAGAAACTTTTTATTCAAGGCTCCATTTTTTTCATATTAAAGAAATAACTTTCTTCTTCAATTTCTTGAAGTTGATGATTTGAAGTTGGATGGTAATATTTACCATCTTTAAAAACAGCCTGACTCTGTGTTAAAAATTCTTCATCACTAACTGAATATAAACCAATATATTTATCCTTAAAAATATAGCCGTTTTGATACATTTTTTCAAATACTTTTAAAACAGTTTTTTCATGATTTTTATTTGTTGTACGGCTATAAAAGTCATAATCTATTTTTAAAAGTTTCCATAAATCAATAAACTTTTCTGACTGCTTATCAACATATAACTGTGGATCTAAATTATTTTCTTCTGCTTTCTTTTGTATTTTTTGTCCATGTTCATCAATGCCAGTTGCAAAAAATGTTTTATATCCTTGACTATTTTTATAATTTTTATAAACTCATGCTAAAGTAGTAGTTAATAAATGACCAATATGTAAATTACCACTTGGATAATAAATAGGTGTTGTTATATAAAAAGTTTTTTGTTTATTATTCATTATTTTTCTCCTTTTCTTTTATTGGAACATAAAGTTTTTGCGTTTCTATACGATATGAATGATCATTAATATCATCATTGTGTAAATAAATATTTGGTTCAAAAAATGTTCCTCATCCTGAATTAAATCTTGATTCAACTAAACAAAATTTTGGCTGTGAGTTGGTTCTTGTAAATACTAATTGAATTCGTTTGGGTTCAAAATTATATTTTCTTAATAAACAAATTAAATCAATATATCGTGCCATTGGAAGAACAACACTAAAATAACCTTTTTGTTCAATAATTTTTGATGATAATGAAACTAGTGTTTCTAAATCTAAATTAATTTCATGTGTCGCTAATTTTTGTTCATAAGTGCCAGTTTTTCTTACTTGATTAAAGTTTTCATTGTAATATGGCGGATTAGCAACAATTAAAGAATATTTTTTAGCTTGTTTATTTCCACATTTATAAGCATAATCCTTAGCATAATCTTTAAAATCAGCAGAAATAACATTTATTTGATCATCAAAATTATTCAATGAAACATTTTTTCTTGCTAATAAAACAGCCTTTTCTTGAATTTCAACTGCATCAATTTTTATTTTTTCCGATCTTGCTGCCATAAAAATTGATAAGGCACCATTATTTGTTCCCACTTCTAAAATATTCGAAACATTTCGATTAATAGAAACAAAATTTCCTAATAAAATAGTATCAACTGAATAGTTAAACATCTCTTTGTCTTGATAAACAAAAAGATCATTACCATATCCCAAATTATTCTTAAAAACACCCATTTTTTTCATATTAATTAATTATAAATTAATTATTTTTAAAAGTTAAATTTGTTAATAAATTTAGTCATAGAATCAACTTTACTTTTAAAATAAATTTAAATAAATTTTGAATTTTTTAATAACTTTTAAAAAATAAAATTATTTTTTTCTTATCGTTGTATTAAAATTTGAAGTATAAAAGAATTAGGAGTGTAAAAAATAAATGATTAATTCAAATGTTTCACCGTCATTATTAAGTACTATATTATTTTACGGTAAAAAAAGTAAGAAAAGAAACGTTACTTTATTTTTAAGTTTAATAATTAAATTAGTATTTTATTTATTTTTAATTTTCGATATTATTGTATTTTCATCATTTTTGTTTTCTAAAGAGCAAGTCAGTTTCTATTTAGTTTCAAAAATTGTAATTTTGTTTTTAAGCTTTATTACATTATTTTTAATTTTAGTTCCTTTAACTAATAATTTATTAAAATCAAGCGATTTTTTGAAAGATAATAATAAACATTCAATAGGCAGTTATTTAATTAGAAAAAATAACGAAAAACAAAAAATTTCTCATTTATTAAAGACACAATTTTGAATAAATATATTATTTAATTTTTTATATTTTCTTGCCATTGGTTTTAGTTTATTAGTAAACTATATCGGTTTATACTTTAGTTGAGCACAAAATATTATTTGCATAATTTCAGGTTTTATTCTATTTAAAAATATTTTATTTGATGATATTCTAATTCCTTTATTATTTACAAAAATTTCAGATAAAAAAGTAGCTTTTATTTCTTCAATTAATTTAATGTGAATTACCTTAACATTCTTAATAATGGTTTTAACCTCATTAATATTAAGCATTCTTGATATTTTTATACATCTAGGATGAAATGAACTAATAATAACAATATTTGCAATGCCAATAATTTTCTTTGTTTCTTATATTATAAAAGTTATGACTATATTATTAATTAATAGAAAAAATTTAAATAGATTTATTTACGTTTCAGCTTTCTTAATTGCTTTTTCTTATCAAGATTAAATCAATAAATAAAATAAGATGTGAGTCTAACTCGCATCTTTTTAACATTCTTTTATGATTAGTTATATTTAATTTCTTCTCACTTATTTGCACTAAAATCTTGAAGAAAATTGATTAATAAATCCCCCGCAGCCATTAAATCAGAAATAGCACAAACTCCAATAGGACTATGTAAATATCTTTGTGGTAAAGAAATTGTTAAAGTAGCAGCTCCACCATGAGCAAATTGTAATTCGTGAGCATCTGTACCACCGCCCATTGCTACAAATTTATATGAAGGAATGTTGTATTTGCTTGATATGTTTTGAAATTCTTTAACTAATTTTGGATCCATCATTGTACCACGGTCTTTAATTCTTAAAGCGGCACCTTTGTATAGTGAAGTATTGCCCGGAATGGTATTTGGAGTATCATGAAATGCACATGTATCTAATGCAATCGCTATATTTGGTTTAATTAAAGAAACACTAGTTCTAGCTCCTCTTGTTCCTACTTCTTCTTGAACGGTACCAACTAAATATAAATCAACATCTAAATCTTTATTGGCAATTTCCTTAGCTACATATTCTAAAACTGTAACGCCAGCTCTATTATCCATAGCTTTTCCACCAATTAAGTTTGGATCATTAAATAAAACTGTTTCACCTGACATATAAACTAAATCACCAACACCAGCACCTTGTTCTTTTGCATCTTCATCTGATTTAAAGCCAAAGTCTGCATATAATTCGTTATTAGTAATTGCTTTTGATATTTCATTTTCTTGCATAATATGAATACTTGTATGACCAAATAATCCTAAAAATGTCTTGCCATTATCTGTAACTAATTTAGCTTTTGTACCAATTACAGAAGAAGGTCATATACCTCCAACTGGTGATAAAAGTAATTGACCTTTTTTATCAATATTACGTACCATAAAGCCCACTTCATCCATGTGGGCAGCAATCATAACTCTTGGTGCATTAGGATTTCTTGATTTTTTTCTAAAAATAACTGATCCTAGATTATCACGACTTACTTCAAAATTAAAGTTTTTTAATGACGATTTTAATTCATTTACGACAGGTTCTTCATAACGAGACATTGCCTCGATTTCCATGTATTTAATTAATCTATTTTTAAATAATTCTTTTTTATCCATAATTTTTAAACCCCTTTTTAATAATATTTAAATTAATACATAAATTTTAACAAATTAAGTTAGATTATGTTTTTTTATATTTTTAACAAAAAATTAGACAAATTTTTGCCTAATTAATTGTAATATCTTTTTTATGAAAATAAATTGTAATCGGAATATAACACACCATAATTGTTACAAAGTAAATAATAAAAACAATAAAACTTCAATAAACCCTATCAGAAATAATATTAAAAATTACTGATATTAAAATAGATAATAAAGAAATATTTAAAATAACAAAAAAAGCAATAAAGTTTGTTTTATTAATTTTTAAATTGCTGTTTAATATATTAATTTTATTAATAAAAAATATTGGAAATGAACTTTTTAGAAAGCCATTCTTATTTCTTAATAGAATAACAAATTTTGTAAACTGTAACATGAAAATAGACAAATAAATTAATGAAAAAGAAATTGGATATAAATGTCTTCAATTTATATATTTCATATATAATAACGGCATTGAACCTGTGTCTTCAAATTGTTTATTATAATTTTTTGCTCAGATTATATAAACAAAAATAAAAAATAATGATAAAAAGAAAACTATGTTTAGTAATAAATCAAAACTGAAAAATAATTTCTTATAATTTTTTATATTCATAATTATGTTCCTTTATTTAATAATTATTTTTTTATTCTACATCTTTTCTATTTAAATTTATTTATTTAAAAATAATAAAAGAAAAAAGAGCCTAAATTGGCTCTTAATTTCGTTCTCTGAAAACTGAATATCGATTATCTTTTAGATTACTTCTATAGAATCACTATTAAACCAATCAATTTATTAGTACTGGTCAGCTGAATACATTACTGTACTTACACCTCCAGCCTATCAACCTCATAGTCTATAAGGAATTTAATAGGGAATACTCATCTTTGAGGGGGCTTCCCGCTTAGATGCTTTCAGCGGTTATCCCTGCCGTACTTGGCTACCCAGCTATGCTCCTGGCGGAACAACTGGCACACCATCGGTACGTCCACTCCGGTCCTCTCGTACTAAGAGTAGCTCTCATCAATATTCCAACGCCCACATCAGATAGGAACCAAACTGTCTCACGACGTTTTGAACCCAGCTCGCGTACCGCTTTAATGGGCGAACAGCCCAACCCTTGGAACCGACTCCAGCTCCAGGATGCGATGAGCCGACATCGAGGTGCCAAACCTTCCCGTCGATGTGATCTCTTGGGAAAGATAAGCCTGTTATCCCCGGGGTAGCTTTTATCCGTTGAGCGACGGCCTTTCCACGAAGAACCGCCGGATCACTAAGTCCTGCTTTCGCACCTGCTCGACTTGTAGGTCTCACAGTCAATCACACTTCTACCTTTATGCTCTTTGATACGGTTTCTGACCGTATTGAGTGTAACTTTGAACGCCTCCGTTACCCTTTAGGAGGCGACCGCCCCAGTCAAACTACCCACCACACACTGTCCTCTTACCAGATCATGGTAACAAGTTAGAAGTTCAACGTAACAAGGGTGGTATTTCAACGTTGACTCCACTTGAACTAGCGTTCAAGCATCATAGTCTCCCACCTATCCTACACAAGTTAAATCAAACTCCAATATGAAGTTATAGTAAAGCTCCACGGGGTCTTTTCGTCTAGATGCGGGTCTCCGGCGTCTTCGCCGGAACCATAATTTCACCGAGTCCAATGTCGAGACAGTTAAGAGATAATTACTCCTTTCGTGCAGGTCAGTATTTAGCCGACAAGGAATTTCGCTACCTTAGGACCGTTATAGTTACGGCCGCCGTTCACCCGGGCTTCACATCAATGCTTCGCTAAAGCTAACACCTTTGCTTAACCTTCGGGCACTGGGCAGGAGTCACCCCATATACATCGTCTTACGACTTAGCATAGAGCTGTGTTTTTGATAAACAGTTCCCCCTTACTATTCACTGCGGCCCACTTTTTAGGGTGGGCATCCCTTCTTGCGAACTTACGGGATGAATTTGCAGAGTTCCTTGACATTGGTTTTCTCGCTCGCCTTAGAATACTCATCTTGGGGACGTGTGTCCGTTCTCGGTACGGGTTTCCATAAACTATATGTTAGAAGCTTTTTTAAGAGGTATGGAATCATCCAATTCGCTACTTAGTTGCCCTTTCACTATGCATCATAGCTCCCGGTTAAGTTATGCGGATTTGCCTACATAACCCAGTCACTATTTACCCCACAATCCAATAAGTGGTAGTGCTATCCTCCCCCGTCACTCCATCACATTTATAGAAAGTACAGGAATATTAACCTGTTGTCCATCGGCTACGCCTTTCGGCCTCGTCTTAGGACCCGACTAACCCTGGGTGGACGAACCTTGCCCAGGAAACCTTCCCCAATAGGCGTCAGAGATTCTCACTCTGAATCGTTACTCATACCGGCATTCTCACTTGTAAGCGCTCCACCAGTCTTCACAGTCTGGCTTCAATGCCCTTACAACGCTCTCCTAACGCATTTTCATGCCCGTAGCTTCGGTATTGTGTTTTAGTCCCGTTGAATTATCGGCACAGAGTATCTCGACTAGTGAGCTATTACGCACTCTTTAAACGATGGCTGCTTCTAAGCCAACATCCTAGCTGTTTAAGAAACTCCACAACCTTTCTCACTTAACACAATTTTGGGACCTTAGCTGACGATCTGGGTTGTTCCCCTCGCGTGCATCGACGTTATCACCGATGTACCGACTGCATAGCAATTCATGATAGTATTCGGAGTTTGATTATAGTCAGTACAGCTAGGCGCCGCCATTCCATATTCAGTGCTCTACCCCCATCACTTAACACTACACGCTAGCCCTAAAGCTATTTCGGAGAGAACCAGCTATCTCCAAGTTCGATTGGAATTTCACCCCTACCCACAAGTCATCCGGGCACTTTTTAGCGTACTACGGTTCGGTCCTCCACTTAGTGTTACCTAAGTTTCAACCTGCTCATGGGTAGATCACCTGGTTTCGGGTCTATATCAACATACTAAGCGCCCTATTAAGACTCGATTTCTCTACGGCTTCGCTTTAATCCACTTAACCTCGCATGTTGACATAACTCGCCGGTCCATTCTGCAAGATGTACGCCATCACCCATTAACGGGCTCTGACTAACTGTAAGTAATTGGTTTCAGAATCTATTTCACTCCCCTCCCGGGGTTCTTTTCACCTTTCCCTCACGGTACTAGTTCACTATCGGTGTCTGGTTAGTATTTAGCCTTACCGGGTGGTCCCGGCAAATTCAGACAGGGTTTCACGTGCCCCGCCCTACTCAGGATACTACAAAGAGATCTACACATTTCGCTTACGGGAATTTCACCCTCTATGTTTAAGCATTCCAACTTATTCTGCTATATGTAAATTTTGTAACTCTAAAATGTAGTCCTATAACCCCAACAACGAATGTTGGTTTGGGCTCTTCCCCGTTCGCTCGCCACTACTGAGGGAATCATTCTTTATTTTCTCTTCCTGCTGCTACTGAGATGTTTCAATTCACAGCGTGTCTCTTCATTCGACTATGTATTCATCGATATGATAATTGAGGATTAGCTCAATTAGGTTTCCCCATTCGGAAATCCCCGGATCACAGCTCATTTCCAGCTAACCGAGGCTTATCGCAGGTAATCACGTCCTTCATCGACTTCCAGACCCAAGGCATCCACCAAAAACTCTTATCTTGTTTAATAGTAGTATAAGACCTATTGTTTGTCTATTGTATGATATATTCTATAGGTTGATCTAAACTTTGAAATATTAATAAATTTAATTTTTCAATGTCGATATTCAGTTTTCAAAGAACAAATTGAGAGATAGGTCTCTCAAAACTGGATACAAATAATTTTTCCATAACATTTATGTACTCCGTATGAAAGGAGGTGATCCATCCCCACGTTCTCGTAGGGATACCTTGTTACGACTTCACCCCAGTCACCAGTCCTACCTTAGGCGGTCGCCTCCGAGGTTAGCTAACCGACTTTGGGTATTACCAGCTCCCATGGTGTGACGGGCGGTGTGTACAAGACCCGAGAACGTATTCACCGCAGCGTAGCTGATCTGCGATTACTAGCGATTCCGACTTCATGGAGTCGAATTGCAGACTCCAATCCGAACTGAGATCGGCTTTTTGAGATTTGCTCCATGTCGCCATATTGCTTCTCTTTGTACCGACCATTGTAGCACGTGTGTTGCCCCACTCGTAAGAGGCATGATGATTTGACGTCATCCCCACCTTCCTCCCAGTTACCCAGGCAGTATCTCTAGAGTCCTCGACATGACTCGTTAGTAACTAAAGATAGGGGTTGCGCTCGTTGCAGGACTTGACCAAACATCTCACGACACGAGCTGACGACAACCATGCACCATCTGTCACTCCGTTAACCTCCGCTATATCTCTATAGCATTGCGAAGGATGTCAAGAGTGGGTAAGGTTCTCCGCGTATCTTCAAATTAAACCACATGCTCCACCGCTTGTGCGGGTCCCCGTCAATTCCTTTAAGTTTCACTCTTGCGAGCATACTACTCAGGCGGATCATTTAATGCGTTAGCTGCGTCAGTGAACTCTCCACCGACTAATGATCATCGTTTACGGCGTGGACTACCAGGGTATCTAATCCTGTTTGCTCCCCACGCTTTCGTCCCTCAGCGTCAGTATAGACCCAGTAAGCTGCCTTCGCCTTTGGTGTTCTTCCATATATCTACGCATTTCACCGCTTCACATGGAATTCCGCTTACCTCTATCTAACTCTAGTTTACCAGTATCCAAAGCGAGCCAGGGTTGAGCCCTGGGATTTGACTCCAGACTTAATAAACAGCCTACGAACGCTTTACGCCCAATAATTCCGGATAACGCTTGCGACCTATGTATTACCGCGGCTGCTGGCACATAGTTAGCCATCGCTTTCTGACAGGGTACCGTCAGCCTGGAAGCATTTCCTCAACCAGGTGTTCTTTCCCTATAACAGCACTTTACAATCCGAAGACCTTCATCGTGCACGCTGTGTTGCTCCATCAAGCTTTCGCTCATTGTGGAATATTCCCTACTGCTGCCTCCCGTAGGAGTTTGGGCCGTATCTCAGTCCCAATGTGGCCGTTCAGTCTCTCGACCCGGCTAAACATCATAGTCTTGGTAGGCCATTACCCTACCAACTAACTAATGTTCCGCACCCTCATCCTCTAGCGGAGCTTTAAGGGCTCCTTTCACAACGGAATCATGCGATTCCATGCGTATCCGGCATTAGCCAATGTTTCCATTGGGTATTCCAATCTAAAGGGTAGATTAAGCACGTGTTACTCACCCATTCGCCGCTAGGTTCAAAAGAACCTCGCTCGACATGCATGTATTAGGCACACAGCCAGCGTTCATCCTGAGCCAGGATCAAACTCTTAAAATTTGATTTGGTTATTATATGTTATTTAAAATTAAAATTGACGTTATGGTATTCGTATCCAGTTTTCAAAGAACTATCTATGGCACAAAAAAATGTGCACTTTTAGAAGTATACACTATTTTAAATTTTTGTTTTAAAAAATTAATATTTTTTTTATAAAAGTCAAGCATTAAAATAAGTACTGTTTAATTATATAGCATTTTTATTATTTATTTATAAAAATAAAATAAAAAAAGGCAGTTTTGCCTTTTAGCCTTTTAGATTATTATCAGTCTAATTTTTTATTTATATTATATATATTATATATATGGCAATTTTTAGGGTTTTTAAATTATTATAAAAACCTTAAAGTAAAGAAATAATATTACATAATTGATTCGATTTTAACTTTATATTTTGGAGCGGCCTCAACTTCAACAGTTTCATCAACTTTATGGCCTAAAATTGCTTTTGCTAAAGGAGAAGTGTTTGAAATTTTTCCACTAAATGGGTCGGCATCTAATGCCCCAACAATTGTAACTGTTAAAACTTCTTTATTTTTTAAATTTAAAGCTTTAACTGTTGAACCAATTTTAACAATATGTGAACCTGAAGTATCTTCATCGATAATTACAACATTTTCTAAAATATGTTGAATTTCTAAAATTTCATTCTCAATAGCAGCTTGTTTATCACGAGCGGCATCGTATTCAGCGTTTTCTGATAAGTCACCTTGATTTCTTGCTTCTTTAATTTCTTCGATAACTAAAGGTCTAGCTTCTTCTTGTAAATAAGTTAGTCTTTTCTTATATTGTTCCAAACTTTCTTTTGTTAAGTAAATTTTTTTATCTTCCATTTTTTTCTCCTTCTTCAACAATTTCTTTTATGTTATTTTTTGCTAAAAGTATAACACTTTTATTCTTGAATTTTAATGTTTCATAACGTAAATTAAATATTAAGGCTGCTTCTTTAATTGTTTTTGTTTTATATTGGTAATCATTATTAATAATAATTATTCCATTTTCGGTAAGAAAATTAATTTTACTTTTAATTAATGCTTCCAATGATTGTGTTGATGAATTTAACATAATAATTAACTCAGAAATATTCTCAATTTTATTAGATAAAGTGATTTTCTCAAAACTTAAATCAGAAAATTCTTTCTTAATATTATTATTTATGCCTTCATTAACAGGACCATTAAAAATAACATCGCGGTTGGCTAAATTTGAAATTGATAGTGCTAAATAATTATCATTATCTTCTAGGTAAATATTCTTATAATCATTTAGATAAATTGTATTAATAACAAAGCAGGTAAAAAAATCGTTTGTATTGTTATTATAGAACTTTTTAATCCCGTTTAGAACAATACCAAAATTAGGATTCTTCTCAGCTAGTTTTGTTTTTTCTAATTCTTCATTAGGAGACAAATATTTTTTTGTCATTTTCTTTTTATATAAAAAACTAAGAATTAAAACGGTAATAGCAATTAATAAAACAACAACAATTGAAATTATTAAACCTAATCTTACATTATGTGAAAGTTTACTTTCTCCATTAAAAACTGAGGAAACATGATTTAAATTTGACATATTTTACTTATTAATTTTCAATTTCCTCTTCGTATTCAAATAATTCGTTTTCGAATGAATTACCATTTTCATCAATTAATTCATTTTCTTCTAAAAATGAATCTAACATATCTAGTAAAATTGATGCTTCGCCTTCGTCTTCAACTAGTTCAAGTTTGTCATTAACTTCTTTTGTAAGAATTATTCCATCTTTGTCTGTTAAAACAAGGTATCTTTCACCATTTTGTTCGGTTTCAAAAATAACTCAAAGTCTTTCGTCACCTTCTAAAATAATTTCTCTTTCAGGGCTACAAACCAAAATTTTGTTTCTCTTATTATTTTCCATAAAACTAACCTCTTTTTAAAAAATCTTCCAATATTATTTGAGCAGCTAAAGAATCTTTTTTTGTTTTTCTCTGCTTTCCGTTAAAACCTGCTTGAAATAAAATGTTTTCAGCAAAAATCGTACTTTCTCTTTCGTCTTGAAAAACAATATTGATATCAATTGCTTTCTCAAGTCTTTCTTTAAATTTTTCAACCATTTTAGTTCTCTCGCTTTTAGAAAAATCCATTCGTGTTGGATAACCTAAAATAATTGTATCTATTTCATTTTTATATTGACTTTCATATAATCAATATTTTGTTCGATTAATAACATCAATAAAATGTCATTCTTCAAATCTAAATGTTTCAAGGCCACTTACAATAATATTATTAATATCACTAATAGCGTAACCACAAGTTTTTGAACCTAAATCCAAAGCTAATTTACGCATTAATTAATTCCTTAATAGTATTAATTAAATCATCACCTTTTTTATCGGTAAAAATAGATCCTTGTGAAACAATTTTATTTCCTCCACCTTTACCATTTAATTTATTAGTTATATTTTTAAAAATTACTGATGAATCATATTTTTTAGAAGCAACAATTAAGAAATAATTATTATCTTTAGTTTCCGATAATCCAACTATTAAAGTGTTTTGGTATGCTTCACGAAGTTGAATAGTTGCTTTTCTTAATAAATTACCATCTTTTTCAATAATAATAAATGTTTCAATATTATTAACTAGTTCAGATTTATAGTTAGAAATTTCTACACTTTCATTATTTTTTTCTTTTAAGAATTTTTTATAATCTTCTCTAATTTGATTTTCAACTTTTTCATAATAATCTAATTTTTTTTCTTTTTCTTTAGCTAGTTCTGGAATATTTACATCAAAAGTTAAATCATAATCAGGTTTTAGTTCTTTATTGTTTTTAATTAATGATGATAAAAGTTTTTGTTGTTCAATAATTTCATTATATAAATATTCGTTAACTAATTTATCAGAAGTAACAACTCTTAAACGATAAATTCCTGTACCTTTTGAATCAACAGAAACAATTTTAAAGTTTTCGATTACTGAAGAATTTTCGACGTGAGTTCCACCACATAAATCTTTAGTTATATTTTCAAATTCGACAACTCTAACATTATTAGCATCATGATATTCTGATTCTTCAATTGTCATATAAGCACCTAATTCTTGTGCTTTTTTAACAGATGTTATAATGTAATTTCTTTTTGCTGACATGGCGATATAGTCGCGCATTATATGTTCAATTTGTTTAATTTCAGATTTTGTTGGACGATGGTCTAAACCAAAGTCAAATGTGAAATATTCTGGATGAATATTAGAACCTAATTGTTCAATAATATCATTTACATATGTTTTACGTAAGGCGTGAAACATAATATGCGTTGAACTATGATTTCTTGCATAATTAATTCTTTTGTCTTTATCAACAAAACATTCAACTGGATCTTTTTTATTAATTATTCCTTTAACAACATGAACATGATTTCAATATTTATCTTTAAACACGTCTAGAATCTCAATTTTATTACCGTTTTGAAGCATGAAACCAAAGTCATGATTTTGTCCCCCACTTGTTGCATAAAATGGAGTTTTATCTAAAATTACATAAGAAATAGAATCATTGTCTTTGGTTTTTTCAATTGCTTCCTTATCGTCTAATAAATATAGAATATTTGATTTTGATTCTAAAAAGTCATATCCAATAAAGTCTGAAATTTTATCTTTAATTAAAGAAAGCGAGTTAATAACTTTTTGCATTCCGGCTTCAATATTTCCCCGTGAACGTTCTTGATGTTCTTTTAAATAGTCATAAAATTCATCTAAATTAATTTTAATATTTTTTTCTTTTAAAATCTCATCAGTTAATTCAATAGGAAATCCATATGTATCAAACATTTTAAAGGCTATTTTTGCATCGATATAACCTTTTTTATCTAATTCGTGTTCTAAAAGTTTTTCGCCTTCTTTAATAGTTTTTGCAAATAATTCTTCTTCGTCTCGAATAATTTTTTCAACATTTTCAACATCAATATCATAAATTAAAGAATCTTTAACAACTGAAACTAATTTATATAAAAATGATTTTTCAGCAATGCCTAATGATAAACCAGCGCGATATGATCTTCTTATTAAACGACGAATAATATAACCTCTACCAACATTAGAAGGACTTACACCATCGTTAATTGCATTAACGCTAGCTCTAATATGATCAGCAATAATTTTGAATCAAGTATTAATTTTTGCTTGTTTAGGTTCTTTTGTAAAATAGTTATTAATATCGTAATGGTGATTTGTTTGTTTTTCTACTGCTCTTATAATAGGTAAAAATAAGTCAGTATCAAAATTAGTTGGGGCATCTTGCAATATAGAAGTGATTCTTTCAAGTCCAGCTCCAGTATCAATATTTTTTGTTGCTAGTTCTGTGTAATTATTTTCACCATCATTATTGAATTGAGAAAAAACAATATTTCAAATTTCAATATATCTATCATTTTCAATATCATTCATTAACAACTCAATTCCTCGTTTGTCGTATTTTTCACCACGATCATAAAAAATTTCAGTGTCTGGTCCACAAGGCCCTTGACCAACATCTCAGAAGTTTGTATCTCTTGTTCCTTTAATTAAATGATCTTTTGAAACACCCAATTCAATTCAACGGTTATAAGTATCTAAATCTTCTTCAAAATAGGTAATATAAATTCTATCTTTTGATAGTTTTAGAACATCGAAAATAAATTCATATCCAAAAGCGATAGCTTCTTTTTTAAAATAGTCACCAATTGAAAAATTACCTAACATTTCAAAGAAAGTATGGTGTCTTGCAGTAATACCAACATTTTCAATATCATTTGTACGAATTGATTTTTGTGAGTTTGTAATTCTTTTTGCAGGTGGTACTTTTTTACCACTAAAATAATCTTTTAAAGTAGCAACTCCAGAGTTAATTCAAAGTAAAGAAGGGTCGTTTTGTGGGATTAATGATTTTGATTCAACAACTAAGTGTTGTTTTGATGCAAAAAAATCTAATCACATTTGTCTTATTTGTTTAGATGAAAACATAGTTTCTCCTTTTTTATAAAAATTTCTTTTGTTTATCTTTGTAATAAATCTTATCTATAATTGCTGCCCCAACAACTTTTGGCCCATCATAAATAACTACCTGTTGACCCGGAGTCACAGCTTCAGTACCTTTATACAATACTTCAATTTCATTATTTTCTAAAATTTTAACTTGGCATTTTATATCTTCTTGTCTATATCTAAATTTTGCCGTTAAATTATCAGCGCAAAAGTTTTTTGCTATTAAATTTCAATCTTTTCCAATTAATTTATCTGATAATAAATATTCCTTATGATCTTCATTAGCAACATAAATAATTTTTTCATTTAGGTTATGACCAACAACAAAGTAAGGTTTTGAAAATCCGCCAAGATTTAAGCCTTTACGTTGTCCAATTGTGTAATACATTGCACCAACATGTTTTCCAACAACCTTATTTGAAAAAATATCAACAATATTTCCGGGTTGCGCGGGAATATAATTTTCTAAAAATTGTGTAAATCTTCTTTCACCAATAAAGCATATTCCTGTTGAGTCTTTTTTAGAAGCTGTTTTTAGATTTAAATTATTAGCTATTTCTCTAACTTCTTTTTTAGTTAAATTAGCTAGCGGAAACAAAACTTTTTCTAATTGCTTATTACTTAATTGTGCTAAAAAGTATGATTGATCTTTTGAACCATCAACGGCCCGAAATAACTCACCATCTTTTGTTTCTGCATAATGACCCATAGCTATATAGTCTGCTTTTAAGTTATTGAATGCATAATCAGCAAAAGATTTAAACTTAATATATTTATTACAAAAAATGTCAGGATTAGGAGTTCTACCAATTCTATATTCATTAATAAGATATTCAAAAACATTATCTCAATATTCTTTAACAAAATCAACACGATGTAATTTAATATTCAATTGCTCAGCAACTGCTTTTGCATCAAGGTAATCCTGTTCTTGAGGACAAATATCTTGGCTAATATCAGAATTTCCCAAAAAATCATTATTTAAAAATGAATCTCAATTACGCATAAAAAGGCCTTCGACTTCATAGCCTTGTGCTAAAAGTAAATGTGCGCAAACACTTGAATCAACACCACCACTCATTCCTAAAATTACTTTTTTTGACATTTTACTCCTTAAAAATATATAAATTATAAGGTTTTTTAATAAAATAAGATTTTATTTTATAAAAAACAGATAAGAAAAAAAGAACCTATAAAAGGCTCTTAATCAACAAATGAAGTATCAAATTGCCCTGAAACGCCATGAATATTAGATGTAGTTATTCATGCTGTTTTATCTACTTTTTTAACTTCTTCTAAGATTAATTCTCTTTCTAAAAATAAAGCAACGGTTTCAATTTTTCCAAATTCATTATGACTAAATCCGCCAACACCATTGAAGATGTTAAATGGGTGAACATAACCAATTTTCTTAAACTGTTCAGCAATCAATTCAGGGTGTTTTGTATAAATCTCAATTTTTACTTTTTTGTATTTTGGATAAAACTTATTTACTAACATTGAAAATACTAATAGATAAGCAATTGTTCCTAGAATTCTTACTAAAAATAAGTCAGAATCTCAAACGTGACCAGTAATGTTTCTTGTGTATTCTAATGAGCCAATTACTATAGTTGAAAAAGATGAAAAACAAATTGCAACCATTAGAAAAACATTACCAACTGGTTTTTTGTTTTTGTAAGCTATATAGTTAGAAATTACTGAAGTTCCTCCAATTGACCCTCTTTGTCTTCAAGCTACTATTGAAGCAAAACCTTCAGCAGCTCCCCCAATAATTGAGTAAACAATAACAGGTCAATTTTGGCCATCATAAACACCATAGATGTTTGTATTTTTAAGAATTCTTGGAACTAAATTAACGGAATCTAAATGATAATCATTAATGGTTCTTATATTAGAAATAATTTGTTTTAAATCTGTATCAAAAAATTGGTTCTTAAAATAAGCAACAATTTCTTGACTTTCAGAAAAAGTTAAATTTTTTAATTCTAAATTTCCTTCTAAAACTTTTAAAATTTGTTCTCTTTCTTCGCTTAAAAATAATTGATTTACTACTCTTGTATCTAAACCAAATGGATCTCAATAATAATTACTTTCACCCACTGGATTATAAAACGAAATTCTTTGATTAATAAAATTAACAATAGGGTTCGAACCACGGCCATTATATTCAATAAAAATTAATTGAACAATGACTTGAAATAGCATTCAATAATATGTTAAGACCATAAACATTCTTGGATTCATTCTCCAAAAAACAAACATTAAAGGTAAATTTACTAGTACATAGAATAAACCATAAAATTGTGCTGTCGCAGGCGCGGTAAAAGTAATTATTTGTGCTAAAGATGATGTACCAGAAGCAATTGTTGCAGCTTTTTTTAGGAAAACAGTTAAGGCAATGTTATATAAAAAAGCACTAACCAACATTCAAATAACCTTTTTAGGATACTTTTGTCAAATATTGAAAATATTAACTTTCTGTGGATTTAAAATTGCCATTTTAGCTTCATATTGTGCTTTTTTATCTTTAATCTTATTTTTTTTATTTTCGATATTTTTATTTAACTTTTCTAGTTTATTTTTCATTAATCCTCCTTTACTCTATTTGGTTCATATTTATTTTTAAGTTCGTTTGAACTCCTTAAAACATAAACGAACTTATTAAATTCAGGATAAAAACCTAATTGAATTGTTTTAGTAGCACCATGACGGTTTTTTGCAACGATAATGTTTGTTGAAGAAAAAGATTCGGCTTTACTTGTCTCGGTTGAAGAAGCTCCTAAATCGTTTTTCTTAGTTTTATAATAATCATCGCGATGAAGAAAAATTACTCTATCAGCATCCTGTTCAATTGCTCCTGATTCTCTTAAGTCAGAAATTAAAGGAGTTTTATCTTCTCTTTTTTCAACACTCCGACTTAACTGACTCAAAGCGATAATTGGACATTCAAGTTCACGTCCTAATTGTTTTAAAGAACGAGAAATTTTAGCCACTTCAAGTTGACGATTTTCTTGTGATCTTTTTGAATTATCACCAATTAATTGTAAATAGTCAATAATAACTAAATCTACTTTTGTATTTCTTGCAAATCTTTTACATAATGTTGTTATATCAGAAATATTTAACGTTGCACGGTCATTTAAAAATATATTTCAGTTAGACATATCATCAACTGTATGAGATAAATTTCTTTGATCATTAATATTTAGTTCTTTTGTCTTTAGTTTATAAATAGGAACTGTTGAATCAATTGAAATCATTCTTTGTACTAACTGAGGGTTAGACATTTCTAAACTGAAAAATAAAACTGTTTTACCTTGTTTAGCAACATTGTTAGCAATATTTAAAGCAAAAGCTGTTTTTCCCATTGCTGGCCGTGCTGCTAGAATAGTTAGATCACCTTTATTTAATCCTAAAAGGCATTCATCTAATTCAGGAAAGCCTAATTGAAGACCAACTCCTATTTCACTATCTTCCTTATGTAAGATTTGTTGCATAATACTATTAGCTGTATCACCAATTTTTTCATAAGTTGAATCAATTTCAGAAATATCTATATTTATTAAAGCTAATTGAATTTGTGATAAAAGGTCAGATATATTAAAAGGTTTATTATCGATTGTATTTTGTACTTCTTTAATTAATTCGCTTAATTTATCAATTTTGTATTGGGCAATTATATTTTTAGCATATACTTCAATTTCACTAACAAAACCAGCGTTTTGTGCTAAATATGCCAAGTATTCTGGTGTGCTCATATAAAATGAACTAACCAAATCAAATTGCTTATTTTCTTCTAAATAAACTAAAAGGTTTGAAAGGTCAAAATGTTTTGAATTGCTTTGTACTTCAGAAATTGCCGCATATAAAACTTGGTGACTTTTGAAGTGAAACATTTCCGGACGGATTAAAACAGCAATTTTTAAATATGTTTCTGGTCTAGATAATAATAGACCCAACAATGATGCTTCATTATTAGCAATTGCTGTTTCTCTTGAACTTAATAAATTTTTATCCATTTTATTCCTTTCACTTGTTTAAAATTTTATTTTAACTATTTTTCTTCAAAAATTTGGATTAATAAAATTGCTGTGACTTCTTGGTGAAGTTTAACATTAATATAATGTTTCCCAAAAGTATTATATGAATCCTTACTTAAGGCATGTGGTTTAACCTTAATATTATGTTTAGCTAATTCTTTTTCAATTGCTTTATTTGTAATTGATCCATGAACAACATTGCCATTTGATTTTAAGAAAAAATTCAATGTAACTTTTTCAATCTCTTCTTTTAATTCTTTTGCTTTTGCTACTTCTTTGGCATAATCATCAGCTAAATTTTGTTTTACTCTTTCTAAATTTGCTAAAGTTTGTTTATTAACTGGTTGTGCATAACCATTTTTAATTAAAAAGTTTTTTGCAAATCCATCATTAATTTCTACAATTTCATTAACTTTGTATTTATCATATTGTTTAATTATTATTACTTTCATTTTTCACACTCACTATTGCTTGAATAAGATTATCGACAAATAATTCAATATTTTCGTCGCTTTCGGCAGCGGCTGTACCAAAGTGACCACCACCATTTACTGCTTCTGCTATTAATTGAACATTAGTGTCAATTCCTCTGGCGGACATTTTACATTTTTTTGTTCCTGCTAATTTACCAACAACAAAGGCAGCCTTTCTTCCATTTACTCTTAAAATTTCATCAGCTGCAATTGATATGATGTCAGGAGAAACAGAAATGTTTTTATAGGCTAAAAAATAACCTGGTTTTACTTCTTTTAAGTTTTCTAATAATTCGAAAACTTGTTCAAAAACTTCTTCATCTAATTTTAATGTATTAACTGAAACGGAAATTTTTGCGCCCCACATTTCTAATAATGCGGCAGCTGAAAATGTTTTAGAACTTGTTTGTTTTTGAAAATTGTTAGTGTCTAAATAAATTCCGTTTAATAAATGTTGAGCAGTAACATCATCAATTTTGTCACCATTATTTGAAATCGCAATTATTTCTGTAACGATTTCTGAAGCAGAAGATGCTGAAGAGTCAATATAAGAATTTTCCCTAAAAGCATAAGTAGGATTTGCTTTAATTCTATGGTGATCCAGAATAATAATATTATCCTTCTCAATTTCTTTAAAAGCATATTGATTTTCAATTCTCGTCTCATCAGAAACATCACAAATAACAACTAATGTTTTTTTATCATTTAAACTTGTTGCCTCTTTTGAAGAAATAAATACTTGTTTTTCTAATGGAGTTAAACGATCATATACTCTTTGTGTTGTTTCATCAAAAGTCTTATTTTGAATATATGCTTCTTTGTCATAAGATCTTGCTAATCTATAAATACCTCAAGCCGAACCTAAAGCATCCAAGTCAGCATTTTTATGTCCATATATTATAACTTTATTAATGTTTCGAGATTTTAGTTTATTAATTAAGATATTTGCAATGTAACTAAGATTTGTACGCGACATATTTATATTAATTTCTGAGCTAGTTCCATAATATCTTGGTTTTTCATTTTTGGTTAAAACAGTTATTTGATCTCCACCACGAGTTTTAGATTGTAATAAAGCTTCTTTTGCTAATTTATCTAAGGTTTCAAATTTAAAAATACCATATGAAAAGCCTCCAGATAAAGTTAATGTTATTCCTTTATGAATATTTTTATTTTTTAACTGGTTAAATGCATCAAAATTAGTTTTTTCAAATTGTTCCAATGTTTCTTGGTTTGTTAAAACAAAGAAACGCCCATTTTCATATTGGCGATAAACAATATTATATTTTTTCGAAATTTCATCAAATAAAGATCCAAAATTTGAATATATTGCATAAAGGTCTTCTTGAGCTAAAGAAACTTGATATAAGTTCATGTTATCGATATGTAGTTCACCAAAAACTGCTCTTTGTTTTTTGTAGTCACTTAATAAACTACTTTGAATAGTAACATCTTTTATTGCTACAATATTTTTTTCAAAACTAACGTGAACCTCATACTCATAGTCATTTTTTCTGAAAATAAAATCATTATTAGTTTTAGTTCATTCATCAATTTCAAAAACGTCTTTAATATTTTTACCAATTATTGACTTTCCAAACTTATTAAGTACAAAATCTGTTGCTCAAATTATTTTTCCATTATTTAAAAATATTATCGTTCCAATTCCTTGATCGCTAACTTCATTTTGAATATACTGGTTTAAAGTCCGATTAGCTATTGCTGACTCTTTTAAATATTTTCGTCCAATGAAGAATATAAAAATTCCTAAACCTATTACCAAAAGTGAATATAAAACAATTATTGCAATTTTTCATTTTTCTGGAAGTCTAAATAAACCAACGAAAAAAATTACCGTTGGAATTATAAAAAGTACAAATATTTGAATTATTAAAAATAATAGTCTTTTTTTATCTTCCTTGTTTTTCATAGTTTAAATTATACAAAAATTGCGATATAAAAATTAGGATTGATTACTATTGCCCTAAAATTTATAAAAATTTTAAGGTAATTAATAATAAAAATAAATTTTAGGTGTTATTAAAAAACCTAAAATTTATAATATTCATTCAAATCTTCAATCCCTAAGTTTTTTTCTGAAGAAACAAGAAAAATATTGATTTCTTTTTTAAATGTTAAGGCTTGGGTCTTAACACGGTGTTTTTGCGATTGGTTAGCTTTATCAATTTTTGTAATTATTATGTCAAAAGAAATACTTAAAGAATTAATATAATCAATCATTTCTAAATCTATTGCAGTAAAACCAACTTTAGCATCAATAAGAAAACAAACTGTCTTACTTATCTTTGAATTTCTAAAATAATGATCAATAATTCCATTTACTTTTTGTTGATCTTTTTTAGACATACTTGCATAGCCATAACCTGGTAAATCTACAACTATTTGATGATTAGTGGTTTCAAAATAATTTATAAGTCTAGTGCGACCTGGTGTTGAAGAGGTTTTCGCTAATTTTGTTTTTGCTAAGGCATTAATTAAAGAAGATTTTCCAACATTTGAACGACCTCAAAAAACTATTTCATGATTTGAGACATCCAATCAATTTTCTTGCGAAGTCGAACTTTTAATAAATTTTCACATATTATTTTCTCACTTTTTCATAGGCTAATCTGGCAATCATAATTGCATTATCGGTTGTATATTCCATTTTCGGTAAGTAAACATTTTGATGTAATGAAAGTACCATGTTTCTAATTGCTTTATTAGCGCTAACACCACCCGCTAAGGTTATACATTTTGGTGCAAATTTTAAAATCGCTTTTTCAAAATTATTTTTTAAATATAAAATAATTGTATTTTGAAATTCTGTTGCTATTTTATTAATATTTATTTCTTCTTTTCGATTAATTAAATTATTGTAATGATTAATAACAGCAGTTTTGATTCCACTAAAAGAAAAATCTAATTCTTTATCGGTATGAGGAATGGAAAAATGACCTAAATACTTTTCATTATTTTCTTGTCATATTTTGTCGATGCAAGGACCTCCAGGAAAGCCTAAATTTAGTTTTCTTGCAACCTTATCATAAACCTCACCAACAGCATCATCTTGTGTTTCACCAATTATTTCAAAATTATCTTTATCGTTATAAAGCATAATTTGTGAATGCCCACCAGATACTAATAAACATAAAGCAGGAAACTCTAGCTCTTTTTCAATAAATGCTGAATAAAAATGGCCTTCTAAATGGTTTAGTCCTAAAATTGGCTTTGAATATATTCTTGCCATAGTTTGAGCTACAACGTAACCAATTTGAAGTGAACCAACAAGTCCTGGTTCCTTAGTATAAGCAATATAATCAATGTCTTGAAAAATATTTTTATCATTTATAACTACATTTTTAAATTCTTCTATTAATAAGGCACTATTTTTTACATGGAGTCTTGAAGCTATTTCAGGAATTGTTCCACCATATTTTTTATGAATTTCGGTCTGTGAAATTGTTTTCATTCAGATTGGTTTATTATCTTCTAAAACCGCAAAAGATGTATCATCATGCGAACTTTCGATAGCAAATATTTTCATTAAATACCTCCTATTTGTGGATCTGAAGCATAAATAAGTTCAATATCTAAAACATTTTCAACTTTCTTAAATTGAGATAAAAATTTATCAACATTCTTCATAAAATTAGAATAATCGAATTTATCAATTAGATTCACTTTGTCTGATAAATTAATTGTTATTTTATCATTTGTTTTACTTACTTCATAAGCATTATACTTATTTGCTTTAATATAAACTAAATCTTTTTTAGTTTGAGTAAAAAATAAATCATATGTAGATGCAATTTTAATTGAAATATCGTTATTAGCTACTATTTTTTGTAACTGTTTATTAGTAGATGCAAAAGTAAATCCTAATCTTGAACCAGTAAAACTTCCTGGGCCTATTGTTGTAAATATTTCGCTCATATATGTTAACTTAGTGTTATTTCTTTCTAAAAGTTTATCTATTTCTTCAAAAAATAAATCAGTCTTTTTAACTAGTTTTTCAATTAAAACATAATCTACAATTTTATTATTTTCAATTAAAGCTACAAAAAAATCTTCTAGTGATGTTTCAATAAAAAGGCCTTGTCTACAAGTATTTTCGATAATTTCAAAAACATGAAAAACTTCTCCATTTTTCTCTTGGAGAGTAACATTTATACTAAAGTAATTTCTAAAATTATGTGTAATGTTTTTTGCTCACTCAATTATTACTAATTTATTTTCAAAATACTCTTCATAAGCAAACAAGTCGCCTTTTAATTTGTAAGCATCAATGTGAACAATTTTATCGTAACAAATCATTGTATTGAATGTTGGCGATACAACAGTTTTCTTTTCATTCAATTTTTTTGCAATTGATGCAGTTAACGTTGTTTTACCTGCCCCTAATTCACCATTTAGCAAAATAGCTTCTAAATCTTTAAAAGATAATAAATAATAAACTAATTCATCTAAGCTTTCATATTCTTTAAAATAAAATATTTTTTTCATAAAAAAAGTCCTTATTATATAAAAAACAAAAAGAAGATTAATTGTTATTTGATTCTTCTTTTTATTTAATATTATTCTGTTGTGGTCATTTCTTCACTGGTTGAAGGATTACTTGAAGAATCAGAACCCTCATTTGAACCTTCTGAACCTGATCCATTAGATTCTGTAGATTCTGTTGAAGATGAACTGCTTGAAGGATTATCTAGTTGTTCCTTTTCTGCTTTTATTTCTTCTAAAATCCGATTTAATGCATCTTTAAATTTCTTAGTTTCTGTAGGGTTGAAAAAAGAAGACTTTTTGCTTATTAATTCTGTTTCTTTTTCTTGATATTTTTCAACAAGTTTTGCTTTTAAAGTTTTGTATTTATCGCCTTTAAGTTGCTCGTGTGCATATTGTTTTAAACTATTTAGCACAAGAAAAACTTGTCCTTGATTTTTAACATATTCTTCAATTTTTTCTTTATTATTTTTTAAAATTTCTTTTGCTTTTGCTACAAATTCATTTAAGGCTTTTTGATATTCATCTGCTTCAACGTTTTCTTTTTTAAGAACATTTTCAGCCTTTATTATTTCAGCTTTAAATTGTGTTTCAAAATCATCAGCAAACTCGACATTTGATAGTTGCTGTTTAGCAATTTGCACTTCTTTTTCCAATTCTATTTTGTAATTGGTACATGAAATAGCAACTAAAGGTAAAGCGAAAGTTGATGCAGTAACTAAACCTAGTAAAAATTTTTTTGACTTTTTCATAATTTCTTTCCTTAAAATTAAAAATTAATTATTTCTCAAATTGAAAAATATGCAAAACTATGAGCATATTTCTAAATCTTGGTGTGAAAATTCTGTTGGAACTTTTCTTCCAAATTGTTCGATATTAACAAATGCTTTTTGTTCAATATCATCATTTCTAATTATTTCACCAACTTCATCTTTATAAATTCCGCTCTTAATTTTAACCATAATACCTTCTTTAAAAGCAGTTTCAATATCGCCAGCTGCAAATTTTTCGGTTAAAATTCTTTCTTTTTCAATCATTTTCTCAAATGTACTTTCACTTATAGGGGTTGGTTTAGCTCCTTTACCAGAAGACCCGATTAATCCAGTAACATATTGAGTATTACGTACTAAATATCAAGACTCATCAGTCATAATCATATTTAAAAAAATGTAACCTTTATAAATGTTTACATATTTTACAATATACTCTTCGCCTCTACTTTTCTTTTGAAGTTCTTTATTTGATAGATGAGGCATTTTAAATATTCTTATATCTTTAAAAAAGTCCTCCATTTTTTTTGAACTTATCTTATTTTTTAATGCTTCAATAACATTATCTTCTTTACCAGAAACGGTAGATATCATATATCATTTATAATCTGAATGCATTTTTTCCTCCTACGATTTTATTCCTACTACATTTCATAAACCTGTAAACCCAAGTGATACTAAAAAACAAAATAAAGCCATAATTACTAAGAAAGCAATAGTAATTCCAAATCATTTTCAAGCTTTAGAATGTTTAGGTCAAACAACTCTTTTAATCTCTTTTCCTAAATTTCTAAAAGTGTAAAGTTTTGTTTCTTTTGCTTCTTCTTTTTTTCGATTTTTTAATAGTTGTTTTTCTTTTTTAATTCTTTCTTTTTCAAGCTTTTTTTCTTGATCTGACAATGTTTTCTTATCTTCCATTTTATTTTTCCTCTTTGTGAAGTGTTTGAACATTACAATGTTTACAAAACTTTTTAATTTCTAGTCTTTGTTCATTACTTTTATTAACCGAATAATTTTTATGTAAGCAGTTTTGACATGCTAACGAAACTTTCTTTTGTTTTTTCATAAGTGTAATTATATATTTTTTTTATTGATATTAGCAAATATTAATATTAATATTAATTTACTTTTTATCTTAATTAAATATAATTTATAATCATGTGATGAAAAATATTAACAGGATTCTTATTAATAACTTTAATTTTTTTAGGAGTTATTTTATGTTTATTTTTTAAAAATAAAATTAAAATAAAACTAATTAATAAAGCTCTTTTAAAGATTGAAATTTACTTAAAAAAATTAAATAAAATAAATGATCAATTTTATGAACTATCAAAGAAAAATTTACAATACAAAAAATTTGAAAAAGATTGCGCTCAAGATATTATGTCAATAGAATCTATTTATTCAAATTTATTAGTTGAATATAAAAAGTTAACTTTCATTTTTGAAACAAAAAATTTTAGAAAAACGGATTTTAATAATTGTTATATTAAAATAAGAAAATATTTAAAATCAATTAAAGCTAAGGTTAAAAGCAGTAGAAAATGGTCAATTATAGAAAGCAAAAAGGCTGTTGATGTATTAAATTTTATTAATAAGAAAAATAATGTTATTAACCAAATTGAAAAAATTATAAAAACAAATCAAAACAATGGCTTTATTGAACTTAATAAAGAAGAAATAAATAAAAGAAAACAAATGATTATTTTTCTTTTAAAAAAATTTGACTATTTAGATTTAAGTCTATTAAACAACTCAAAATTAGCTACTAAAAAAGAAGGATTTAATAAAGAACTCAATTTTTTTATCTTATATATAGAAAATGGTTTATCAATATTTAATTTTATTGAAAAAAATATTGAAATCCCTTTTAGTTTTTTGAATGATTTATATTATAAATATAGACAAATGTATTCGAATGTTTTTCAAGATATTTTTAAAAACAATTTTTTAGATCATATTAAAAATAAAATAGATTCTTTAAAGAAAAATCTTGATAAAAATAATATTTTAGAGTGAAAAGAAATTTACAAAACTAAACTTCTTTTTTTAGCAAAAGAAATTTATGAAAAATATCAACAAGTTAACAATGAATTAGAAAGTATTTTTAAACTTACTGAAAATCAGGAAAAAATATTGGAAATATTAAATAAAATTGATAATAATCATCGTGAATTATTAAAAATAAATAATGTTCAAGACCAATATATTAAATTAAGTAATATTTTTTACAATAATGAATATGTTTACTTTAATTTTATAAAAACTAAAGACCTTGATAAAATTACTAATGTTTCTTTTTATAATAAACTAAATGAGCTATATTACTTGCTTAACAAAGCGAAAGAAATTCTAAAAATTCAAAACTCATTATTAAAAAAGAAAGATAGTATTAATTCTAATAATTTTAAAAAAGAAATTAGCAATAAATATTTACAAGCTTTTTCATTTCATGATTTTAATTATGAAATAGATAAAGAGATAATTAAATATCAAAAGAAATATTTAAGTTTTGTTGAGGCTAATAACTTTGAAGATCAAGAATTTTTATTATTATTGATAAAAAATATAAAGACTAAAATTTTATTATTAAATTTAAAAATAAAGATTGCAAATTACTTAGTGAAAAATTTTAATTTTTTAACTAAAAATTTATATCATAAAGAAAATATTGAAATAATAAACTTTTTCTATCAAAAGAAATACGATGAAGTTATTCATAAAACAATTGAATTAATAACAAAAAATAAAAGGAAGTAAAAATGAACAATATAGAAGAGAAAGAGATTTTAATAAGATATGGAGAGTTAACGCTTAAGGGCGAAAACAAAAAAGATTTTATAAATCAATTAAGAAAAAATCTAGAATTGTACATTCCAAAAAATGAATTAAAAGTTGAGTACGACAGGGCTTTTTGTAAATTTTCTGAAAGTAATTTAAATTCATTAAGATACATTTTTGGAATTTCATCTTATTCAATTGTTTATAAAACTTCAAATGAATTAAAGGACATTGAACAATTAGTATTAAAAATTGCCAGAGAAAATACTTTTAAATCTTTTGCTATTAAGGCAAGAAGGCATAATAAGAATTATAAGTTGACATCTTCAGAATTAAATATGCATTTTGGTGGATTGATTTTAAATAATTTTGAAAATAAGACAGTCGATTTAACTAACGCTGATCTATTTATTTATATTGAAGTTAGAGATAAATATACTTATGTTTTTAGTAATTATATTGACGGACTAGGAGGGATGCCAGTATCTTCTTCTGAAAGAGTTTTACATTTAATTAGCGGTGGAATTGATTCACCAGTTGCTGCTAATTTATTACAGAAAAGAGGTTTAAAAGTTGATTTTCTAAATTTTATAACTCCACCACATACTGATGAAAAAACAACACAAAAAATAGATCAAATAATTCAAAATTTAACCAAATACCAAGGTTCAAGTACTTTATTTCAAATTAACTATACAAAACTTATGAACTATATTGGTTTGGTATCAAATCAAAAATACAAAATTACATTAATGCGTCGTAGTTTCTACCGAATTGCACAAAAAATAGCGGAAAAATATAATATTAAAGCTTTATCAAATGGTGAAAATTTAGCACAGGTTGCTTCACAAACATTAGAATCAATTTATACTATTTCAGAAGTTTGCAATTTACCAATTTTTCGTCCGCTATTAACCTTTGATAAAAATGAGACAATTAAAATAGCAGAAAAACTAGGAACTATGGAAATCTCAATACAAAAAGCTTGTGAAACATGTGAACTTTTTGCACCGCGCTTTCCAGTGACAAAACCAACAAGAGAAGAAGCTAGAAAACTAGAAAATGAATTAGATCAAATTGAAAAAATTGAAGATGAAATTATCAAGCAAGTAGAAATTAAAAAATTTATACTATAAAATATTAAACTTTGAGGTAATTAAAATGGGGAAAAAATTATCAGACAAATTAAAAGATTATCCTAAATTAAAAAAGTTTTATATTGCATATATAGTCCTTTTTACTTTTTTAATAGTTATCCCAATGTCTCTACTATTTGGTTGGGGATTATATTTTGGTCTTCATGCTACAACATCTTCATTTAAAACATTTACTAACTTTATAATTATGTGTGTTATTACACCATTTTTAACAATAATATTTATTATAGTTTTTATAGTAATGAGAATTATTGTAAAAAAATCATTTTTGAAGATTTATAGAGTAACTCAAAGTCAAAGAGTTTACAATACCGCTAAATTTTATTTAGGCGAAAAAATATTGCAAAGCGATATTGAAATGGCTAATGAATATTTTGAAGAAAACAATAAAAACATAAGACTTTAAAGCACTTTAATAGTGCTTTATTTTTTTATATTTAATAAAATATAATCAAAATATATATAATTAAATTTATGAACACAACCAATTATGAAGCAAAAGATTTAAAAGTTTTAAAAGGATTAGATGCTGTTATTAAAAGACCAGGGATGTATATCGGGTCAACGGATTCAAATGGTTTACACCATTTAATTTGAGAAATTGTTGATAATGCAATTGATGAAGCCCTAGCAGGTTTTGCAAATAATATTAAAGTTATTCTAAAAAAAGACGGTTCAGTAATCGTTGAAGATAATGGTCGAGGAGTTCCTATTAGCAAACACGAATCAGGTAAAACTGGTGTCGAATTGGTTTTTACTGAATTACATGCTGGTGGAAAATTTGGAGAAGGGGCTTACAAAACTAGTGGAGGGTTACACGGAGTTGGATCTTCCGTAGTTAATGCACTTAGTTCAAAGATGGAAGTTACTGTTTATCGTGATAAAAAAGAGTATTTTACTGCATTCCAACAAGAAAAGATTACTCAAAAAACTTCAATTATCGGCCCAACATTAAAACAAGGAACTAAAGTACAATTTTGACCAAACTATGATATTTTTAAGAAAGCAAAATTCTCATCTGATACTGTTAAAGAAAAACTTAGAGAAGCAAGTTTTTTAATTTCTAATTTGAAAATTAATTATATAAATGAAAATACTAATGAAAATATTGTATTTCAAACAAATGAGGGAATTAAAGAATATATTAACTTTGTTGGTGAAGGAAGAAAATTTATAAGTACTGTGTTTTTTGCATCAGGACTTGCAAAAAATGGGATTGAAATTGAAATATCATTAGCATATACAGAAAACTATAATGAAACAATTTATTCTTTTGTTAACAACGTTAAAACAAGAGACGGTGGTACTCATGAAACCGCTTTTAAATCAGCTTTAACTAAAACTATAAATGAGTGGTATTCAAAAAATAATAACTCAAAAACTAAAATTAATTTTGATGGTCTAGATGTCCGTGAAGGAATTATTGCCGTTGTTTCCTTAAAAGTTCCTGAAAATATTTTGGAATTTGTTGGTCAAACAAAAGATAAATTGGGAACTCCTGAAGCTAGAGAGTCAGTTGAAGACTTTTTTAGTGAAAAATTTACATTCTTCTTGAATGAAAATAAATCTGAAGCAGATAAAATATTAGAAAAAATTAAAAGAACCTACGAAGGAAGAATGGCTGCTCGAAATGCTCGAAATGAAGCAAGAAAAGTAAAAAATAAATTAGATAATAAAAAAATTCTTTCAAATAAATTAACTCCTGCACAAACTAAAAATGCATCAATTAAAGAATTATTTTTAGTCGAAGGTGATTCAGCTGGAGGTTCAGCTAAAATGGGGCGTGATCGTGTTACTCAAGCTATTTTACCTTTAAGAGGGGTAGTAATGAACACTGATAAAGCCAAATTGATTGACATCTTAGCAAATGAAGAGTTAGCAACAATTATTAATACAATTGGTGCAGGAATTGGTGAAGATTTTGATGTTAAGAATTCACAATACGGAAAAATTATCATTATGACTGACGCCGACGTCGATGGAGCTCATATCCAAATGCTTTTATTGACTTTTTTCTGAAGATATATGAAGAAATTAATTGAAGCAGGGATGGTTTACATAGCAATGCCTCCTTTATATAAAGTTACAATTAAGAATTCTAATAATAAAAATTTTTATGCCTGAGATGAAGAAGGGTTAAGAGAAATTACTTCACAATATAATAACTACGAAATTCAAAGATATAAAGGGTTAGGGGAAATGAATGCCGATCAATTATGAGAAACAACAATGAACCCTAAAACAAGATCTATTATTAAGGTAAATATTGATCATCAAGGCTTAACCGAAAGAAATATTACAACGTTTATGAGTGATGACTCTGAGGCAAGAAAGGCTTGAATTAATAATAATATTGATTTTTCAAGTATTGATGAATTTGAAATTAATAAAAAATAGTGAAGGAGGTGAATTATGGATAAGAAAAGAAAAAATGAATATGATGAAGTTATAGAAAATATCATCGAAAAAAACATGATTGAAATCATGAGTGATAGTTTTTCAAGGTTTTCTAAATATGTTATTCAACAAAGAGCAATTCCGGACGTGAGAGATGGATTAAAACCAGTTCAAAGAAGAATTCTTTTTTCAATGTGAAATTTGAAATTAAGAAATAAAGATCCTTTTAAAAAATCAGCACGTATTGTTGGGGATGTATTAGGTAAGTACCACCCACATGGTGATAGTTCTGTTTATGAAGCTATGGTTAGAATGGCGCAAGAATGAAAAAGTAATTATCCTCTTGTACAAATGCATGGTAATAAAGGTTCAATTGATGATGACCCTGCTGCTGCTATGCGTTACACCGAGTCAAGACTTGAAAAAATAACTGAACTAATGTTAAAAGACTTAGAGAGAAAAGTTGTTACAATGGTTCCTAACTTTGATGACTCTGAATATGAACCAGTTATTTTACCAACCTTATTTCCAAATTTACTTGTAAATGGTGCTTTAGGTATCGCTTCAGGATTTGCTACTCAAATTCCTCCTCACAACTTAGGCGAATTAATTGATGCCTTAATTGCGATGATTAAAAAACCAAACATTTCTGTTGATGAATTAATGAATTATGTCAAGGGACCCGATTTTCCAACTGGTGGAATTATTTATGGTACAAAAGGAATAATTGACGCCTTTAAAACTGGTCGAGGAAAGATAACACTTTCATCAAAATATAAATTTATTGAGGACAAAAAAGGAAATATTGTCGGGATTGAAATAACTGAAATTCCTTTTGGTGTAATTAAATCAAAAATGGTTTTTGAAATTGATTCAATTATTTCTTCCAAAACTATTTCAGGAATCAAAGAGATAAGAGATCAATCAGATCGAAACGGTTTATCCATTTATATTGAGCTAGAAGAAAATTCAAATCCAGAAGCTATTTTGACATATTTAATGAATAAAACAAAATTAAGAATTAACTATGACTACAATATGCTTGCAATATATAAAAACGCTCCTTGTTTACTTTCACTAGATAGGGCTTTATTTTCTTTCTTAGAGCATTCAAGATTAGTTAACACAAATGGTATTAAATTTGATTTACAAAGATATAAATTACGTCATGAAATTGTTGAAGGTTTTATTCGTGTTGCTGAAATTTCAGATGAAGTAGTCAAATTAATTAAAGAAAGTGATAACTCAAAAAAAGGTGTTATTCTTGCTTTAATGAAAAGATTTAATTTTAGCGAAATTCAAGCCACTGCTATTGCTGAATTAAGACTTTACAAACTTTCAAGAATGGATCAAATCGAATTTCAGGAAGAAAAAAGAAATCTGGAAACACAAATTCAATGATGTGAAAAATTATTAAATGACAGTTTTGAATTTGATAAGTTCTTAATTAGCCAATTAAGTGAAATTAAAAATGAATATGCAAAAGAAAGAAAAACCATTATAAGCGAAGAATTAATAAGTAAGGAAGTTGATCATAAATTATTAACTAAAAATGAAGATTTTTACTTCTTTGTTTCGGAAGAAGGATACATTAAGAAGATTAGCAATAAAACATTCAATTCTAACGATTTAAAAACCTACAAATTAAAAGAGAATGATACGATAAGATATTATGACAAAATAAATTCATTATCAAAACTTCTATTTTTTACAAATAAAGGCAATTTCTTTGTTATTGAAGCACATAATTTAAAAGATAATTCATGAAAAGAATTGGGAACTCACGTTTCTTCAATAGTTAATTTGGAAAGTCAAGAAAAAGTTATTCGGATAATGGAAATTACTTCTTATAATTCATATATTAATTTAATTTTAATTAGTAAATATGGTTATGGAAAAAAAGTAAAGATTAGTAACTTTGATTCAAAGATATTTAATAAGAAAAGAATGTGTATTAACTTCAAAAATGAAGATGATGAATTAATTGATGTAAAAATTGGAAATGATGAAAAAGACATTTTTATTCTTTTAAATAACGGTTCTTATTTCTTATTAAATGAAAATATTTTTACAACAGATTTAGCATTGAGAGCTCAAGGAATTAAGATATTACCTAAGTTACAAACTAAAGAAAAAACTTTTGTTTCAGCCTTTACAACATGTTCAAAATTAAATAATGTAACAATGCTTACTGAGGGTGGAATGTGTAAGCAATGAAAAATGGCTGATATTGAATATACTAATAGAACAAATCGTGGAACAAAATTATTCAGTTTTTTAAGAGATATAAGTTGCATTCCTAAATCGCTAGAAGTTAATACTAAAGAGTTAGAACTTTTAATAACAAATAAAGATAATGAAACTGAAAGATTGTACTTAGATAAATTACTAAAAGATAAATCTAAAAAAGACAAACTAATTAGATTAGAACAAAACTTCAATAATTCAGGTTATTTAATTCAACATATAAAAATTAATGAATTAATTGATGTTGATAATCAAGAGAAAGAAAAATTAAAAAAATTTTACTTAGAACAAAAAGAGTTAGAAAATAATCTTGAATTAACAACAGAAACTTCATTATTCAAAAGATATTATCATTCTGAATTACCAAATATTTCTGATGATGAAAATGATATCAGTTTAAAAATAGAAGATAATGACCAAATTCAACTTTTTGAAACTAATGATGATTTTGTGGAAATAAAAAATCAAGAAATTAATAAACCTAAATCGAAAACAAATTTAACGTTTGAAGAAAAGCTTAAGGCTTTTGATAATATTAATCTTGATTTGATTGAGGAAAAAGTTAAACAAATTAAGAAAAAATAGATATAATTTATAAATATCTTTTTAAACCTAATGATGATAAAAATAAATTACGAAAGGATTAATTGTGAGAAAAGACGTTAGATTAGCTAATAAAGTTAGAGCAGAAAAAAGAGCTCACAAATTAGCAAAAGAAAGAGCACGTGATTTAAGAAGAGAAGCAAGAAAAGCACAAGCGGAATCACAATAATAATGTTAAACATATAAAGGTCTTCTTTATATGTTTTTTATTATTTTTTATAAAAAATAATCTGTCCATTTTTAAATTCAAAACACAAGATAAATATTTTTAATATAATTTATATTGCTAACAATTTATTTTTTAAGGAAAAATGATATGCATGAGAAAAAAACTTTTAAATATTTAGTTTTATGCGGATTAGGTTTAACAATGCCTGCTACTTTTATTATTTCAGCATCTTGTCAACACAAGGATGATTCGACTGAAAAATATTTATATTGAAATAAAAAAGTTGAACTAATAAACAATTTATCGCTAGTTAAAACCGAAACTAAGAAAAATGAATTTAATGAAGAATTTTTACTTCTAGAAAGTTTAGAAGAAACAAACGATTTTAAAAAAAATATTGAATTTATCGAAACTTTAGATAATAAAGTTAAAGCGCAAATTGCTTTAGAAAAAAATGAATCACCAACACCTCAACCTGAAGATCCAAATACAGAGCCAGAACCAGATCCTAATAATGGTAAGGCTGTAACTACAAATCATGGTTATAAAATTGAATACGATAGTTCAGATGATTTTTATAGTTCATTAGATGGACTAAGTGGAGATAGATTAAGAGAACAGTTATTTACTATTCAAAAAAACAATAGAGGTAAAACTGGTTCTTATGATGATTTACATCGAACATACCGTGATGCATTTGTTGACAAATATTATGAAAATGATGGAACAGTTTTAGATTTATATACAGAAATCATTGGTGGAAAAGATAAGTACACTTTTGAATTTGGAAAATATAGAGATCAAGGAAATTCTGAAGGTCAAGGTATGAATCGTGAACATATTATTGCCCAGTCATGATTTAGAAAACAAGCACCAATGAGAAATGATGCTCACCATGTTTGACCATCAGATAAAAAAGTAAATGCTATTCATGGGAATTTTCCTTACGGTGAAACTAAAAATGGAAGAATTGTTTCAAGCAATGGTTCAAAATTAGGCGTCGGTGTTGAAGATAATCAACAAGTATTTGAAGTAATTGATGAATTTAAGGGTGATATTGCTAGAGTATTTTTCTACTTTGTATTAACTTATGGCGATAAAAATATTAATAATAATCATTCTTCTAACAGAGTTTTTGTAAGACAAAATGGAAAATATACAATCAATAATTCATATTTAAAAACATATTTAAAATGACATAAGATGGATGGTATTTCTCAATTTGATATTGACAGAAATAATGGAATTTACAAACATCAACATAATAGAAATCCATTTACAGATTATCCTGAATTAATAAAAGTAATTTTTGAAAACGACAATAATTATGTTTTTCAAAATAAAGGTATCGCTAAGAAATTAGTAAAAATTAATTAATAAAAAGAAGTATAAAAATGAAAAAATATATTAAATATCAACAAAATAAAAGAGAATTTGATGAAATGATTCAACATATAGCTAATTTATGTAGAATTCCATCAATTAGCATCGAACAAGAAAATGATGAAAAATATCCTTTTAGTAAAAATGTTGATGATGCTTTAGAATATGCATTAAAACTAGCAAAAGATTTTGGATTTGAAACATATAAAGATTCAAAAAATAGATATGGATATGCCCAAATTGGAAATGGGTCTAAAATTCTAGGCATTTTAGCACACCTTGATGTTGTTCCTGCCGGTGATGAGAATCAATGAAAAACTAGTGCCTTTGTTCCAGTAATTACTGAAAATGAAATAATCGGTAGAGGTTCATTAGACGATAAGGGCCCTGCAATTATCAACCTTTATGCTATGAAGTATATTTTAGATAATAACTTAATTCATAAAGATTGAACAATTCGTTTAGTTTTCGGTATTTCTGAAGAAACAACAATGAAATCAATGAAATATTACTTAAATGATTTTGGCCATCCCTTTGTTTCTTATACACCTGATGGCGAATGACCTTTAATTTTTGCAGAAAAATTAATTTACCAAGCAAATCTTATTTTTAATAAAATAGAAGGTTTAAAAATTAATGCAGGTGATGTAGCTAACCAAATACCTGATAAGATTAATTATCAATTCAATAATAATGATTTTCTTGTTTTAGGAAAAGGTGGCCATGGTTCAACACCTGAAAAAGGTGATAATGCAATAATAAAAGCTTTATTAGAATTAAGTAAAAATTATCCAGACTTAAAAAATCAAGATTTAATTAAATTTATTGAAAATAATTTAGCAAATAAAGACTATACACTAAAAAACATTTTCAAAGATTTCGATGATTTTTCAGGTAAACTATCAGCCAATTTAGGTATTATAAGAACTTTCGATAATAAGCACGTTGTAACATTTGATTTTAGAGTACCAGCGACAAGAAGCATTGAAGAGGTTACAAAAGCAATAAATTCATATTTAGATGTTAATTTACCTAACGTAAAATTAGAAATAGTAGGAACTAAGAATTCAATGTTTATGGATCCAGATAGCAAATTAATAAAACTATTAATGGAAACATATAATGAAGGCATGCAAATTGAAGAAAAACCTTTAGCAATTGGTGGGGGTACATACGCGCGTATTGTAAAAAACTGTGTCGCTTTTGGTTCAACAAAATATATGCACTTAATGCATGGTCCTAATGAATACTTTACTTTTAAAGAAATTAAAGAATCTTTAGAAATATATATTAATGCCTTAAACAGAATGCAAGATGAACTATAATGAAAATAAGAATTGAAAAAGTTATTAGTCAATTTTTAGATGTTTCAAGAAATGATTGCAAAAAAATTCTTAAAGACGGTCGCGTTTTTTTAAACGATAAAGTAATTTTAAAACCTGTTGTAATTGATTTAGATAAAGACAAGCTAACAATAGATGGTGAAAAAATTATATACAAAGACAAACAATACTTTATTTTTAATAAACCTTCTGGTTATGTAGTGGCGAATTATGACTCAAAAAACGAAACTATTTTTGATATTATCAACTTAGATCCAAAAAGATTTTTTGCTTATGGAAGATTAGATAAGGATACCGAAGGTTTATTGATTATTAGTAACGATGGTAAAATAGGTCATCAAATTATGAACTCTAAATTTGAAATACCTAAAAAATATTATTTTGAAGTTGATAAAGAATTTGATATAAAAATAAAATCCCATTATCCTAAACCTATAACCATTTCAAATAATTATGTTGTTAAAAAATATAACTTTAAATTTCTTAACAAAAATTGTGGTCTTATAACCATCTACGAAGGTAAATTTCATCAAGTAAAAGAAATGCTCGAGTTTTTCGGATATAAGATTATTTATTTAAAAAGAATTTCAATTGGCAACTTAAAATTAGATGAAAATTTAGAATTAGGCCAATTAAGAGAAATTGATTTTAATGAAATTAATAAGATATTTTAATATAGAAAAAAGTAAGCGCGCGCTTACTTTCTTTAATCCTCGCTAAATGAAGAATTATACATTTTTTCATAAAAACCTTTTTTAGCTAAAAGTTCTTTATGTGTTCCTGATTCAATAATTTTGCCTTCATTGACTACTAAAATTTGGTCTGCATTTAGAATTGTTGAAAGACGGTGAGCGATAATAAATGATGTTTTATCTTTCATTAGTTCATTCATTGCTTTTTGAACAATTTTTTCAGTTCTGGTGTCAATGTTTGATGTTGCCTCATCAAGTATTAAAATATTTTTATTAGCCAAAATCGCTCTTGTAATAGCTAATAACTGTCTTTCACCTTGCGAAAAGTTAGCTCCGCCCTCTTCAACTATCTCATCATAACCATTTTCTAATTTTTCAATAAATTCATGCGCTTTAGAGATATGACATGCTTCTATTATTTGATCTTTTGTTGCATTGATATTAGCGTATCTTAAATTTTCAATAATAGTAGCTTTGAATAAGAATGTATCTTGTAAAACTATTGATATTTGATCTCTTCAAGATTTTTCATTAATTTGTGTTATATCATAATCATCGATTTTAATTGTTCCACTATTAGGTAAATAAAATTTACTTAATAAGTTAATTATTGTTGTTTTTCCGGCTCCAGTAGGACCTACAATTGCAAAGATTTGACCTTTTTTAGCTTTAAAATTAGCATTTTTAAGTTGTAAATTATTTTCATCATTAGTATATGAAAAATTGACATTTTCAAAACTAATTTCTCCTTTGATTTCTTTGTCAATTAAACCTAATTTATCTTCATCAACTAAAGGTTTAAGATTAATTAAATTAAATAATCTGACAGAAGAAACAGACATAATTTGTACTTGCGCGATATTTTCAAAAACCCCTGTTACGTTATTTGCCATTATTCTTATATATAAAACAAATGCCATAATAATACCAGGTGTAAAGGTTGTATTTGAACCCGTTCCAATATTTGCTTCCGCAAATGCGGCTGCTATAATAACGATTATTAATTGAAGTAAGTTAATAACAACATTACCATAAGGCCAGATAACACCAGTATAAATCGATGCTTTTAATGATGATTTATAAAGTTTATTATTCTTTTTATCAAATGCCTCATTAATTGCTTCGCCATAGTTTAAAGATTTAATTAAATGATGCGCTGCAAGATTTTCTTCAATAAATCCGTTTAGATCTGCAATTTGTTTTTGTTGTTTTTGAAACTGTGGCATTGCTTTTTTCATAAAAAAGAATATTAACGATAGAAACAATGGAAATAACACGATTGTAATTAAAGTTAAGTATGCTGAATAATAAAACATAAATCCAAATGAAAAGATTGTTGTTGCAACAGTAATAATAATTGTATTAAAATTACCAGCTAATCCGTTAGCCAAATTATCAACATCGTTAGTTAAAATTGACATTAACTCACCTGTATTTAATGATTCAAAAAATGATACAGGCATTTTCATTAAAGATTTATAAGCATCATGTCGAATTATAGCAGAAGATAACACACCAGATTCAACTGAAAGTTTATTAGATAAAAAAGAAAATATTTGTTGAAAAATATAAATTGTAATTAATAAGAAGAAATAACCTAAAAATTTAAATTCATCAAAATTTTCTTGTAACGTTGTTGGGTTTGTTCCAAATAAGAAATCATAAGTTAAGAAATTATCCATTATGTAACCAAGTAAAAAGGTTCCGGCAGATAAACAGGCCGCAGATAATATTGCGAAAGTAATGATTCAGAAAAGCATTCCTTTTTTATAGTTTAAATACCCCATTAATTTTTTAAAGCTATCTCACTTAAGTTGTTTTTGTTGTTTCATTATTGCTTTTTTCTGTTCTTTTGTTAAATTAGGATCATAGATCTTTTTAAATGGGTCTAAATTATGCATCTTCTCCTCCTAATTGTGTTTTAGCTATTTCGGAATATAAAGAACATTTTTCAATTAAATCATTATGTTTACCTTGGGCAATAATCTTTCCATTATCAATAACTAAAATATTATCAGCATCCATAATTGAAGAAATTTTTTGCGCAATAATGATTGTGACAAACTTTCTTTCCGAAGCATTCTTTCTTAAATTTCTTTTAATTTTAAGTTCTGTATTTGCATCTAGTGCAGAAGTAGAATCATCTAAAATTAAAATTTTTGGTTTTTTAATTAATCCTTGAGCAATTGAAAGTCTTTGCTTTTGTCCTCCAGATAAATTTGAACCCTTAGCTAAAATTTCTGAATTTAAATTATCTTTCATTTTATAAACAAAATCATAAGCGCAAGCATTTTGAATACTTTCAATTAATTCTTCTTCGCTAGCATCTGGTTTTGCCATTAATAAATTTGATTTAATAGTTCCACTTAATAATAAAGGTTTTTGATAAACATGAGAAATTGAATTTCTTATTGATAAGGTATCTATTTCTCTTATATCATTACCATCTATTTTTAAAGAACCATAAGTTGGTTTAAAGTCTAAACTAAGTAATTTGGCAATAGTGCTTTTCCCTGAACCCGTTGGCCCAATGATACCTATAATTTCACCCGGTTTTGCCTCAAAATTAATATCTTCTAAAACATTTTTTTCTGAATCATTGTAGTATCTAAAAGAAACGTCGCTAAATTTAACATGTCCTTCGGTAATTTTGTTATCAGAAATTATAAAATCAATATCTGGTTTTTTAGCAAAAATTTCATTTACTTTTCTTGAAGAAACTACTGATCTTACTAAAGTAAAAATTATAAAAGTAGACATAATCACACCAATAGTAATATACATTACATAATTAGTAAAAGTAGCAGCATTTGAAATAATTTCTTTATATTCAGATATGTCATGCACATTTTTCTTAGCTATATAACCGGTTGCAAGTAAAACTAATGCCGTAATTATATTTGCGAAAAGGTTAACAAATGCAAATGCTAGGTTATAAGAATTTCAAGATCTTTTTGATAATTTTGTTCAAAGCTTATTTTTATCCTCAAATTTTTCATTTTGTAAAGATTCGAGGTTATAAGATTTAATAACTTTTACCCCCAAAATACTTTCTTGTGATTCATTATTAAGTTTTTCATACATTTTTTGTTCTTTAGAAAAAAGGGGGCCAATTATTGCTCCTGCTATAATCATTGTTAACATTAAAATTGGAACTAGAATTCCTAAAGTAATTGACAATTGCATATCAGTTAATAATGAAAATACAAGTCCAAAAATTAAATTAAATGGGCCAATAATGGTTAATCTTAAGGAAACATTGATACCCATTTGAATTCTGCTCATATCTATTGTAAATCTTGTTAGAATTTTAGAATGTGTAAAATCTTCAATATCTTTTTCAGAAAGTTTTCCTAAGTGTTCTCAAAGTTTTTGTCTTATTTGTTTAGTTCCTAAGTTTGCTATATAGGAAGCTAACAATGAAGCACTTAAAGTTGCTATTGTACCAACTAGTAATGCAATAGCAAAATAAATAGAAAAATAGGTCAATGCTTCATTAATTGTTCCGGTTACTTTGAACATTTTTAGGATAGTAACATCAACATAATCCGGTATTGGTAAATGTGAATTAGCTACCATAAAAGCTCTTTGAGCAATTAACGAAGATATCTGCCCAATAAAAATCGGAATAAACAAAAAAGCTATAACTTGAATAGTGGTTAAAAATATTGTTAAAATTGATAAATATTTTAACTTTTTAGCCATATATTTATATAGTTTAAACATTTTTACTCCTTTACTAATAATTGCAATTATACTCTAAATAATTAAATTTCTTTGACCAATTATAATAATAAAAAAATAAGGTTTTTTTATAAAAAGTAAGTCTTATTTTAATATTAATTATAAATGAATAGCCTCATTGGCAATAAATTGTTCTTCTTCTGCCCTAATTACATAAATAGGGATAGAACTGGTATCATCTGAAATTATTTTATAATCACCAAAATCCCTTCCTTGGTTTTTGTTTTCATCTATTTTTAGATTTATTAAGTTTACTTTTTTGATAACTTCAGCACGAATATTACTATCATTTTCTCCAACGCCCGCTGTAAAAACGATTGCATCAACTTTTTCTTTAATTCTATTTAAATATAAAACTAAATAATCAGCAATTTTTTGAGTATATAAATCAAGCGCAAATTGAGCTTGCTCATTTTCGTGTTTAACTTTTTGAACATCTCTTATATCTGAAGAAACTTGAGAAACACCCAGCATTCCCGATTGTTCATTTAGAATTTTAAAAATTTCTTCTAATTTTAAATTAGTATGTTTAAGAATATAAGGAATAATTGAAGCATCAATATCACCTGATCTAGTTCCCATCATAACGCCCGCCAAGGGGGTAAATCCCATGCTAGTATCAATTGATTGACTATTTTGAATAGCACATAAACTAGCACCATTACCTATATGCAGACTAACAATATTCACTTTTTCTTTATTAAATAATTCTTGACATTTTTGAGTTATGTAGTGATGATTTAAACCATGAAATCCATATTTACGAATATTTAACTCTTCACTTAATTTTTGGTTTATTGGATAAGAATATGCTAACTTAGGTAAAGTTTGATGAAATGAAGTGTCAAAATGCATTGACATTTTTGCGTGTGGTAATAATGTTTTAAATGCTTCAATTGCTTCAATAGCACCAGGATTATGAACAGGTGCTAAATCAATTGATTCTTTTAAAAAGTTAATTTTTTCTTCATCTACTAATGTTGTTTCTTGCAGATGTGGGCCGCCATTCACTATTCTAAAAGCAACTTTTTCAATTTCATCAAAATCATGAATAATATGAAATTCTTCTCATTTTTTAACCAATTGTTTAACAGTTTCTAAAAATGAAGGAAGTGGCATATGAAAATCTTCATTTTTGCCTTGATAATTAAAAGATAAAATTCCTTCAGCCATTTTAATTCTTTGAGCAACACCTTTTGCTTCCACGTGCAGCTCATGATTAAATAAAGTTCATTTAATTGAACTAGAACCCGCATTAATAACTAATATTTTGTTCATTCTAATATACTCCTAAAATTAATTTTAAAAATTATATTATAAATAGTTAATATATCAAAATTTTATTAAATGAAAGTTTTCTAATTATTAAAAAAGAAATAAAAAAAGCAACGACCTATCTTCCCTTACGGTATTGTCGGCACGGAAGGTCTTAACTGCTGAGTTCGGAATGGAATCAGGTGGGCCCCTTCGTTATGGTTGCTGTACGTATTATTATATACTAAAATTTTTTTTATTTAAATTTTTTTTATTTTTTTGTTTCTAAAATTTAAAACATTGGCGTTCCAGTTATTTCTGTTTTTGTAAAAATACATATTTTAATAATTAATCAACTGTTCTTACATAAAAATTATATGCTAAAAAACAACTTTGTAAAAGCTTAAGTGTTTCTAAATTATATATTTTGATCTTCAAACATTTTTGAGGCGAAAGTTTGAATTTTTAAGTCTTTATAATTACGATTTAAAGAATTAATTTCGTTTTGCATTTTTAAAACAAATTCATCAATTAAAGCATATTTTCTATTAACCCCCTTTTGGTATAAATTGTCTAATAAATTTATGACAATTTTCAATAGAACCTTTTTCAAAAGAGCAATAAGGATGACAAACGTAAATATCAATTTTGTTATCAATAGTATTTAATTTAACATTTTCAGATCCGTTGTCCATTGTTATACTCTTAATTTTTAATTTGTTTTCTTTAATAATGGTTTTTAGTCCATTTGCCATTGAATCAGAGTTTCTTTTAAAAATTAAAAATATGGCATTCCAGTATACGTAAGTAATCTGGCGCCATATTTTTAATTTTTATCAATTTTCATTTTTTATCCAAAAAAACGTCCTATTTTAAGTTAAAAAAAGACATTTTTTGCACTTTCGCCAAAACTCCTCAATAAAAGTTCTTTTTTTTTTTTTTTTTAATTTTATTAGTTAAAATTAATTGGCAATATTTTTGAAAAAAATATATTTTGCAAAATACAACAGATAAACACATAATTTGAGAGGTAAAATTGAAAAAATCAAGAAAATTAGTAATTGGTTTAACATTCTTAACAGCAGCAGCTACAGCAGCGCTAGCTACCACAGTTGTTGGAATTTTGAAAGACCAAAATTTACCCCTAGAAAATAAGTTAGAACTTTCAAAAAAGAAATTCGGGGAAAAAGTAAATGAGACTAAGGAATTATTAGATAAACTATTAGATCCTAAATATAAAGATATTAGAAAAAAATTACAAGATGCACTAGATGAAACAAATAAAAATTTAACTAAAGATAGCAAAGCAGAAGATTATGATAAACAAATAGAAAATTTAAGCAAAGATATCGAAGAAGTCAAAAAAGATAAACAACAAATTGACATTAATGATGGTTCTTTAGATAAATCAAAAAAAGAATATGAAGAAGCTAAAAAATCTGCAGAAGATTTATCATCTAAATTAACAGATGACAAATATAAGATTGTTAAAGATAAATTGGACAAAGATATTGCTGAAGCAACAAAAAATATCAATGAAAATAGTTCAAAAGAAGATTACGAACTAGCAACTGAAAAATTAAATAAAGCAATTGACGTTGCTAATAATGAAAAAACCGTGATAGATAATTCAAATGAAACTTTAGAAGATGCAATTAATAACTTTAATAATAAACTTACTGAAGCAACAAATTCAGCTTGAGAATTATATGATCCTGAATTTATTTTAGAATGACAGGAATTACAAAAACTTATTGATGAAATTGAAGATGAAGTTGTAAACGCTTCTGAAGAAGCTAAAAAACAAAAAGAACTTTATCAAACAGGAACTGCCAAGTTAAATGAAGTTATTGAAAAAGCAAAATCTTTAAAACTACAAAGAGATTTTGAATATCAAGAATTTGATAAATTATTAGAAAAACTAAATGGTTTAATTGCAAAAGTTGATAATAAGCCATACTTAACAAATTTAAAAACTAAACTTGAAAATTATAAAGCTAATAATTTTAGTGATAAAAATAAATTAGAGTATACTAGATTACCTATTTCTGAATTAAAAAATAAAATTTGAACACTAAAAGAAGCTGTTAATAGTTGAGAATCTCGTATTATTGGATTATTGCCTTATGTTGCTCCATATGAAAATAAACATAATGAAGCGCAAGCTCTAGCTTTTGAATTAGAATCTAAACCTGAATATAGTCATATTAAAGGCACATTAAATCAAAAAATTTCTGAAGCAACAGATTTAGTTATAAAAAACCCAACTCATGAATCATTCCAAAATGCAATTCAAATCTTGAATGATGCTATTTCATTAGCAAAAAAAGATAAAAAAACTAAAGACCGTGAATTAGTTGAATTAGAAATTGCAAAAAATGCATATAAAGCTAAAAAAGCAGAAACAGAAGAGCTTATTGAAGAATTAAGCACTGATACTATATACCTAAATGCAGAATACCAATTTCAAGTTACTTGGAGTAAATTACGTGAACTATTAAACAACATTGATTCTGGACTAAATGATATTTCAACCAAAACTGATTATGAAAATGCAACAACTAGTTTGGAAAATGCTATTCAAGAAGCTAAACAAGCAATGCGTGAATTCAAAATCCTAAAGCAAAGTTTAGATGAAGCTAAAGATGCTTATAAATCACAATTGAAAAAAGCTGAAGATTTATCAAACGAACTTAATAAACCTAAATATGAAGAAATTAAAGCAGAATTAGATCAAAAGATTAATAAAATTAAAAATGGTATAACTGATACATCAAATAAGAATGATTACCATGATGCTACTTGAAAATTAGAAGATTTAGTTGAAAAAATAAAAGAAAAAGCTGAATCTAAAAAAAATGAATTAGACAAATTAGGAGCTGCTAGAGATCTTTATGAACAACAATTAAATCAAACATTGCAATATAAAAAACAAATTGCTAGTGATTTAAAATACTCTTTTCTTTCTGTTCAATTAGAAAATGAGATTAATAGAATTCAAACTTCTACTAATTTAGAAAACATTTCATCTCTAGAAAAAGGAGCTGATGATTTATATAGTTTGTTATCAAAAACAAGAATTGAAACTTTCAATAGAGATAATTTATGACAACAATTATTAAAGGAAAAAGCTTTATTGGAAACATTAAAATCAAATGTTGAAGGTAAAAATCATTTAAATAGTTTAAAAGATAAAATTAATACTAAACTTAATGAACTATTTCCTAATAATGAATTAACAAAACAAGGCCAAGCTAACAATCATGATTTAGAACTAACTATTATTGAACTTGCTAGTAGTGTAAAAAGCATTAAAGAAGAATTTGAAACAATTAATAAACTAGCAAATGAATATAATGCCCTTGAAATAAAAGTAGATCGACTTTTAGAACTACTAAGTCAAAGAGATATTTATAAAAAATTAAAAGAAAAAATTAGAGGTTAAAAAAGACGAAGCAGAAAATTATGTTAAGGATTGATCCGGTTTAAGAGCTGCTCTAGAAATTTTATTAGGTGCTTATGAAGAAGTTTCAAAACAAAAGTATTATCTTGATAATTCAACTTATTCGTATGAAACTAGATTAGAAGAAGCTAATATTATGGTTAATCATTTAATTGAACCAAAATATTCTGATATTAAAGAAGAACTAAAAAATAAAATTGAGAAAATAATAAATGAAGTCTCCGATGCTTTGGCTGAAGCTAAAACAGCAGAATTTTGAAATCAAAAAGCTTCTGCATTGTATAATGCTAGACTACATGCACAAAATGCTCGTAATAAAATTGATAATTTAATTAGTGAAGCAAGATATAAATATGAAGCAGTCAAACAAAATGTTAATGATTATATTCAAAAACAGCTTAACCGACCTGAATATTCGCGAATAAAAAACGAATTACAAAGTAAAATTGACAAAATAGAAGCTGAAGTAATTTCTTCAGCAGCTACCAGAGAATTACTTCTTCAAAAAGCGGCGGAATTAAATCAATGATTACTCAGTGCAGAAACCGAAAGGGCATTAACATCCTATAAATCAGGGAATTAATCTACTTCTAGATAAACAATACAAAGATAATTTAATAAAAGTTAAAGAATTATAATGAACCCCAAAAGTTGGACCAAGTAATTTGGAAAAACTTTTGGGGTTCATTATATTCCAATGGAACTTTTTTCTTTTTTTTAATTAATATAAAAAATTCAAGTTCCACATCTAAATTTTACTTTAAATGTGTTGCACTTGAATTTTTAATTTAAGAATATAGGATGACCTATATTTTATTTTGCGTTTTTCATTGAACGCATTACATTTCTAATTTGTGCTTCTGAAGCTTTACGTCCCATTTGTTGGAACATAACTCTTATCATTTTTTCATTAATAGGTGGGTTTTCTCTTAATTGCTTTTCAAACTTCTTTTTAGTAATAAAGATGGCTGCAATAGCACCTATAACTGCAAATAATAAGGGTAAAATAACTAATAAAACAATTCCTCATGTAGGCATATTTATTTTCCTCTCTTTACAAATTTTTTAACTATTAACAATATAATGATAGGTATAACTAGAAGAATTAAAATACTTAAAAAGAAAACTTTTGCTCAAAACTTATGTGCAGCCGATCTTTCTTTTGATAATTCTGTATAATTCATTACTTCATTCCCAAAAAACATTTGGATATCTACCATTCTCTTTTTACGATGAATAGTGCCGATAATGAATAAAAATAATACCATTAGCATTATACCACAAAGAATATAAACAACAAGGTCTGGATTAGAGAATGTATCATGAATTCATTTTTTAAAATTTAAAACTTTTCATTCTACATCTTTTAGAGCTCAAAATATTAAAGTAAATAATCCAACATAAAACAAAATAGCAACAACTAATCATGTTCTTCTAACTTGTTTTCTCATTAATTTTTCATATAAAGAAATAACAAAGGGTGGCGTAAAAGTAATTCCTTCACTCAGTTGTTCACGATAATACTCAACGGATTTTTTGATTCCATTTAGTTCAATAGCATCCATTATGAATAAAACTAAAGATATAACTCCAAATAAAACCGGGGCAATATATCATCCTCAAGGAATTTTTGTTACACCTTCAGTTAAGAAATTACTGAATAAAGTCGGATAGAAGGCAAAAAGTAAGGATAATGTTAATGAAGCAATTAAAGTTAAAGAAAAAATTATCAAATTAAAACTTTTAATGTTCTTCTCACTTCGAAATACTTTATAAATTCCATTAGGAATTATTCCTTCAGGATCTAATGTTTTTCTAATTTTTGAACTTATTGACTTGGTTTTAATTTCAATATCAGACATATTGTTTGTAACCATTGTTTTTTCTTCAATTTGTTTGACATTTTGTCCTTCACTTGTAATAAGTGGTTTAATATCCATGAAACACCTCCTTTTATTTTTTATTATTTGAATTGTCGGTTTTTAAGATTGCTAAGAATGCCTCTTGGGGAACCTCAACACTACCTATTTGTTTCATACGTTTTTTACCTTCTTTTTGTTTTTTAAGAAGTTTTTGACGTCTAGTAACATCGCCACCATATAATTTAGCAGTAACGTCTTTTCGATATGCTTTAATTGTTTCCCTTGCTATAATTTTACCGCCAATTGCTGCTTGTATTGGAATTTCGAAGTTTTTTCTTGGAACTACCTCTTTTAATTTTTCAGCTAGTTCACGACTTTTGTTATAAGCAAAATCACGATGTGCTATTAAAGCAAGTGCATCAATTTTTTCACCATTAAGCATAATATCAACTTTTACTAAGTCACTTTCTCTTAAGCCAATATGTTCATAATCAAATGAAGCGTAATCTTTTGAATAACTTTTCATTAAATCAAAAAAGTCGAAAATTGTTTCATTTAGTGGCAATTCATAAATAAGTCTGCGACGTTTATCATCTAAGTATTCTATATCAATATATTTACCACGTTTAGATTGACATAATTCCATAATTGGGCCAATATATTCTTCAGATAGCATGATTGAAGCACGAATATATGGTTCTTCAATTGTTTTAATAAGGCTTCGGTCAGGAAATAATGAAGGATTAGTAATATATTCAACTTCTCCATTTGTTAATGTTATAACAAATTCGACAGATGGGGCAGTCGCTAATATATCCAAATTAAATTCTCTTTCTAATCTTTCTTGTAAAACGTCCATATGAAGCAAGCCTAAAAAACCAATTCTAAATCCAAAACCTAAAGCTTTAGAAGTTTCCGGCTCTCAAACAATAGATGAATCAGATAAACTAATTTTCTCAAGAGCATCTTTTAATGCATTATAATCTCTAGTGTCAACTGGATAAAACCCGGTGTAAACAACAGGCTTCATTTTTTTATAACCAGGCAACGGAAATGCTACTTGATTATTAAGTAATGTTATTGTATCTCCAACTGCTACGTCCCTTACATCCCTGATAGATGCAGCAATTCATCCAACCTCTCCAGCAGATAATTTTTCTCTTTTTTCTTCTTGCGGATTTTTTACCCCAAGTTCAGTAACAGTATAGGTTTTTTTAGTTTGCATAAAGTAAATTTCATCACCAACTTTAACCTCACCATTAAATATACGTGTATAAATAACAACTCCGCGATAATTATCAAAGTAACTATCAAAAATTAAACCTTCTAAAGGTTTATTTGGATCTGCTTCTTTAGGGCTTGGAATTCTTTTGATAATTGCTTCAATCACCTGATCTATATTTATTCCAGTTTTTGCTGAAATTAAAATTGCATCAGATGCGTCTATGCCAATAATATGCTCAATTTCTTGTTTTACACGATCAGGATCTGAACTAACTAAATCTATTTTATTAATAACAGGAATAATTTCAAGATTATTTTCAATTGCTAAATAAACATTAGCTAATGTTTGGGCTTGAATTCCTTGTGTAGCATCTACTAATAAAAGCGCGCCTTCACAAGCAGCTAAACTTCTACTTACTTCATATGTAAAGTCAACATGCCCCGGTGTATCAATTAAGTGAAAAATATAGTCTTTATACTTAATTTGAACGGCGTTTAATTTTATTGTTATTCCTCTTTCTTGTTCAAGGTCCATTGAGTCTAAAATTTGAGGTTTAGATTCACGTTTAGTAATTGTTTGCGTAAATTCTAAAATACGATCGGCTAATGTGCTTTTACCATGATCAATGTGAGCAATTATTGCAAAATTTCTAATTTTTGGATTTGTCATATTTTTATAATTATATTTATAAAATATAATTTTTTATAAATATTTTTTAATCTCTTTTTAATATTAATCTTATATAATACTTTTATGCTTTATGTTTTATACAATTCTTTATCTAAAAGTGGAAAAAATCAAAACAAAATTTATAATATTGTTTCTTTAGCAGTCAAAAACATTAATGATCCAATCTTAAATGTTTTAGACATGGTTAAAATAAAAAATTACAAAAAATTTTTAGAAAAAATTAATAATGAAGACAAAATTGTAATTATTGGTGGCGATGGAACTTTAACTCACGTCACTAATATATTACGTCTAATTAAAAATAATCCCGAAATATATGCTTATAAAGCTGGAACAGGAAATGATTTTTTAAGAAATATTTCTGTTAATAAAAATGTAATAAAAGTTGCACAAAATCTTTATAAAATCAATTCTTTTATTAAAAACTTACCAATTATTAAATCTAATAATTTAGAAAGAAGTTTTTTAAATGGCGTAGGATTTGGAGTTGATGCATTAATTGCAAAAACTACAAATGAGAAAAAAGGTAATAATGAAAAAGCTTCATTTTTTAAAGTGGCAATTGATTCATTGAAGAAATATAAGAAATTACAAAATATTAAAATAACAGTTGATGGAAAAGAATACATTTATAATAATGTGTATTTAGTATCTATTATGAATGGCCCTTATTATGGTAAAGGTATGAAAATAGCACCAAAGGCAAATTTATTATCTGATAAACTGTGCGTGATTGTTATTCATAGTATGAAACTTGCCAAACTTTTAGCTGCTTTTGCTTTAGTTTATAGTGGGCTACATACGAAAATAAAGAATGTTGAACAGTTGTTTGGTAGAGAAATAAAAATAGAAAATATACCGAGCAATTTTTCACAAATAGATGGCGAAATTTTTGAAACAGGGAAAGTTATAGAATTCAAAAAATAAGTTATAGATTTAAAAAAATATTTGGAAGTTCCCAAATATTTTTTTAAACTTATCTTCGTGATGCAATAGTAATTAAAATTGCGCTGAAAAAAATCAATAATGAAATAATTATTCCAGCTATTGAAAGCCCTTTTTTTAGAATTGTAGTTTGGCGATTTAAAAAACCGACAATACTAAAAATAAAACCTAATAATGCAAGAAAAAAAGCAAGTATAAAGCCTGAAACTGATCAAGGGTTTGCTTCTTTTTTTCAATTTCATTAGTAGAATTATTGCTATTTACGTGGTTGTTTTTTAATGTTGTATCTTTATTAAGAGATTACAAAATTGTGAATCTTTTTCAACATCAATTAAATTTGCAGCACAGTATGGACAAAATGAAACACTATTGTCATAAACTTTTTTGCATTTTTCACAAAATTTCATATTAATTTTTACTTTGTAATAATTGATTATTACATCATTTATATAATGATGGAACTGATTTGAAAAAAAATAAAAATTTTTGTTTAAATTTTACTTATTTTTTAGCTTGTTTTCTTTCTCTTGGTGTTAAAATCATTTCAAAATTTTTAATTGTATTTTGTTTTTGATTCTTTTTTTCAATTAATAATAATATGATTTTATGAATAAAGTAAATAGGTATTAAAATTAATGGTAAACCTAGTCCATAAGCTATTAATGTTGGAGAATTTTCTAATTTTTCATAACCTTTGAACACAACGCTTATTTTGTTAATGAATGCTACTAGTAATAAAAAGAATAATGAAAAAATAACTGAAGCATAAACTTTTCAATAATAAAACGGATTAGACATAATAACTGGTTTTTTAGACATTAAATTTATTGAATTAAATGTTGCAGTTATTCCTAAAACTAAAAATGCTATAGTCGATGCTGCCCTTATTATATTTTCGCCACTATCGCCATTGTTTTTTGCTCATAAAGCACCTAAATAATAACCTACCATTGATAGTATTCCAATTATAATTCCTTGTCATAAGGTGTTTCAACCCATCCCATTAGCAAAAATAGATTCATATTTTGAAATAGGACGCTTATTCATATAATCTTCTTTTGAATTTTGAAGGCCTAATGCTATTGCTGGAAATCCGTGGGTAAATAAATTAATTCATAATAACTGGGTTGCTGAAAGAATATAAATTTCTTTGCCTTTTAATTCGCTTCAATCTTTAAAAACAAATTTAAATATTAATAATCCTAAGAAAACAAGAATAACTTCAGCGATTGATGTTATTAATAAGTTTTGAATTACATTTTTAATTTTTTGGTATATTGAACGGCCGTTTTTTACTGCAGAAACAATTGTTGTGAAATTGTCATCTGCTAAAATCATATTGGCCGCTTGTTTCGAAGCTTCGGTTCCAGTAATTCCCATAGCGCAACCAATATCTGACGCTTTTAGCGCCGGTGCATCATTTACCCCATCACCTGTCATAGCAACAACTTGGTTTCTTTTTTGTCAAGCATTAACGATTCTTAACTTATCTTCAGGTTTAACACGAGCATAAACTGAATATTTATCAATATTATTTGTTAGTTCATCATCACTAATTTTTTCTAGTTCAAGTCCGCTAATAGCTAAATCACCATCATTATAAATATTTAAACTTTTTGCAATTGCAATTGCTGTATTAATATTATCGCCAGTAATCATAACAGGCTTGATTCCTGCTTGACGACAAATTGATATTGCAGCTTTTGCTTCTTCTCTCGGTGGGTCGATCATTGCAACTAAACCATCAAAAGATAAATTATTTTCTAAGTAATTTAATTGATAATCATTATTTTTTAAGAATAATTCATCAAGTTCTTTCTTGCTAATTTCTTTTGAAGCAATCGCTAATACTCTGTAAGCTTGATTAGCTCATTCATTATTAACTTTTAATACTTTTTCTTTATTATTCTTTTCAAGTGTAGTTTTATTAATTAAAACATCAGGCGCTCCCTTAACAATAACCATAAATTTATCATTTATTTTGTTAATTGATGTCATTAATTTACGATCTGAATCAAAAGGTCAAACATGAATTCTTTCATATTGTGAAACCAACTCTGTCTTAGTTTTATATTGTGAATATTTCTCTAATTCATATAAAAATGAAACTTCAGTTGGATCACCCACGGGTTTATATTCGTTATTTTCAAATGATAAATTAGCTTCAGAACATAACGAACCAAACTCAATTAACTTCAAATAATTGTTATTCATTTGTGAATTTGTTAATTTATCATTTTCTAAATTATATAAATCAACAATTGTCATTTTATTCTGTGTTAAAGTTCCGGTTTTATCTGAACAAATAACAGCACAACTTCCTAATGACTCTACAGCCATTAAATCTTTAACAATCGCTTTCTTTTTGGCCATTCTTTGTACCCCAATGGCTAAAATAATTGAGGTAAATGCAATTAAACCTTCAGGAATTGCCGCAACAGCTAATGAAACACCATTAACAATTACCGTGCTTCAGAAATATAATTCTTTATAATGCGATGTATTAGAAATTGCAAAAAGAATTTGCATTAACATGCTTCCTAAAAATAATGCAATACCTACATATCCAAAAATTTTACCTAGCTTATTTATCTTAATTTGTAATGGACTCATTGCTTCTTTTTGTTGACTAACAAGAGCAGAGATTTTACCTAACTCAGTTTGTGAGCCAATAGCACTAACAACATAATAAGCAGTTCCAGTTGCTATTATTGAAGAAGAATAAACCATAAATTTACGGTCTGCTAATGGTAATGAAAAATCTCTTTCTGATAAATAATCTTTTATAGAAGGTTCACTTTCTCCAGTTAATGAAGATTCAATTGCTGAAAGATTTGATGAAAATAATAAATATCCATCAGCAGGAACAACATCTCCAGCCTCTAACATTACGACGTCTCCAATTGTTACATCCTTAGAATCAATTGAAACCAAAACACCATTTCTTACAACTTTTGCCTGCAACGGATTTAATTTACTTAAGGCATCAACTGCTTTTGCAGATTTTATTTCCTGTATTGCACCTATTAAGGAGTTAGTTAATACAACAAATAAAATAATTGAGGGTTCAACAAATTCAACTACTAACTCAGAATTAAAATTTCAGTTGTGTTTTGAACCGCTAATAATTGCAAAAATATAAGACAGTAAAGAAGCACATAATAAGATAATTACTAAAACATCTTTAAATTGTGATAAATAGACTAAAAAAGGATTAATTTTTTTTGTTTTCTTTAACTCATTTAAACCGTATTTTTTTTGTCTATTAATAGCTTCTTCGTTTGTTAGACCTTGTTTTAAATTTATTTCTAACATATTATCTTCTATTTTTGGATACTCTTCAATTTTTTGTTTTTTCATGTATTACTCACTTTTATTTTATAAGTTTATTTATTTAAACAATTTTACCTTATTTTTACTTATATTCAAAATAAAAGAAAATAAAAAAAGAACTGGCACTTATTATTAAGTACCAGCCTTTTTTACGCGAAAAAATTTATTAACGAGCTGTTTCGTATGAGTGTAGAACTAAGTTGTTTAATTCTTGAGCTTCTTTAATGTCAGCGATTACACATGGGCAGTATTCTTCTGCTTTACATGGGCAGTATTCGCCAGCTAGAATTTTTTCGTATTTTACTTTTTTTGCTAAGGCAATTTGTTTTTCAATTGGAGTTGCAGCAAACATAATTACCATGTAAACAATGAATAGACCTGAAGTTGCACCATATCCAATTAGATCTGGTACTAATTTAGCTTTAGCAGCATCGTCACCTTGGAAGTATTGTGCTAATGTTAATCCTAATGATACAAATGGGTCTAACATTTTGAATAATAGGGTAACCATAACCATGATTACAGCTGTAATACCAGCTCAAACTGTGTGCTTGTTCTTTTGAACAGCGATGAAGTTTTTCTTTCTGTTTTCTAGAACACCAACGATAGCTAGAGCAATGAATGTGAATGCGAATACAGCCATTCAGTCAGCCATTAAGTCTGAGAATGATAATAACTTACCAATGTTATGTCCGTATACACCACCAGTAGCGTTATCTACGTCTCAGAAGTCGATGTAAGCGTATGATCCGATAACTGTGAAGATAACCATGAATGGTAATGATAAGAATAGACAGAATAGAGCACCAACAATAGGTGTTTTACTGTTCTTCATGTATCTGTAAGCTTTAGCAGGGATGTAGATTTCTCCTTCCTTAACTAAGTCTTCTACAAAACGAGTTGCTCACATTGAGAATCCGTTTAGAACCCCTAGAACACCACAAGCGATGAATACGTTTAGTAAACCAAATGCTCACTTGTGACCTTTACCATCTAGTAAGTCACCAAAGTCATAGAAACCACCTGATTTAGCACCTAATGACATAGCTGCAGCGATTAGGATGTAAATACCTGTCATTGAGAATAAACCAATAACTAGAGCAGCAGGAGTTTTTTCTGGGTTCTTCATTTCTGATTGAATACCAGCTGAAACGTAGAATCCGTCAAATGCAAAGAAGATACCAGCTAATGATCCAAAAATACCTAATACTGGTGTCATTTTTAAGAATGATGTAGATTCTTTATTAAATAAAGTTTCTTTAGTAATAGGTGTTCAAATTTGATCTCCTGCACCTAAACGTTGTGCAAAGAAGATAAATCCAATAATAACGATAGCTACTAAAGGAATAAACTTAACTGATGTGATTATTAAGTTTTGAATGTTTCCTGCACGTCCACTTAGACCTGCTGAAAATAACATTCATAATGTTAATAATAGCCCAATAGCAAAGTATAGTCATGGAGCTGATGTAGAACCACCAAAGTTGGTGTTTAGGTTAAATCCACCAACAGCATCTTGGAATTGAACTATTACATAGTAAGGCATAAAGAAGTATGTAAATGGAAGATATAGGTAAGTCATAAAGAACTTATTAGCTTTGTAAATTGCTAAAGTGTTAAATGCCTTAGATCAACCAATCATACCTAAGTTGTCATTACGTCCTGAAGCTACTTCAACTAGAGCTAGAGCTAAAGTAACTACAGCAAAACCAGCGATTAATCATGTCACTAATGCTAAAGCGATGTTTCCTGCTGAATATTCTAGAACGTTTTTAGATCTTAGAAATATACCAACACCAATTGTAGCACCGATAACAACCATGATAGCTGCAAAGAAACCAATTTTTTTCTTTGAGTCTGAAGTAACAACCATTTGTTCTTCGGCCATAATATTTCCTTTCATATAAATAATAAATAAAATTCGAACTTTAGATACACCAACATTTATATGTCTTATGTCCCACAACAGATGTATCCAATTAAAATTATATTATTTTTTTCAAAATGTTAAAATTATTGTTAATTATAAGGGCTTTTTACAAATAAATTTTGAAACAGGGGGTATGTAAAATTGAAAAAAATTATATTTGTTGTTGATATGTTGAAAGGTTTTTGCACAATTGGGCCTTTGGCAAGTAAAGATATAAATAATTTAGTTCCAAACATAGCCGAATTTCTAGAAAAAAACAAAGAAGAAAAGATTGTTTTTTTATGCGATTCACATTCAAAAGACGACATTGAAATGGAATCATATCCAATTCATTGTTTAAACAATACAGATGAAGCTGAAATTGAAGATTTACTAAAACCTTTTGCCAAGGAAATTATTAATAAAAATACTACAAATTCTTTTCTAGCAATTAAAGATAAATCAATTTTTGAAGATTATGATACTTTTGAGATTATAGGATGTTGTACAGATATTTGTGTTTTACAATTTGCCTTGACTTTAAAAACCTACTTAAATTCAATACATTTAAACAAAGATGTTATTGTTTTTAAAAATTTAGTTGATACTTTTGATTCTGAAAATCATAATAGAAAAGAATATCATGACTTTGCTTTAAAATTAATGGCAAATGGTGGAATAATTATTAAATAAAAAGGCTTGCAACTATAAAAAGTTGTAGCCTTTTTTTAAGAGTTAATTATCTGAGTTTGTTTATTTTTTTTATATTTTGATTCAATAAATTTTACTAAGTAACCAATTCCACTCATCGTATTTCATAAAGTAAAGACACCTACAAAGGTAAATGGAATATATAAAATTGTTAACACTCAAGGTTTTAATTTAGCTAAGAAATTAATATTTGAAACCATAGGGTTTGGTTTTCTATGACTCATATTAAATAAATTTATTCCCTTTGATCAAGTAAATTTTTCGTTGTCTCTTAATTGATAAATTATTTCGTTTCCAATAATTGCAAAACTATACAAAATTAGAAAAATAAGTGAAGCAGCTAAAAAGTTTTTTCAATGATATCTAACAGTATGTCTTATAGTTAAAAATAAACCCAAAGAAAATAATAGAGAGTGGTAAATTATTGAGTGAAATGAAATAAATCTATTTGTAGTAAACACATCACCAGGATAAAACATTACAAATCCGCCCATTCATAATGTAAAAATACCAAGATAAGATAAAATGCCTTCACTAACTTTTCCTTCGGGAATAAATAAGTATATCGGAATAACATATAATGGGGTTGAACATAAAACAAAAGGAAAAAATGATGTTTTGTTATAAATATCATATACTCATGTTTTTGTTGCGGTATCATTATGTCCTATTGCCAATAATTGTTTTAAAATTTCTATAACAAATAAAATAGACCAAAATAACCCTATTATTATTTTTAATTTTCAAAGTGCGATTTTATTATCTTTATCTTTTTTAATAAAAAATATCATTAAAGTGGCTAATAAAATTGAAGCAAATAGAAAAATTAAATGAAATCACCCATATGCTTTGGGGCGTTCTCAAGTTATACTTAATCCTTCAATAAATTTATACATTGCTTTTCCTTTACTTTTAATTTTGTTTTTATGTTATTTTAAACTTTTTCAAAAAAATGTTGTTTATTAGTTTTTTTAATTAATGAAAAGTTCAAAATTTGTTGTTTTTATCTTAATTTGAATAAAAAAACTATAAAACTTTCTTTACAGATTTTTATAGTTTTTTTCTTAGGTCATTAAATGATATGGCGGGCAATAAGGGATTTGAACCCTTGCGAGCTATTAACTCCTAACAATTTTCGAGACTGTCCCCTTCGGCCACTTGGGTAATTGCCCATTTTATAATTTATTTCTTTACTTAAAAATAAATTATAAACTAAATAATATAAAAAAGTTTAAGCCTTAGAAAACTTAAACTTTATTTTTTATTTATGATACTTAATATTTTTTTTAATTGCCAGGCCACGATAAATTTGTTCGATTAGCATTAAACGAAACATTTGATGGGGAAAAGTCATTTTCGAAAAAGAAATTTTATTATTAAATTTACTTTCATCAACACCATTTGATCCGCCAACGATAAAAGTTAAATTATCTTCAATAAAAAGATCTGAAAATTCTTCGCTGGTCATTTGTTTTCCTTTTAATGATAAATAAATAACTTTTGAATTCTTTGGTATTTTACTTAAAATTAATTCAGTTTCTTTAGCAATTTTTATTTCAATATTTTCATTAACAACCTCTTTAATTTCAATTAAATTTATTGTTGCTAAAAAACTTATTTTTTTAATATAAGAATCGTATATTTTTTTGTTATCACTACTTAGTGATCCAACTGCTATTAAATTAATTTTCATAATTATTTTTTACGGTTATTTAAATAAAACATTAACATTTGAATATCGGCAGGATTTATTCCACTAATACGTGTTGCTTGTCCGATTGTTGTTGGACGAATTTTTTCAAGTTTTTGTCTTGCTTCGGTAGCTAAATTATCTACTAGAGAGTAATCTAAATTTTCAGGTAATCTTAGATTTTCTAAACGAATCATTTTTTCGGCAGCACTTTCTTGTTTTTTTAAATATCCAAATAATCTAACTTGAATGGTAATCTCATTAATATATGGATAATTTTCGCCAAGAATATCAACTGGGTCTACTTCTGGGTTTGAAAGTAATTTTAAGTATGATTGTCCATTAACAACATTATATTTAATTCCCAAATCGCTTTTTGAAGAAATGTATTGATTTTTTAACTCTTCAATCTTGTTTTGGATATCTTGATATTTTGTAATTACTTTTTCATACTCATCTTTAGTAATCATTTTATTATCATATGCATATTGAACTAATCTTTCATCAACGTTATCATTTCTTAGTAATAAACGATATTCTGCACGACTTGTTAACATACGGTAAGGTTCTGTTGTTCCTTTTGTAACAATATCATCAATTAAAACCCCAATATAGGCATCACTTCTTTTTATTTCCATAGAAGGCATATTTTGAATCTTATTTGCAGCATTTATTCCAGCAATTAATCCTTGAGCAGCGGCTTCTTCATATCCACTTGTTCCATTAGGTTGACCAGCTGAAAAGAAGTTTTCAACTATTTTTGACTCTAATGATTTATATAAATTTAAAGGATTAATAGCGTCATATTCAATAGCATAACCATATTTTTGAATACGGCAATTTTCTAAACCAGGAACAGATCTAATCATTTCATCTTGGACATCAACTGGCATTGATGTAGATAAACCATTAATATACATAATGTCACCTTTTGAAGTTTCAGGTTCAAAAAAGACATGATGAGTATCTTTATCCTGAAATCTTACAATTTTATCTTCGATACTTGGACAATATCTTGGGCCAACACCAATAATAATTCCCGAATATAACGAACTTTTATCTAGATTTTTTAAAACTATTTCTTTAGTTTTTAAAGTTGTGTGTGTTAGAAAACAAGATGTTTGTTCATCTAATTTAATATTGCTTCTGCTTGAAAAGCATAATTCTGTTTTATCCAAAACCTCTTTTTCGACTTTAGAAAAATCGATACTATCAGTATAAATACGACAAGGTGTTCCAGTTTTTAGTCTTTGAATTTCAAAACCGTATTTAGCTAAATTTTGTGATAATGTTGAACTATTTTTTTCGCCATCAGGACCATCATTTTTGATATCTTTTCCACGTAAAATACGTGAATTCATATAAACACCAGTGGTCATAACTGTGGCTTTTGCAAATAATTCACCATTTGCTAGAGTTTTAACACCAAGACATTTTTTATTTTCAACAATTAAATCAGAAACTTCATCCTCAATTAAAGTAATATTTGGTTCTTTCTTAATTGCTTCTAAAATTATTTCTGAATATTTTTCTTTATCAATTTGTGCCCGCAGTGATCATACAGCTGGACCTTTTGAGGTGTTAAGCATTTTAATTTGAATCATTGCCATATCAGCAAAAATACCCTGTACTCCTCCCAGGGCATCAATTTCACGGGTAATAATCCCTTTTGCTGATCCACCTATTGAAGGGTTGCAAGGTAACATTGCTAGTTTGTTAGTGTTTAAAGTAATTAAAGCTACTTTTAGATTTCTTTTTGCTAATGCGAAAGTTGCTTCGATTCCGGCATGTCCACCACCAATTACGATAGCGTCATACATATTATTCATTTTTTTACTACTTGATTTCTTTTAATATTTTTTCAATTCTTGCAGCTTCTGGTTCCACTTGATCAATTAAAAATACTAATTCTGGTAATTTTTTGTATTTTCAACTTTTAGCGACAACAGAACGAATAAATGGCGTCATTGAAGTCACTTTGTCAAAGTATCTTTCTTTATCTTTAAATAAAGTAATGTATACTTTGGCGTGTGAACCGTCATTTGATAAAATAACGTCGTTGATGGCGATGTTTGTTACATCAAAATCTTTTAATTCAAAAAAACTATTTCCAATTAATTCTAATAATAATTGGCTTTTTCTTTCGTGTACAATTGTGTTCATATTAAACTAATACATCCTCATAAAATTTTAATTCGTCATCTACTTCTATTTTATCAAAATCTTTGATGTGAGTACCAAAATCGAAACCTTTTTCTACAACTTTAACATCATTCTTTTCTCTTTTAAGAGAACTTATTGAACCTTTATAAATACTTTTACCTTTTCTAAACACTTCAACCTTACAAAATTCTTTTACTTGCCCTTCTAACATTTTACATCCAGCAATTGTTCCAACTTTTGAATAAAAGAATAATTGAATAACGCTTGCAAGTCCAATTTGTCTTTCTTCATAAACTGGTTCTTTTAATGTATTCATGATTGCTTCTAATTCTTCAACTATTTTATAAATAATGTTGTGTGAAGCGATTTTAATTTTCTTATTTTCTGCTAATTTTTTAATTTCACTTGATGCGTTAATATTAAATAAATAAACACGTGAATTTGAAGTTTCGGCTAATAATAAATCAGCCTTGGTTAATTCACCAGCTGTTGCACGAATAACATTAAGTGAAATTTCATCATTTCTTAATTTTGATAAAGTTTGCTTAATTGCTTCAGCTGTTCCTTGAACGTCAGTTTTAATAATAATATTTAAAGTTTTTTGTCCATCTTTAATTGAGAATGAATTTTTTTCACTTAATTCTTTTTGCTTATTAATAAAAGATTTTTCTTCAGCTAATTTTTTTGCAAATTTTTCATCACTAATAACAATAAATCTATCTCCAGATAATGGGTTTTTATTTAAACCTGTAATTACACAAGGAGTTCCAGGTAAAACTTTTGTTAAAGGCTTACCTTCAACTGAAGTTAGACTTCTAATATTTCCATATTGACCACCGGCAACAATAAAATCACGTGGTAGTAATGTTCCGTTTTCAACAATAACTGTCGAAACTACACCTCTACCTTTATCAATTTTTGATTCAATAATTGTTCCAAATGGATCTCGATTTAAGTTAGCTTTTAAGTCTAATAAATCTGCTTGTAAGAAAATTGACTCTAATAATAAGTCGATGTTTTGATTTAACATAGCAGAACCATAAATAAATTGGTTTTGTCCGCCTCATTCTTCACAAACAATATCATGTTCGCTTAATTGGCTCTTAATTCTTTCTACGTCCACTCCGGGTTTATCCATTTTGTTAACAAATATTATTATTGGAACATTTGCAGCCTTAGCGTGATCAATTGCTTCAACTGTTTGAGGTTTAACACCGTCATCAGCAGCAACTACAATAATAACAATATCAGTAACCTTTGCTCCTCTAGAACGCATTTCAGTAAATGCCTCATGGCCAGGTGTATCCAAAAAAGTTATTTTTCTACCATTATATTCAACTTGGTAAGCACCAGTATGTTGGGTAATTCCACCAAATTCGGTTGAAAGGATATTACTTTTTCTAATCTGATCAATTAATGTTGTTTTACCATGGTCAACATGCCCCATAATTGTAACAATAGGTGGTCTTGAAAATAAATCTTTTGGATCATTAATAACTTCTAATTTATCAAATAAATTCTCAGCATCAACAGTTTCTTCTTTTTTAAAGTCAAGATCATAATTTAAACATAACTCAGCTATTTCTTCTTCATTAAGAAAAGTGTTGATTGTTTTCATGATTCCTTTTTTGAAATAGTAAGTTAAAACTTTAGCTGCTGTTTGATTAATTTTATTACTAAAATCTCCAACAGTCATAGGGCCACTAAAAATAAATACACCGTCTTGTACTTTTGTTTCAACTGTATTTAATTTCTCCTTAATATTTTCTACATTGGAAGTTCTTTTATTGTTTTTTTGCTTAGCCATTTATTCACCTCATTTCTTAATTTCTCATATACTGACTCTTCAATATTTTGTCTAAATGCTTTATTTAGTAAATGCTTTTTAAATAAAGTATCAATTTGTTCTTGATTATCAAGACAATATGTTCCACGACCTTCTAATTCTAAGTTTGGATCAAAATAAAATTCATTATTTATTTTTGCAAATCTTACAAGTTGAGAAACCGGATAAATTTTTCCATCAACTATTGATTTACGACTATATTTTTTATCAGTCTTCATTGTCTAAATCACCTAAATCAAGATCTTCTAATCCAGCACTTAAATCATCGTCCTTCTTAAAGTCCTTCATTTTAGTTGATGTAATTTTTTCATAGTCAGCTTCGATTTGAGCCTTATCTTTAATTTCTACTTCTTTAATATCTTCTGAATATACATCTAATAAGTCATCGATTTCTGAATCAGAATTATTAAGTTCATTTTGCATATCTAATCATGTTTTTTCAATATCTTCATCCGAAATTGAATCATATAACTGTTTTTCAAAAACTTGATCAGTTTGTTGAGCCTTTTGTCTTAGTTCTGCTAAATCCTGATCAAATTCCGAAATATTAAATGTTGAATCTAAAATTGAATCATTTGATTTTCTAGGATTTTTTCTTGTTGTAATTGATTTAAGATTAAGTCTTTTACCTTCGTATTTTAATTTTGCTTCTTCTTCAGTAATATTAGCATTTTCAAATGAATATTTAATTTGCAACTGATCCGCTTGATCTTGACTAATAATTTCTAAGCGACTTTTTGTTAGTTCTGAAGCCAATCTAACATTTTGACCTTTTTTACCAATTGCTAATGTATGATGTGCATTTGGAACAATAACAGTGAAACTATTAAACTGTGGAGTTGAATCTTCTCTTTCAACAATGTCAATTACTCTCGAAGGGCTAACAGCATTCATAACAAATTTTTTCTTATCATCGTTATATAAAACAACGTCAATTTTTTCATTCTTTAATTGTTTAGAAATTACTTCGATTCTTTCATGGTTTTTACCAATTACTGTACCAAGTTCTTCTAACGCAAATGGTGCACTTTCGGTTTTTCTAATTGCAACTTTTGATCTTTCGCCAGGTATTCTAACAACTTTAACAATTTCTACATATCCAGCCGCAACTTCGGGAATTTCTTGTTCAAATAATTTATTTAAAAGTTTTGATTCTACAGAAGAAACTAAAACTTGTGCGTTTTTAGATTCAGGTTTAACTTCTTCAATATAAACATCTAATAAATCACCGGGTCTTAAATTAGCTAAAAGTCTCAAGTTAGTTGTTGAGGGTGGCATATATGCAACTGTGCCATCATAAAATTCCATTAATGTTCCAGTTTTAGTGATGTTAGTAATTTTTGCCTTAACAATGTTTCCAATTAATTGACTATATTTTTCAAAAGTCATTTGTTTTTCTAATTCTCTAATTTGTTGGTTGAAGATACTTAGAATTTTTTGATAATCTCTTTTGTGAAATCTTTCAAAATCTATTTCATCAGAAATCATATCTCCTACTTCTGCAGAAGGGTTAATTGCTTGTGCTTCCTTTACTGTTATTTCTATGCATGTACAAAAGTTATCTTTTTCTTCATCAGTTTTAGGTTCTTCAGTAACAATTTTGGTATGGTTAATGATTTTAAATTGTTTCTTATCACGATCAATAATAAACTCAAGTTCAGCATCAGGATCGTATTGACCAAGAATAACTTGTTCAACCGCTCTTTTAAATAATTGAATAACTGCTTCTTCATCGATTTTTTTAATTTGTGAAACATTATAAATAGCATTAAATATTTGGCTTGCTTTTAGTTCTGATTCACTTGATTTAACACTCATTTTTTCTCCTTTTACGTATATTTAATTGCAAAAAGGATCGGCTTACGCCAACCCTTTTTAATCTTAATTAAAAACAGTATAAAGTAATTTTAATATATTTTTGAATTTTATAAACAAAAAAGGTGTTTAAATGTGCAAAAAGTGTATTTATTTTCAAATTATTTTACCTTGGATTTTATTGTTGTTTCTATCTATATCAATAATTTTAATATTTAAGTTATCACCAATTGAAACTAATTCACTTGGGTGATTAATAAAATGATTATCAGTTTTTTTCATGTTTTTAATATGAATTAAAACATTTTCTTTTAATCCAATGTAAGCAAATACACCAAAATTAGTAATGTTTTGAACTTGTCCGATAATTTCTTGCCCAACTTGAATGTCTTCAAATTTTAAAATTTTATCATTAACGATAAAACCAGGCTTGTCTTCTCTAATATCTTTCCCAGGCATTAATAATGAATCAATAATCAAATCAATATCATATTGACTTACGCCAAGCTCTTGTGACAGTTCTTTTTTATTAGTTGATAGTAAAACTTCCTTATCAATATTTTTTAAGTCTAAAGATAATTCTTTTACTACACGGTCAGCCAAATCATATAAATCAGGATGAATATTTGTTTTATCATAGAAAACTTTTGAATCATAAATTCTTAAAAAACCAACAGATTGTTCATAAGCTTTTGGTCCTAAGCCTTTAACTTTTTTTAATTCATTTCTAGATTTAAAAGAACCATTTTCATTACGATAATCAACAATGTTTTGTGCTATGGTTTTTGATAAGCCCGAAACATATTCTAGAATATATTTAGTTGCTGTATTTAAATCAACTCCAACCATATTAACTGCCTTATCAACTTTAAAAGATAATTTCGATGCTAATTGTTTCTGGTTGACGTCGTGTTGGTATTGACCAACACCTAATGATTTTGGGTCAATTTTAATTAACTCATTTAATGGGTCTTGAAATTTTCTTCCAATGTTTATTGCTGATCTAAATTCTAATTCAAGATCAGGGAATTCTTCTTGAGCAATCTTTGAAGCTGAATAAACTGATGCGCCCACTTCACTTACGATAGCAAATTTTGTTTCTAAATTCAAGTTCTTTTCTCTTCTTAAGGTTAATAATTTATCAACAAACTCTTCTGTTTCACGGCTAGCGGTTCCGTTTCCAATCACAATTAAATCTACTGAGTATTTATTTAAAATTTGATTTATTTTTTTAACTGCTTCAATAAACTTTTCTTTTGAACTTCCGTGAGGGTAAATGATGAAACCTTCTAGATAATTTCCATTCCCATCTAACATTGCACATTTGCAACCATTAGTATAACCTGGGTCAATTGACAAAATACTTTTATTTTTAGTAGCTGGAGATAATAATAAATCTTCTAAATTTTGTGCAAAAATTTCAATTGCTTCTTTTTCTGCTCTTTCAAATAAATCTGTTTTAATTTCTCTTATTATTGAAGGAAAAATTAAACGATCTAAGGCATCTTTTATTGCTTCGATAACAATTTTTGCAGTTCTTTTGTTAATAAAAAACTTGTTATTCAAATAATAAATAATTACTTTTTCATTAAACTCTATTGTATATGACAATATTTTTTTGTCTTCACCACGAGTGATTGCTAAAACACGGTGGTTTGGAATACTTTTTACTCTTTCACTATAGTCATAATATTGTTTAAATGTTTCTTTCTCATCCTCAGTATTTTTCTTTTTAGTTACAATGCTTCCATAATTAAACAATTGACTTTTTACATATTCACGAACTGAAATATCTTGAGAAATATTTTGGGCGATAATAAATTTAGTTTGTTCGATAACTTGCTCAGTATCTTTTAAAGTATCACCGTTAACATATTTATTGGCTTCACAATAAACATTAAAGTTTTCTTCTTTATTACTCATTATTAAATCAGCTAGTGCACCAAGACCTAAAGCTAAAGCTTCTGTTGCTTTTGTTTTCTTTCCGACTTTAAAAGGTTCATAAATATTTTCGACTTCTTGTTTAGTTTGTGCTAAATCAATTTTTTTACTAATTTCAGGGTCTAAAAGTTTCTTTTCATCAAGAACTTTTTTAACGTAATCTTTTCTTTTTAAAAGTTCAACATCATATTCATATAGTTCGCTAATTTGTGCAACTTGTTCTTCATCTAATCCGCCTGTTACTTCTTTTCTATAACGTGAAATAAAAGGAATTGTCGCCCCTTCGCTTAATAATGTAAGTGTTTCTTTAACTTGTTCATCCTTAATATTTAATTTTTTCGCAACATTTTTTATTGATATATCAACCATAATAATTCTCCAGTTTTTTCTATTGTGCTTATAAGTATTTTAAATTATAATGAAAATAATTTTTTCTCTTATTTTTCCTAATTTTTTTTAAGATATCTCATTTATAATTTAATAAATAAATTTTAAAAGTTAGGAGGAATTTAATATGTTAAAAATTGGTGTAATAGCTGAATTTAACCCATTTCATAATGGTCATATTTATTTATTAAACAAAATAAAAGAAAAATATCCTAACTCTAAAATTATTGTTGCTTTATCATCAAACTATACACAACGAGGCGAAATTGCTTGTGCTTCTTTTGCCCAAAGAAAAAAAATATGTAAAAAATATGGAGTTAATAAAGTTATTAAACTTGATTTTGAAACTTCAACGCAAGCAGCTCATATTTTTGCTAAAGGATCAATAGAAACATTAAATAAGGCAGGAATTGATATATTATTTTTTGGAACTTCAGATAGCAATAATATAAATAAATATATTAAAGCAGCGAGATTAATAAAAGAAAATGAATCCATTTATAACCAAAATGTTAAAAAGATTCTAAAGAGTGGTAGATCGTTTATTTTCGCTTGTTATGAATCTTTAAAATTATTTTTAAAAGAAGAAGAAATACCAAAAGATATTTTAGGTTTTGAGTATACAAAATATATTATTAATAATAATTTAAATATTAAGCTTGATTGTATTCAAAGATCTGTGGCACATGGCGCAGATAAAGTAAATTCATTTTATGCTTCAGGAACTAAATTAAGAGAAATGATAAAAAATGGTGAAGATATTTCAAAATACTCACCGTTAGTTATTAAAAAAGTAAAAAGAATTGAAGATACATATTCAAAATTTCAAAAAATAGTTCGAAAATTATCGGCTAATAAATTAGCTAATATTAAGCTCGTGAGTGAAGGAATGGAAAATCTTTTTAAAAAAAATATTGAAGCAAAAACTTATCAAGAATTTATTGATCTTTGTACATCTAAAAGGTATACTAAATCAAGAATACAAAGAGTATATTTATATGTTTTAAAAAAGAGATTTAAAAAAATATAGTCTTGCTTTTTTGAAACAAGACAACTGTTTAAAATTAGATTTCTTTCATTTTATTTTTTGTAATTATTTTATTTTTTAAAAAAGTATAATAGTTAATATATTAAAAATTATATGGAGGAATATATGGCTTCTTTAAAAGAAGAATATCTTAAAAAAGCTGAAGATCTTAGCATATCAAACGAAATAAATCAAGATCAAAAAAATTTAATTAAGGAAATAATTAATAAATTTGATGATAACGATAAAAATTTACAGAATGTTTATCAATTTTTAATTAAGAGAGTGAAATTAGGTTTTACTTTTGATGTAGCACCTTCTGTTGATTCATCGCAAGTAGCCTTATTAGTTAGAAATGAAAAACTTTCATTTCAAAATAAATTTAATGAAAATCAAAATAATTTAATTATTGGAGAAAATTACGATGCTTTAAAAAATTTGATAAGCATTGAGAGAGAGAGAGAGAGAGAGAGAGCTTCTCTTCTAATTTTGATGTAATTTATATTGATCCTCCATACAATACCGAATCATCAAGAACAGACGGTAATAATCTATCTGAAAAAGATAATGTTGCAAGTTCTAAATTTATATATCGCGATAAATTTAGTAGAACCGGCTGATTAAACATGTTAAATGAAAGATTAATAATGGCACGCCAACTTTTGAAAGAAGATGGTGTTATTTTTGTATCAATTGATGATTCAGAACAAGCTTATTTAAAAGTTTTAATGGATGAAATTTTTGGTGAAGAAAACTTTGTTGCAAATTTAGTGTGAATTAAAAAAAGAGGACCTGGTGGCAATACCTCATTTAACTATTCAATTGTTAAAAACACTGAATATATATTGGTTTATGCTAAAAATATTAATAATAGATATTCAATTACATTAAACATGATGCTGAAAAATTGAATAAATTAGGTTACAAATTAAAAGATAAACACTTTGAACAAAGAGGATATTATAAACTAACAGATTTACACCGTCCTTCATCAACTGGTAGTTTTCAATATACACCATCACTAGACTATGAAATTAAAGCGCCTGATGGTTCATTATTCAAATTATATTCAAATATTATTAAGCCGCGCTCTGCTCGTTATACTTGAAATTATGAAACCTATAAAAAAGGTGAAGAATTGGGTTTTATTGAGTGTGTAAAAAATACTGAAGGCTATTGAGTTGCCAAAAGAAAACAATATCAATTTGTGAAATTCAACCCTAAAACACACAAAATAGAAAAAATCGAAGCTGGTCAGCCTTTTGAAAACATTATCGATAATATTTATTCACAAAAAGGTGGGGAAGATATTATAAATATACTAGGTGATAAAAACACTTTTGATTTTCCTAAACCACAAAATTTAATTAAATATTTAATTAATATGGCTTCTGATAACAAAAATGCTCGTATATTAGACTTTTTTGCTGGTTCAGGCACTACAGCACACGCTGTTTTAGAATTAAATCGTGAAGATGGTGGAAATAGAACTTTTACATTAGTAACTAATAATGAAAATAGTATTGGTACTAATGTTTGTTATGAAAGATTGTATCGCATCAATATAGGTATGGGTTCTAACGGGGAAACTAATTTTGAATGAATTAAAAATAACAATCCATTTCAATCAAATTTAAATGTTTTTGATATTAAATATTTTAATACTTCACTATTTAATATTGAAGAGGGTAATAAAAAAATAAAGGAAGCCTACTTAAAAGAATTGGATGATTTTCAACTAAATTCAACTAATTTAAAAACTTTAGATATCTTAAGAGAGTTAACTGCTTTAAAACCAGTAGAAAAATTAGATGGTGAGAAATATGAGACTAAGTAAATGTCAAGAAATAACAGTGAATGAATTAGTTTCTAAATTTAACCCTCTGCAAAAAAATATAATTGATTTTCAAGCACCGACAGGTTCGGGAAAAACTTTTATGATAACTAATATGATAGACAGATTAATTTCTAAATTTCCTAATGAAAAATTAACATTTGTAATTGCTACATTATCTTCAGCAAATTTACCTAAACAAATGCTAGATAATTTAAACGATTACAAAAAATATCTTCATAACAACTTTATTACAATAGAAAGAAAAGAGTCTCCTTCGACCAAAGATTCAAAAGTTAAAGACGGTCATTATCAAATAATGGCAAAAAGAAATAATATTTTAATTTTGGGAACCCAATCTTTTGGGAAAGGTAGAATTTTTACGGAAGAAGGAACAATAAATGGCTTTATAAATCAAATAAAGTCTGAAAATTATAAGTTAATTTATATTAGAGATGAAGCACATTATGGCGGAGAGGCTAAAAAAGAAAATAATAAATTTTTAGATTATTCACTTGAAGAAAATTTGTCTAAACAACTTAACAAAACAAAAGATGAAAGTAAAAAGTTTGAGCTTCTAATGCAAGATGCGGCGCATTTTATTGTTAAAATGACGGCTACTCCAAAGGGAAAAAATGATTTAGTTTTATTAAATGAAAAAGATTTAGAAGAAGATAACATAATACTTTTAAAAAAAGTTTCTAAATATAACGAAGGAATAAATTCTTTAAAATCAGAAGAGATTTCAAATAATGACATTCTTGAGCTTGCTTGTAAAAAATTTAAAGAAGTAAAAAATAGGTATGCAAATTACCAAGAGGAACCATTTTTACAAAATATTAATCCGGCAATGCTAATACAGGTTCGCGATGATTATAAAAATAAACATGAAGAATTCGAAAAAGAAATTAATAGTATAATTTCAATTTTAAATAAAAATGGACTAACATGAGTTAAATATTTTGGTTCTAACGATGTCGATTCTTCAATAAGATTAATAAATAATTCACTAAGATCTATATCACACAATCACTCAGATATTGATGTAATTATTTTTAAAATTGGCCCCGCTACAGGTTGAAATATTCCAAGAGCCTGTATGCTAGTCCAACTTAGAAATGTTTCTTCAGATAGTTTAAATACCCAAACTTTAGGAAGAATAAAAAGAAACCCAAATCCTGAAGCAGATTATTCAAATAGTTCAATTGCTCTAAACTATTATTATTATTCAAATATTCAAGAATCAAGCCGGCAAAGAATTACTTTAGTTTTAAAGAACGAATTTAAAGACGAAAAATTTAAAGTTGGTTCAATTGATAGATCTGAAATAAAGAAAAGAGTAAATAATCCAAAATATTTAGAGGATTTAATATCTTTATTAGATATTAATCAACTCAACGCAGAATTTAATAAATATTATAATTATTATAAAAAATATAAATTTATCGTTGTTAGCGAAGAAAACTATGGTAATAAAAAATTAATAACGAATAAAATTCAAAATAATATTGAACTTGAAATTTATAAAGAAAATTTTTTATTAGAAAATAAAACATATTTTTCAAAAAACATTATTTTAGCTATTGAAAATTGGTTTTTTACTTGTAAAAGGGATGATCGCCTTCATGATTTATTTTCAGTAAATTTGATGTGACTTATAATATCTATTTTTAAAATGGAACAAATTAAAAGTAAATTTTCTGAAATTATTAATAGTTCAAAAATCGAAAGCAAGATTTATAAAATTTCTGAAAAGTCCTTACCATATAATAATGACTTATTAGTTAAGGAAAACAGTAAGGAAATGGATATTCCGGATGCTAAATATGCATATGAAAATTTAAGAAGTAAAAAAGAAAATTCTAATATTAATTATTTTGATTCAAAAGTAGAAACTAAATTTTTAAGTCTCTTAAAAGACTATATCATTAATAATGATCAAAATTACAAGATTAAAATTTGAACTAAGAATCCTGTTTTTCATGGTTTATTTTTAGAATATTTTGATGATGATAATAATGTTTCTAAATCTTTTCCTGACTTTATAATAAAAATATCCCTAAATAATGAAAGTAAACAAGAACATATTTTTTATATTGAAACCAAGGATTCAAATGACAAATCTATTAAGATTTCAAATATCTTAAAAGGTTATAAAAAATATTTTGATGATAAAAATGTTCCACTATTCGACCAATTTTCCAATGAAAATTTAACTTTAATTGTTGCTAAAGTAAATCAAAAAGAAAAAAACAGTATTAATTTTCAAGGGTCTAGTTCCATTAAAAATGTTGAAAAATTATTAAACGAAAATAAAGAAAAAGAAAAACCAATTACCTTTTTAATTGATTTGTTTAATTCAATATAAGAATAAATAAAAATAACTCGCAAATAAGGCAGTGAGTTATTTTTTTACTATATTCTTTTAAATTCTTCAGTAGCGTCGACTAAAGCTTGTGCTATTTTTTCTTCTTTAGATGAATGACCTGCTATAACGAAATTTAACTTTGAGTTATTTAATTCCTTATGAAGAAAGTAAGCTCCTTCAGGACGACAGTCCATGTCATATCTTCCATGAATAATAATTGTTGGAATATTTTTAATTCTTTCAATATTATTTAAAATGTAATTATCTTCTAAAAAAATATGATTAATAAAGTAATGATTTTCCAGTCTTGCTAATTCCAAATTACTTTTTGAATTAGATAAAATAGTTTCAATATCAGCTAAAGGCTCTATTGTAATTAAACCCAATTCTCATTTTGCTCAATGATATGCAGCCTTATAGGCAACATCTAAATTATCACTATTTAAATATTTATTATATGCTTTAATTAAGTCATTTCTTTCATCTTTAGGAATAAATCCTGAAAATTCTTCATAGGCTTCGGGAAAATAATAAGAAGCTCCTTGTTGATATAAATATTGGTCATCTTCATATCTACCTAAGAAAACACCACGCAAAATCATCCCACTAACTTTTTCTGGATAATTAATAGCATAAATTAAACTTAAACAAGAACCTCATGAACCGCCAAATAAGATTCATTTATCAATATTTAATTCTTTTCTTAATTTTTCCATATCTGAAATTAGATCTAAGGTTGTATTCTCTCTTATTTCTGCAGATGGAATTGATTTTCCACATCCTCTTTGATCAAATAAAATAATACGATAATGTTTAGGATCGAAATATTGACGGTTTGATTCAGAAACTCCACCCCCAGGTCCACCGTGAACAAATAATATTGGTCTTCCATTTGGATTTCCAACTTCTTCATAATAAATACTATGAATATCACTAACTTTTAAATAACCACTTTTATAAGGTTCAATAGGTTCAAACATAATCATTCCTTTCAATAAATATAAATTCAATAATATTAAATTATATAAGAATAATTAATAATGAATTATTAAGCGCTAAAAAATAAATTAAAGGCCTAGAAAAAAATTTCTAGACCTTTTTATTGATTATTATTTATTTTTGTTAATAAAGCTTAGAACTTTGTTTAGCTGTTTTAAATTTTTTTGAATAAAACCAGAAGAATTTAAGTGTCCACCGCCTAAAAATTCATTAGCTACTTTGGAAACGTCATATGTAGTCTTTGATCGAATTTCACAACGATAATCACCTTGTGATCTTTTTAAATAAACTAGTGAAACTTCTGTGTTAGAAACTTCAGCAAATTTAGCAACTAAAGGTCTTGCTATATCGTTTGAAACTACTTGATCAACAATAATATAAGATACAATTCCTTTTTGTTTTAAATTACTTACTGCATCAAAAATAAATTTATTTTCTTTAGCATTTAATTGCATTTTCTTTAGTAAAAGATTGTAATTTAAACCTTTTTCTAATAAAAATCTCATGCATTCAAAAGTTTCTTCATTGACATTTCTTTCTTTAAAAAACTCAGTATCAGTAATAATTGCAACTGCTAGGCCTTCTAAAACATTCTCATTAACTTTTAAATCAAGTTCCATAACCATCTTGGTCATTACTTGTCCAGTTGCTGGCCAAAAATCTCCACCAATTTCAAATAGTCATTTTCCTTCAAAAGGGTGGTGATCAATTTTGATTGCTTCTTCTGTTTTTACTCTTTGATCAAAAATTCTCCGTTTTGTCGAAGTATCAACAACAACTTTCAAAGAATTATCAAAAAATTTCTTACTTACTAATTTAATTTTTTGATCTTGTAAAAAAAGTAGGTTTCGTGGATAATCGCCACCTGATATTTGTACATTTTTATTTTCAAAATTTAATAAAATTAAATGTTTTAATGCAATTGCTGATCCTAGTGTATCACCATCAGGTTCAACATGTGTACATAACGTAATATTTTCTGGCTTTTTAATATATTCTCAAAAGCCTATAAATTTTTCTCTTAGATTTTGCATTTTAAGCCACCGCCATAACATAAGATTCAAAATAATGATCAACAGCAATGTTAGCTGATTTTTTCGCTACTTTATTTTTCTTAAATCAATTCTTAATATTTGATTGGTTACTCATTGTTAATTTATATGTTTCTTTATAAATATTATTAATATCTGATTTAATTTTCAATAAAGCCTCACGATAAGTTTTTAAATATGTTTGTTTACTTATTTCTAATGCTTCAAGCATTTCCTTGTTTGGAACTATTGAGTGATCTAATCAATAATTATAAACAAATAATTTATCAAATTTATGTTTAGCAATTACATATTTTGCATAACGGGTTTCATTTAAAAATTTTTGATTATTTGTTAAACAAATAGCTAATGATTTCATAATCATTTTTCTCTTCATTAGTTTTTTAAATCAAACATCTTGTGTAAAGAAATATCCAGTCATTAATTTTGAACGAACTATGTTCGAAATTTGCTCTAATGCTAAAAGTACAACAATTGTAAAAATTAAATATGAAGATAATTTATCTCAGTTATTCATATCTGAAGAATAAGTACTTATTTGGAAACCAAAGTCACTAGCTCCAACTGCTCCAATAACTACCGTACTTTTAAAGTTAATTTCAACTCTGTATAAAAAGTTTGATAAGGCTTGAGGAAGAATTGATTTAATAACGATAAATTTAACTTTTTGGAATCAAGTAGCTCCTAGAGAATCTAAAGATTGAAATACTTTATTTGGTATTTTTTCAACAGATTCCATTATTAGTTTTCCAAGCATACCAATTGAGTGAATTCCTAGTGCTAAAACTCCAGCAAATAGTTTTGAATCTTTTGAAAGAATCAAGAATAATAAAGCAAATGTAAATGCTGGAATAGCACGTAAAACGATGATAATTAATTTGAATGGGTAAGCAAAAAACTTATTAATATTTTTCGAAGCTAAAATACCTAATATTAAAGCAAAAAATAATCCAATAATCGACGATGCTATAGCAACTAAAAAGGCTTCAACACCTAAAGGAATAACACTTGTTTTACTTGTTGATCAATTTCCGCCAAATAAACTTCAATCAGGATTAAATAACTTTTTCATCCCTTGCTTGAATTGACTAATTTTAACTGAGTTACCTATTGATCATTCTATTTGAGTAAGCGAAGCCAAAACTAAAGCAACAATTAATAAAACAATAAATATTTTAAAAATATACATTTTTGATTTTTGTTTTTTAAGTTGTTCTAATTGTTGTTCATAAGGTAGTTTTTCATCAATTTTAGGGTGTTTTTGTGAATAATCTAAAATGTATTTTTTAATTGTAAAGTTAAGACCTTCAATTAAAATCATTAAAGTGATTAAAACCCATAACACAATTGACATATGAGAAAAGTTATTTTCTACAGCATATTGATCTGATAATAATTGTCCAATGGTTCCAATTCCAACAATTGATAAAATTGCCGCAAATCTAACAACCATTTCAAATGAATAGAATCCATAAGAGACAATTCTCTTCATTAAATAAGGTAGTATTGAACTCTTGAATGCAAGAGCCTTGCTATTGCCTATTGCTTGTGCACCTTGATATGCACTTGTATCATATGTATCTAAATCTTCATATAATCATTTTGTCATTAATGAAGCAACAAAGATTGCAATAGAAAATGTTGCAGCTAATGATTTTGAAAATAAGAAGAAGAATATAAAGGCAAATACAACAGGCGGTACGGCTCTGATGATTGACATTATAATTCTAAATGGAAGATAAATAATCTTATCTTTAATAAAGTTTTTAGAACTTAATAAGGCTAATGGTACTGATATTAATATCCCTAATATTGTTCCTAAAATCGAATAAGAAATTGTTATCCATAAATATTCTAAACTACGTAAGAATGTTTCATATGGTGTAAATTCTGCAGATCCAATTTCTGCTTTTTTATTTATTTCAAAAAAGTGACCAATTTGTCTTCAAAACTCTTTTCAGTTTTGGAAATCTGGTTTGATAGCTACAATCATTGTAATTACTAAAGCAAAGATTAATAGACCACCAAAAATTTTTAATCAAGGAAATTTTTTTGTAACTTTTTGATTATTAATATCAATAAATTTTGGATTAAAATAGTTGACAAAAGACTCACCAAATAATTTTAGTTTACTTTTTGTTTCAACTTTTTCCTCGTTTGGTTTAATTGTTTTATTCATTGTTTTTTTCCAATAATTTTATTTTTTCAAGAACTTCATTTTGAATAATTTGTCTTTTTCTTCTATTTTCAATAAATTGTTCTTCATCAAATTGTTCTAATTTTTCACCATATATTTCTTTTAATTGTTCTAAGTTAACTTTCTCTCAACTATCGTTAAAGATTATTTTTCCTTTTTTAACACCAACAATTCTATCTGCATATTGCAATGCCAAGTCAACGTGGTGTAAGTTTGCGACAATCGTAATTTTTTCTGATTTGTTTGCTATTAAAAACCCGTCCATAACACTTTTTGCCATAATTGGGTCAAGTGCTCCAACAGGCTCATCTGCTAAAATTATTTTAGGTTTTTGAGCTAAAGTTCTAGCTAATGCGACACGTTGCATTTGACCACCAGATAAATCTTTAGCCATATCGTAAGCATTTTCTAAAATATTAACTTTAGCTAAACATTGGTAAGCTAATTCAATATCCTTCTTACTGTAAAATCCAAAAAATGCTCTTAATTTATTCATTTGAGGCAATCTTGCCGAAAGCACGTTTTGTAAAACTGAAATGTTTTCCACAAGGTTATAGTTTTGGAAAATAATCCCAACTTTTGTTCTAAATTTTCTTAATTTTTTACCTTTTAAATCATTAACCACATATGGGCCAACTTTTAAGGTTCCTGATGTAATACCGCTAATTTTATTTACTGTTTTAATTAAAGTTGTTTTACCAGCTCCAGATAACCCAATAACTGCAACAAACTCTCCTTGATTAATAGAAAGATTGACATCAGTCAATCCTTTTGTTCCGTTTGGGTATACTTTAGAGGCGTTTTCTCAAACAATATTTCAATCTTCATTTATTATTTGAGAGTCTAAATTATTATTTGTATTTTTTTTCATATTATAAATAATTAAAATACTATTTTAAGAATGATTTAAAACCAATGAAGTGTTTTTTAAATCAAATTTCTGGATAAACATATGAAGCGGCTGAAGTTGTTGAAGTGTATCCGTAAACAACGTGTTGACTTACATCTTCTCAATTTAATTTTCAATCTGAACCTTGTTCTTTTAAGGCTTTCATAACAATTTTGTATAGTTCTGAATCTTTACGTGCGTAAATGTATGAACGGTAAAAACCAACTTTAGGTAATTCTACACCTGTAGCTAATGAGTCAACATGGGTTTTAAGTTCTGCTGTATATCCTTCTGTTGGAGCTTGAGGGTTTGAAGCACTTTCTTTATTGATGTATAAGTTATTATTATTAAATGTTTTGTAGTGGTTAAATGCTTCAACTAATAATTTTTCATCATCAAATTTAGGAGCTGAAGTATTTGTAATACTTGCATAAGGGTCAATAATTTGAACATTTCTACCTGCTTGTAGAATAAAGCTTGAGTTTCCTGATAATTTTGCTCATGTATCAATTGGTAAGAAAGCAACGTCAACTGATCCGGCTTTTAATGCTGCTGCAGCTGCATTGTAATCGCTTGATACTGAAATTTTAACATTTGTGATACCTTTTGAAGCAATGTATGCTTGTAATTTTTCAGTTGCTTTTTGAACTAATGTAGCATCTGAAGAAGGTATAAATTGAATTTTGAATTCTTTTGCATCTGCTACTGTAGCAAAAGCTTTTGTTTCAGAATTATAGGTAATGTATTCACTTGCTCCAGTTGGTGTTTCAACATATGCTTTTTTAGTATTTCCGGCAGCATCGTAAGCAATTTGTGATTCATAACCTACTGGTGTATACCCATCGTGATTATAAATTTTAAAAATACTTTGTAATTTGTTATTTTTATCTAAATAAGTTAGATTTCCTTCTTTTCCTGAACTAGCTTCAACTTGAGCTTCGTTAACAGCATTAATTAATAATTGTTGAATAGCCTTAATATCTCCGTCTTTTAGGCCAACTCTAGCTTGAACACCGTCGTTTGAAATGAATTTCGTTGCACCGATAACTTCGATTTCATTTGCGTGTTCTCCAGCATAGAATCTAGCATCTGATCATGCGCCTGCTACTGTAATACTTTTGTTTGCTAACTTAATAAATGAGTCAGCATATCCACTTGTTTTAATTGTTTCAGGTGTTGTACTTGTTGGTGTACATTGCGATGAAATTAAACCAAATGTAACTGGAACAACTGAAGTTGCGATAATAGATGGTAATAAGAATTTTTTTGTTGATTTTTTCATTTTTTCCCTCAAATTTTTAAATTTAAATTGAATGTAATTTTGTTTTTTGTACTTGTTTAATTAACAAAAAAAATTATAGTAAAATAAAAAAATCGAAATAAAAAAACGCCACAATTAGCGGTGTTTTTACAAAATGTACATTATTTCAAAAATTTAAATTTTATAAGGCCTAATAATTATATATTAATCCTTAGAAATTTTAATAAATTTAAAGTAATTTTTTACCATTGATTTGAAAACCTTTTCTAGTTCATTTTCCTCTGTTTTCGAGTAATAGTAATTTGAAAGTAATTTTACACTCTTATTTAATACATCACGCGATGAAGAGATCAGAATTGGCTTATGGTGTGTTCTACGGGATTCAAAAATATTAATTAAAAAATCTAAGAATCATTGTGGCTTAACCCCTAGTGTTAAATTTGTTAATATTAAAATATCAACATTATTAATATAGTAAGAAATTGATTGTTTTTCTTCTTGATGAGAAGAAATATAATTAAATAAATCGTTTGTATTTAAAAAAGCGACTGTTTTATTATTAATAATTGCATTCATTGAGGCGATGTATTTTAAAATTTCATTTCCTACGACAATATTTGGATCCAAAAATAAAATATTAAAATCAAATTCACCTTTGCTCAACATTTTTTTAAATATATTTTCAATATCTCTTGATTCCTGGGTTTTTGGTAAGGAATTAATATAATTTTTAGCTGTTTTTTTTCATGAAGACATTAAATTGTCTTTTTGACCCGGTTCAAAATATTTTTGAATTATTGGATCTAAATTTGTTATTGAAGTTAATCAAAAATTATCTAATTGTTGATGTTTTAAAAAATTAGTATCATTGCTAAAGTCTTCAGCTAAAAAACCATAAATATCAACAAATAATTTATATTCGGGTTTTTTGTGATTTTGAATATAAAAATCATGATATCTTTGCAAAACACCCATACCTTTATTTATTTGAAAATCGTTTAAATTTAATCTTTTGATTTCTTCTTGAATAAAATCTTTAGATAAAACCTCTTTCCTTAGATTTTCAACATCAATTTCTTTTTTTAGTGATATTAAATCATTTAAAAACTGTTTTTTCATTTAATTCCTTTTTATATTTTAATCATCTCATGCTAACCCATCTTCTAAAGAAATATTACTAATTTGAGAACTATTTTTTTCATAATTAGCATTATTTTTATTCTTAAATAATATTACCTGCGATAACTCATTATCAATTAAATCGGCTTCAAATAGATTTCTTTTAGCAAAATCATTAGCTATTTTTTCAATATAGTTACATACTATTGCATTATTAACTGAAAGTGAATATTTAACAAAATTATTAATTGCCTTATCTTTAAAGTTCAAAGATTTTACTTTCTTAATCATTAAAATTTGTGAGGGGCTTAGTTCGCGTCTAGTATAGTGGCAAATATATTGTTCACTAGTTAAATTATCAACAAGTTCATTTTCATTTACTAGTTTAAAGTCAAAACACTCATCTTGGTTTAATTCGATTTTTTCATTAGCAAAAACTTCAAAAAAGTTTTTTGAAACATCATTATATTTTTCACATTCATAATAATAAAGAGCTTTTTCTTTAATCAATTTATTAAACTTAACCTCACCAAATTTATTTTTTAAAATGCTAGATACTAAAGGATTTTTCACAATTTCATTAGCATTTAATGGTTTAAGTAATTTGAATAATAAATTTCCTTCTTTATCTTGAAATGTTTTAATTAAACCTATACCTTCTAATTTATTTTTAGTCTCCCTTAATTCTTCTTCACTTAAAACTAAAAACTCAGAAGTTTCCGATAAATTGTATTTTGCTAATTTATCATTATTATATAAATCATATAAATGGTGATATAAGGCTAAACCAAGACTACCAATAACTGGAGTATAAAATGTTCTTAAATTAATTAAGTCATTAGAATTAATGTCAGCTGAGTTATCAACTAAAAATTTAATTTGATTCATTTTATCCTCCTTCTATTTTCTAATTTATTTGCTTGATGGAATAAATTGTATGAAACCAAAAGAATAAAAAGTCTCATTTTTTTACTTTTTTTAAAATGCCAAAAAAATTAGTGCATTTTATAAACAAACTTATAATCATTTATCATTTAAATTTAAGAATTTTTTTAAAAAAAAAGTAAGTTTTCTACATAAAATTGTCAATAATTTCTTATATTTCAGGCCCTAAAAACTAATAAAAATGGATAATATAAAAATATCATTTAATTTTAAGAAGAAAAAGCAATTTTATAAAATATAACTGCCAAATTAACCCTTTAATCTTTGGTTTTTTGGATAATATATTTCGTCTTTTTAAAATTTAAAATTTTATTTATTTATAATTAAACTATGAAATTATTTAACCTTCATTTAAATACGACTTTCTCATTTTTAGAAAGCACAATTACCGTTGATGATGCAATAAATAAAGCCATTTTAGATAATGTTGAATATTTAACTTTTACTGAAAAAAATAATTTTTTTAGTCTGGGGGAAGCTAACATAAAGTGCCAACAAAATAACATTAAACCAATTTTTGGTTTAGAAGTAAATTTATTTATTCAAGATAGTAAATTTGGATTTATTTTATTTGCTAAGAATAAGAAAGCTTTTACTGATTTACACAAAATTTCTTATCGTTTATTAAAAAATGAGAGAATAAATATTGAAGAATTATTAGAAAAAAATAAAGACATAATTATTGTTGAAAATCCAGAGTTAAGTTATTACAAAATAACAAAACAAGTTATTCAAAATAATAATTATTATATTAGTTTTAATATTGAAGAAATTAATGAATATTTGGATTTTTGTTCTTATTTTCAGAATGTTTTAATTGTAAATAATTTTAATACATTAGATTCACAAGATTTTGCAATAATTGAACTACTTAATAAAATGAATGGTAAAAATAAACCAATTAGACTTAATAATCCTTTATTTTTTGAAGTTGAAAATAATGATATATTAATTAAAAAAATTATCGAAAGAACAAATAAATTAGTGAAAAATTTATTTTTCCCTTTTTCTAAAAATAATTACCATTTACTTACATATCCGAACAATAAGGAATTAGATTCGAAAAATTATTTACGCTTTATTATTCTAGAAAAAATTAAAAAATCAGACAATCTTAGAAAACTTTTTGAAAATGACTTATATAAGAATAGATTAAAAAGAGAATTTGATATTATTAGCGAACTAAATTTTGAAGATTATTTTTTAATTATTCAAGATTGAATTAATTGAGCGAAAGAGAATGATATTTCAATAGGGCCAGGAAGAGGGTCTGCTGCAGGTTCATTAATTTCTTATGTACTCGGAATAACAGAAATTGATCCAATAAAATATAATTTAATTTTTGAAAGATTCCTAAATCCAAAAAGAATTTCTATGCCAGATATTGATGTTGATGTCCAAGATGATAAGAGATATCAAGTTATTAATTATTTAGTTAATAAATATGGATATGATCGTGTTGCTAATATTATCACTTTTTCAACATTAGGAAAAAAATCTGCAATTAGAGATATTCTACGTGCGTATAATGTTAGCCCTGTCAAAATTAATAAGGTATCGAAATTAATCTCTTCTGATGACACAAGTTTAATTAAGGAAGCGTCTAAAAATGAAAACCTTATTAAAGAGCTTGACCAAATTAATCCATTAGATAATACATTTACAAACAATGTAATTAATCAAACTACTAGAATTTCGGGTTTTTACCGCCAAATTGGAACACATGCTGCTGGAATTGTTATTTCAGCTAAACCAATAATTGACTTAGTGCCAACTTTTGAAAATGCCGATAATTTTCAACAAACACAATTAAGTATGGAATATCTAGAATATTTTGGATTAATTAAAATGGATATTTTAGGACTTAAAACTCTTTCTACAATAAAACAAATTGAGAATGAGATTAAAGCAAAATATAATAAAGAAATTAATTGGGAAACAATAGATTACAATGATAAAAAAACATTTGATTTATTATCATCTGGTAATACTGCCGGAATATTTCAAGTAGAAAGCCCAATAATGATTAGAGCATTAAAACAAATTAAGGTTAATTCATTTAATGATATAAGTGCAATTATTTCTTTAAATCGTCCAGGTCCAATGGCTTATGTTTCGAATTATGCAAAAAGAAAAAACGGGCAAGAAGAAATTCCTTTAATTTCACAAGAATATAATGAAATTGTTAAAGATACATATGGAATCATTATTTATCAGGAACAGATAATGCAAATTGCTCAAAAAATTGCAAATATGACATTTGAAGAAGCAGATTTACTAAGAAAAATTATTTCGAAAAAACAAGCTAATGAAATGATTGAAATCAAAAACCATTTTATTGCAAAAGCTTTAGATAACAATTACAAAGAAGAAGTTGCTAAAAAAATTTTTGATACTATCGAAAAATTTGCTGATTATGGTTTTAATAAATCACACGCTGTTGCTTATTCAATGTTAACTTTTAAAATGGCTTATTTAAAAGCTAATTTTCCATTAGAATTTTTTGCTTCTTGCATTACTAGTGCTAATGGTGCTCAAACAACAGTATCAAAATTTGCTAATGAAGCAAAAATGATGGGCATTACAGTTTTAAGCCCTGACATAAATTTATCTTCCGATATAGCAACTATTCAAAATAATAAGATAATCTTACCTTTAAGTTTAATAAAAGGGATTGGTCCTGAAATTGTTAAACTAATTATTAATAACAGAAAAGAAAATAATGGTTATAAAAATTTTTTAGATTGCTATTTAAGTTTATTTAAAATAAAATCATTTGGAAAAAGTACATTTGAAACTTTAATTAAAGCCAATACATTAAGAAACTTTAAACTATCACAAAAAACAATGCTTAGCGAAATTGATCCATCTTCAAACTCATCTATTTTTGTGCAACAAAATTTATTTAAGAAAAATGAAGATATTATCAATCAGATTATAAATAACGAACCATTGAATTGTGAAGAAGATAATGATAAAGACCTTGAACAAAATGAAATTGAGTTGTTAGGCCAAATTTATAACAATTTTACTACTCAAAATTACGAAATTGAAAATAACCGATTAATTGACACAAGGGCTGGAAATGAATATGTAATGGTTGTTCAATGTATTAATGTGGTTATCGGAAATGATAAAAGAGGTCGACCTTATCAAAGAATTGATTTTCAAGATTCTACTTATAAGGTTGTAGCCTTTATGTTTAAAGTTAATGAGGAACTAATTAAATTAAAAAATAAAATAGTAAAAATTAAATTTATACGAAAAGATGAGAATAAGATTCTTTTAAAAGAATGTGAGGTTATTAAATAATGAGCAGAAAAATTTTAATTATAGATGGAACATATTTAGCATATCGTTCTTATTTTGCAATGAATAAAAGTAATGTTGTTTTAACAAATGATGAAGGTTTTTCAACAAATACAATCTTGTTATTTTTTAGAACTCTTTTTAATTTAATTGTTGACCAAAGCCCTAGTCATATTTTTATTGCTTTTGATGCAAAAGAAAAAACTTTTCGTCATGAAATGTATGACCATTATAAAGAGGGCAGAATTAAAATGCCAAGCGAATTTTTTGCACAAATGAATCTAATTAAAGAATTATTAAAATCAGTTAATATACAAAATTTAGAAAAACCTGGATATGAAGCTGATGACATTATTGCAAAAGTGTGTTTAAAACACCATGAAATGGAAAAAGTTATTTTTTCTGCCGATCAAGATCTAAATCAATTAATTGATGATCATACAAAGATTGTTAAGAAGCATAAAGATTCTATCCACATATTAACAAAAGATAACTTTAAAACTATTTATGATTTTGAACCATATCAAGTTGTAGATTATAAGGCAATTGTCGGTGATAGTAGTGATAACTTTTTTGGTATAAAAGGTATTGGCCCAAAAACAGCTGCTAAGTTATTAAATGAATACAAAACATTAGATAATATATATAATAATTTAGAAAATATTAAGCCAACTTGAGCATCTAAGTTTGAAGAGTTTAGAGATATAGCGTTTAGAGATCAAAAAATTGCAAGGCTAGCTACTGATTTTGAATTAGACAATATTGATTTAAGTGATATTGATATTAATAATTTAAGTATGTCAGATAAGGCTATTGAAATAATGGATAGATTTCAATTGAACTCAATAAGAAAAAACTTTATAAAGTTAATAAAAAAATAATAATTTGGCCTCTTTGGGCCAAATTTTTATTGTTTTTTTACTAGTTCTTCTTCATAATGTAGCAAGTTATTTTTATGAAACTCTAGTTTGTCTTGTTTTTCTTTAATCTTTGAAGCATCAGCATTAGCCATAAATTTAGGGTTATTAATAAATTGTTCATTAAATGAAATTTCTTTCTTTGTTTTTTCAATTAATTTCTTTAATTCAATAATTTCATTTTCTTTATCTTCTTGTCTTTGCTTAATATAAACCTTACCAAAAGAAGTAGCAATTGAAAAGTCGTTATTTTGATTTAAAGTATAATTAGCCAATTTAAAAATAATTAATTGAATAGCTTCAGATAAGTCAATATTTTCAGCAAAATAATTTAATGTTTGATTTTTAGAAATTTGTTTATCTTCACGGTATTTTCTTAAAACAGTAATTAATTCAATTAAACTGTTTGCATTTGATAAATCAAAATTTTCTTGGTTTTTGTAAACTGTTGGTTCGTGTTCTAGTAATTCTTCTTTATATAATTCTTGAAATAAATAATCAGTTACAAATGGCATATATGGATGAAGAGCAATTAAAATTTCTCTAAATAAATAATGAATAAAATAATTATTATTTTTAAACTTTAGAAATTCCAAATACCAAGATGAAAATTTATTAATAATAAAATCTTGAATATGTTTGTACACAACGGTAAATTCATATTTTTCCATTGCTGAGTCTATATTGTCAACCATATTATTAAATTCGGATAATATTCAATTATCAAATTCATCTAATTTAGTGTAATCTATTTTTTCTTCTAAATTAATAGGTACATTTTTAACTAATCTTGCAATGTTTCAAATTTTATTAATGAATAATCTTGCAGCTTGAATTTTTTCATCACCAAAATTAATATCTAAACCGGGGGTGCAATTAAAAATTAAAGACATTTTTAAAACATCAGAACCGTATTGATCGATAACTTTAATTGGATCAATACCGTTACCTAATGATTTAGACATTTTTCTTCCTTGAGAATCACGAACTAAACCGTGTAATAAAACTTCTTTGAAAGGTATTTCATCCATAAATTCTAAACTTTGGAAATACATTCTTGAAACTCAGAAGAAAATAATATCATAACCAGTTACTAGTAAACTTGTCGGAAAATATCTTTTTACTTTCTCAATGCTTTGAGGTCAGCCTAAGAATACAAATGGTGCTAGAGCAGAACTAAATCAAGTATCTAAAACATCGCTTTCTTGTATTCATCCATCGCCAGGTTTTTCAACTTGTACTAAAACTTCGTTATCACGGTATCAAGCGGGAATTCTATGTCCTCATCAAATTTGTCTACTAATAGTTCAATCGTGGACATTTTCCATTCAATTAACTAAGTTGTCTTTGAAACGATAAGGAATAATTTTAACTCCTTCTGAAGATTCAAGGTTTTTTAGTAATTTTTCCGATAATGATTTCATTTTAACAAATCATTGAGGTTTAACTAATATTTCAATTGGTTCCTTAGATCTTTCACTATAACCAACATTAGAAATAACATCTTCGATTCTTTCGATAAAACCTTTAGATTTTAAAAAGTTAGCAACTTCGATTCTTGCTTCAAAACGATCCATTCCTTCAAACTGATTTGCAAAGGAATTCATTTTTCCTTCATCATCGATACATTCAATAACTTCTAATTTATTAGCTTTGATTATTTCAATATCCTCAATAGCATGGGCTGAAACTTTCATAACACCAGTTCCAAATGAAGGGTCGATACTTTCAGACGAAATTATTGGTATTTCTCTTTTTGTTAACGGGTGAACAATTAATTTATCTTTCAATTCATTATAACGTTTATCTGTTGGGTTTAAGGCTAAAGCAACATCAGAAAACATTGTTTCAACTCTTGTAGTTGCAACTAATAAATATTGCTCTTTACTATCTTTTATTGGATACTTAATATAATACATTTTTTGCTTAGTTTCATTCGGAATAACTTCAATATTAGATAGAGCAGTTTTTAATTTAGTATCTCAAATAATTGCTTTTGTATCACGATAAATTAATCCGTTATTATACATATCAACAAAAACTTTTAAGACCGCTTCATTTGCTTGTTTGTCTAATGTGAAGCGTTCACTTGTATAATCTAGTGCTAAACCTAATTTAGCTCACTGTGATGTTATATTATTTGAATATTCATCTTTTCATTTTCAAATTTCTTCAACAAATTTTTCACGGCCGAGTTGATATTTATTGATATTTGATTGTGCTAATTTTTTTTCAACTACAGCTTGAGTAGCAATTCCGGCATGATCTTTTCCCGCTACTCACATAACATCAAAACCTTTAATTTTTTTGTACCTTATAACTGTATCTTGAATATATGTATCCAAAGCATGGCCAATATGTAATTTACCAGTAACATTAGGTGGCGGTAAAATAATTGTAAATGGCGGTTTACTAATATCATGAGTAGAAAACGCTTGCATATCTATTCATTTTTGATTTCTGCCTTCTTCTACAATTTTATGATCAAAATTTTTCTCCATATCATCTCCTTTCTGTTTGCTTTCTTCTAAACTAAAATCAATTATTGTTTGTTCAGTATAGTTTCTTTTATCAACAAACCCGTTTTTTTTGATTTTGTTATTTTCATCGAAAGAAAATAAGTCTCTAAATTTCTTGTTTTGCGTATTTTTACTATTTATTCATTTTGTTAGTTGATATCATTTACATCATACAAAATGATCAGGTTCAATTTCATATTTAAATATATTTTCAAAATCATCAATTTTGCTTAAAAAATCATCATAAAGAGTTTTACTTTTTTCGTCCTCTTTATTTAAAAGTCTTTTAACAACAGGATTAATAGGATTATCAACGATTATATTCGTCTTGCCTTGTTCAATTGTTTTTGAGTTCATAATAATATTAATGTCTGTTGTTAATTTGGAAGCAACATTTATATTGTTTAAGAAATATATTCCAATAGCTTCATTAGCTAAAATATATGAATTAATCTTATTCAAAATTTTAAATTGATTTTCCTCACTAAGTTTGTCAATATTATTACCAATAATTATTAAACTTGGATTATTAATTAAAATTTTGTTAAATTCTAATGATATTTTTTCATCTATGGTTAAATAAGAAAGATTCATTGCTAGCTTATCTAATGAAATATCTGAATTTAATAATATTTTATAAATATTTGATTTTAAAAAGAATTTAGATAAAAAGTCTTCATAATCTGTTAACTCAAAAATCTTTTTGTAATCGATAAATTGTAAAAAAAGATTATTAACTAAATAATTCAATTCTTTAAGATCAAAATATGATTTAAAAAACGGATTTAATAAAATTAATTCTAGTTGTTTATCTTTACTAAATTCTTCTTTATGAATATCAAAAAGTTTGCCTAAAATTTGATTAATTCTTTTATAAATTAATTTTGATTTTTCAATATTTGAAAAAAAAGTGCTATTTGATTTACTAATTAAATTCTTAGTTTCATTTCTTATTTCTTTACCCAAATTATCAACGTTTCAATGATATTCTGCTTGTTTTTGTGCAAGGTCATATTCGAAATTCTTTAATTGTGAAATGTTTATGTAATCATCAATTTTTGTAAATTCAAGTTCTTGAGATTTTAAAACTATTTCTTGAGTTTGTTCTTCTAATTCTTGTTTAAATAATCGAAAACGATCAAAATACATTTTTGTTGTATTTGAAAGTATCGAATTAGCAACATATTGAATTTGTTTTTTTAATTGATATTTTGTTCCAACTGTCGCTAATGAATTAATTTCTAATATCGTATTATCGCGAAGATCGTATATTTCACTAACCAAATCTATAAAGTTTTTATGGTTTAATAATTGAATTTGTGAATAATATTTTCTGAAAAATTTATAATAAATTTTGCTGATGTAATATCTTGAATAATAGTGAACAAAAGACTCGGGATTAAAATTATTTTTTAAATAAAAATGATTAAACTTTTTCTCGTTTAAAAAATCTTGCTTCAATTTAATAAAGTATTTTCTAACTTCTTCTTTTTTAAAATTTTTCAACTTTAAAATTTCAAGAGAATTCTTAATTTTGTACCATAAATCGTTTTTTGCTACACGATGCTTAATTATATTTTTTTTATTATAAATTTCGTTGTATTTAGTTTTAGCTTCCTTATATTCTTTGTATTTCATTAATGAATTGCCAGATTCATAATCCTTTATAGTTGATTCAACAAAATAAAAAAAACTTTGTTCGCTATTCTGAATTATTTTTACAACTTTTCTAATGGCAATCAACAACTTTTGAATAAAAAGTATTTGATCATTACGATCAAATTTATCTAAGTCATAATCACTAATATCATCTAAAATCATTTTAATTTCATCTAATAACGGTTCAATATTTAATTGTAAATTATGATTTAATCTAGCATATTCTAATTTAAAATGGTATTCTGAATCTTGATAAATATCTTTTCAATTTTTACTAAAAATATTGCTAAATAAACCTTTAGATTTATTATCTTTAATATATTTTTCTAAATAAGAAAAAAGTGTTTCCTTTGTTTTATTTTCAAATAAATTATTATCGTCAAAACCATAAGCTAAGTTTCTTTTATAACTGTCATTCCCACTAACTAAAAAATATTTATTATCTTCTTGCTTAAATTCAATAAACCCTTGATACTCATTTTCTTGAATCTTATTATTAACCAAAAGATCAAAAATCATTTTTTTAGTTTCAGAATCGCTACTAAAAATACCTAAAATACTACTTTTAGATAATTTAAAATTTAAGTTGTGAATTAAATATTTAAAATAAAGTTTATTGTTTTCTTTAATCTTGATTCTTTTTTTAAGTTCCAAAACTCTTAATCCAATTATTTTTTTATTCATTAGAATCTGTCACCTTCTTTCGATTTAACCAAAGAAGAAACAACTTTATAAGTTGCTAAAATAATTACTAAGTTAAAAAATATCTTAACAGGACCAGTTAATGTTTGGCCAGTAAAGTTTACTCAAAAATCAGTTTTTAAGGTCGCTGTATCTGCTCATGCTAATAAAACAGTATTTGCAAGTTCTAGTAGAGCACTAAAAGTAATAATAGCCATAACTTCTATAAATGTTTGAAATTTTTTTCTTACAAACAAACGATAAATTATGACAAATAATATCATTCCCATGAACCCAGAAGTCGTTAGTAAAATATAGAAAGTTTTATTTTTGATAAAACGATTGTGTTCAAAAATTGAATTATCAAGTTTAGCAAAAATTGCAATAATTAATAGTATTTGTAAAGATAATAGCACTACGGTTGAAATGAAAGAAAAATTTATCATTGCTGTTGGTTTAGGTTTATTTTCCAAAATAATTGTTCTAACTTCATAATAAGCTATTTTTTCAGAAAAATATTGTAAGTCTTCTGAATTTCCTTTTGCTAATGCTTCGGCAAATTGGATTTTAAAAAACTCTATAATTTGTTTATATTTAAAAATTCTGTAATTTCTTGAGAAAAAAAGTTCATTAATATTAAAGAAATAATAAGAAGCAATACCAGGAATGAATCCCGCAACGGCGACAGCAAGAGTATATAAAAAACTATAATAAGTTGGGACTAGTGCAAACGATATAAAGTCAGCTAAAATGCCGGTTATAACTCCAACGATAGGACCAAAAATAAAACCGGTTATTTTAATAGGCAATCCAATAAAACTAAATTTAAAGGTTGGTAAGGCACTAATAGGCAATATTCTAACTGAAATTAAAAAGAAAACAACTGAAATGGCAATCAAAACACCCACAAAAGCTATTCTTTTGGGATTTCATTTTTTAAAAGAAATATTTGTTTGAGATCTTAGCCATTGTAAATAATGACCTAATCCTCCTGGCAGTTTTGAATTCATACTTTTTCCTTTTTATCGATTTATTAGTGCTTTAAGTATTTATAAATAATTATATTATTATTTATCTATCTCTAGATAATATAAAACAAAAAATGTTTTAATTTAATATTTGCGCGAAAATCATTTACTTTTTTCCATTATTGGAAGATTTATAAAGGTTTTGTAAAAACTTGAGTTAACAATTGCTCCTATATAAATAAAATAAGACATAACACTTAATAATAAAATGATGTACATAAATGAAGCTACAACGCCAAATTTATTGTAATTAATTAAAGAGGTTAATGACCCAAAAATTAAAATATATAACGATGTAGGGATAGCAACAATCATTGCCCCTGGGTTAACATGTGAAAACTTAATTCTAAAGTTTGGAGCTAATTTAAAAAAGAATAAGAAAGCAACATAAGTTATTATAGGTAAAAATAAAACAGTTTGGATTCAAAAAATAAGTTGAAACTCTCAAGGTAAATTTTTTAATGTAGTTGTATCATCAACAGTAATATTAAAAACATTTTTTAAAATAAAACTTAAGAATGAAGAAATTAATAATAATAATGCTGTTAAAAGAATTGTAATTATTATACTTGTCAAAAATCCCTTTATTCTAGCTTTTCACATAGCATTTGATGTTTTATGTTCATATAGAGCATCAAAAGATAAAATAAACTTAGAATAACCTTTTGAAGAAATTCAAAGAATTGAGACAGTTAATAAAATAAAAGCTACAGTTCCACCTGCACTACTTCAAATATCAGCGAAAGCAGGAATAACTTTTTCAATTCCGGGAATAAGTTGCCCCAAAATTGTGACTTTAATAATTATTTCAAATTGTGTATTAATGGCCCCTATTACCCCAATTACTAAACCTAGTGTTGGGATAAATGATAAGAATAAATACATCGCATAACCAGCAGGCACAAAAGCAAATTCATTTGAATTTATTTTTGTATATGTTGAATTAACAATTTCTTTACCTTTCACTTTTGAACTCTTTAAATAATTAGGAATAGCAATAAACAATATTCCATAAATTATTGCTTTTAATATTTTTTCAAAAATGTTTTGTTTATTTTTATTACGTACAATTTGACGTGAAGAAACAGAGTTTAAATTATTATTTTTTTTCTGACGGTCTTCTTTTTCTTTATCTCATCCCGTTTGTAATAAGTTCTTATTTTTTTTCCTCATAAAGTGCCTTTATTAAATTATTAAGTTCATCTATTTTTGCTTTTCCACCTGTTTTTTTCATAACTTGACCCATTAAGAATTTTGAAGCACGGTTGTAATTTATTTCAAATTCTTTTTCAAGATTAGAATTTTCTTTTAATACTTCATTGATAACTTCTTGTAAAGAAATTTCTTTTTGTTCAACAAAAAAGTTATTATTTTTAATTATATCCTCTATTGATAATTGGCTATTTTTTAAAGCAAAGTCCAAGATTGGTTTAATACTATTTTTATTTACTTTACCATCTAAAACAAATTGAATCAATTTAGAAATTTTGGTAATATCGATTGTTAATTGAGCAATTGAAAAATTATTTTGATTTAAAAATGAAACTATTTCAGAAAAGAAAATGTTTGCACTTTTCTTAAAATCAGTTGTTTCAATACAATCTAAGAATGTTGCATATTCAATATTTTCAATAAGTTGAGAAATTTGGACATTGTTTAAACCTTTTTCAAGATAACGCTTTTCTCTTTGAAATGGTAGTTCTTCAATTTTTACACTTTCAATCAATTCTTTGCTTAATTCAATATAAGGAATATTTGGTTCGGGAAAATATTTATAATCAATTGCATCAGATTTAGAACGCATTGTAACTGTTATATTTTTTCCTTCATCAAATCTTTTTGTTTGTTGTTCAAATATTTGATTATTTTTATAACATTCTATTTGATAATTAAATTCATAATTAATTGCTTTTTCGATATTCGAAGTTGAATTTAAATTTTTAACTTCAACACGAGTATTAAGGTCATTAGTTCCTTTTTTACGAACTGAAATATTTAAATCTACTCTTAAACTTCCTTCATTCATTTTGGCATCTGATATATTTAACGCTAGAGCAGTTTGTCTTATAGCCTCAACATAAGCAACAGCTTCTTTCGAAGAATGAATAACAGGATTAGATACTATTTCGATTAAGGGTACTCCTGAACGGTTGTAATTTAAATAAGTAAAATCTCCTTCATGTAATGATTTAGCAGTATCTTCTTCTAGGTGGATTCTTTCAATTTTAATATCTTTTCATTGGTTATCGACTTTAATTTTAATTAATCCATTTTTACCAATTGGATTAAATTGTTGTGTAATTTGGTAGCCTTTTGTTAAATCAGGATAGAAATAGTTTTTACGGTCAAAACGAATATTTCGATCAATCTCCATTGATAAAGCTTTAGCTAATTTTATTCCTTTAATAATTGCTTGTTTATTTACGATTGGCAATGAACCTGGATATGCAAGATCAATATGAGAAACATAAATATTAGGATTAGAAGTGTATAAATTAGGTTGTGAAGAAAACATTTTTGTCTTAGTATTAAGTTCTAAATGGATTTCAATACCAATAACTAATTCTCAATCATTATTCATTTAATTCTCCTAATTTTTTTTCTAAATAAAGCGCATGCGAAAATAATTTGGTATCTTTATTTCTTTTAGCGTCAATTGCAATATTAAAGGGTAATTTTGTTTCAGAGTCTTTTCCTAATTTCATTGTTAATGAAGGATTTCCAACTAAGTTAGCATAAGTTAAAATAAAATCTAAATATGATTTATATTTTGGACCATTTTCAATATTTGGTGCCACATCATTTGAAGCCGGAAAAACAAATAAATCAGCTGAGTTATGAATGTTTTCAAAATAATTCATTAATACTCTACGCATTTTTTTTGCTTTTACAAAGTATTTTATTTGATTCTCTGCCTTTAAGAAAAATGAACCTAAAATTAAACGCGACTGCACCATTTTACCTAAATATTGAGATCTTGTTTTTTGAAAAGTATCTGCTCAGTCTTTTCCTTCGTTTCGTAATCCAAATGAAACACCATTTAAATTTGCTAAATTAGAAGAGGCTTCAGAAAATGCAATAACTTTATAAATAACATCAATTGAGTTTAAAATTTTAAGATCTTCTTTTATTTCAATTAATTCAATTCCATCATTTTTTAATGTCTCTAATAATTTTTGATATGACTTAGCAATTGAAGGATTTAATTTGTCAAAGCAATTTAAATACGCAATTTTATTTGGCTTAGTTTCTCTTATTTGTTCATATTGAAAACTCAAATCAATCGAAGTCATGTCTTTTTCTAAATCTTGTTTATATAGAACTGAAGAAATTTTGATTAAGTCATCGATACTATGAGTAAAATAAGCAACTGTATCCAATGATGACGCAAAAGCAAATAATCCATATCTGCTTATTGCTCCATAAGAAGGTTTAAAACCAACTTCACCAATATTAGAAGCTGGTTTACGAACTGAGTCACCAGTATCAGATCCAATTGCAAAATCGATATCTTTAATAAAAGTAGCAGCCGCTCCGGAAGATGAACCACCAACTAAATATGATTTATTTAATGGATTTTTTATTAAACCAAATGCTGAATATTCACCTGATCCACCCAGACCAAATTCATCTAAGTTTGTACGCGCTACACACGAAGAACCATTTTCCTCCAATAATTTAATAACAGTTGCTTTGTATTGCGGTTTGAAATTAGATAATAATAAACTTGAACCTTTACAATTTACATTAACATCTGCATAATTATCTTTAACTGTAAAAACAGTATTTGCTAAAAAACCAGAATTATTAATTTTTGCTTCAGAAAAAACATATGCAACTGCATTATTATCATCTGATTGCAAATATGAAATAATCTCTTTTATTTTTTTATTCTTCATTTATAACTCTTTTCATAATTACTAGGTCATCGTTATGATTAAATGCATTTTCTAATATTTTTTCTTTTTCAATCTTTGTGTTGTTATTAACTTCATCTTCACGTAATTGATCAAATAACATTTTTGTTTCATTGATATGTGAAACAGGTTTAATGTCATCTAAATTAATTTGGTCTAATTCAGATAAAGAATTATCAATTGATTTTAATAATTCTTTTGCTAATTTAAAAACTTCTTCATTTGGTTCTAATAACAAATTATTTGCCAATTTTTTTAATTCTTCTTCACTCATCATAACACCTTGTTTATCATCTTGGTTGTGATATAAAAATTTGATCATTATATTCTGAAAATTCTTCTGGTAAGTTTAAAAATTTAACTGAATAAGAATGCAAATATAATCTCTTAGCTCTTTTACCGCCATATTTAGTATCACCTAAAATTGGGGTTTTTAAGTATTCTAATGTTGCTCTAATTTGATGTTTTTTTCCAGTTAGAATTTGTGCATAACTTCTATTTCCTTCTTTATAAAAAATAGTTCTAGCCTTAATTCCAAAATCTGGATTTACACGCATTTTTTCATTTTTTATATCTTTTTCTAAACGAACAGTAATGTCTAATTTATCTTCATTAAAATCTGATACGAATTGGTAAACTTTTTCAAAATATTTTTGGTATTCATCAAAAACTACTAAGGTTTTATAGTTTTTTGCATAAACAACTAACCCACTAGTTTTTTTATCAATTCTTCCAATTGATGCCGGAACAAAAGAAGAAGTTTTTTTGAAATTTAAATATTTATGAATTTGATCATCCAAGCAATTTTCTTCAGAGTGCATTGCAATATTTGTTGCTTTATCAACAATTAATAAGTTCTTATCTTCATAAATAACTTTAAAGTTTATATTTGCTGTATTTTTCTTTTCTGGTTTTGCAATTTCAGAAATGCCATAAACAATAATCTCATCACCTAATTGCAATTTATATTGTTTATCATTTGTTCTAATTCCATTAACCTTAATATCTTTTTCTCTAAAAATCCTTTCAATTCTTGATTTTGGCACATTATCACAAATTTTTAGTAAGTACTTGTACAAAATACGGCCAACGTCGTCTTTCTTTGCCTTAAATTTATTCATCAAAACTCTCCTCTAAAAATATCCCATCATTATTTGTGTCACTTCTTTGTGAATCAAATAAATTAAAATCTTTATCAATCATATCTTCATCAACATCTGAATAACGACTAAATTCTGGAAATGGTGGCAATTCTGCTAATGTCTTTATTTTAAAATAGTCATAAAACTTGTTTGTAATTCCATATAAAATTGGATTCCCTGGAGTTTGAGCAACACCAACTTCTTCAATTATTCCTTTTTCTAATAAACTTGCAACAATTCCGTCACTGACAACACCTCTAATATTTGAAATTATTGAACGAGTAACAGGCTGTTTATAAGCAACAATACCGGCAACTTCAATTGCAGCATTTGATAATCTTTGTTTTCTCACGATGGTAACAAGTTCTGAAATATAATCTTTAACTGATTCAACTGTTAAAAATTTATAAACATCATTAAACTCATGTACTTTAATCCCTCTATCTTGATTATTGAAAAAAGTTTTAAAATCTTTTAATAATTTTCTTCCCTCTTGGATTGTGTTAAGTTTAAAAACATCTTTAACTTGTTCAGAACTTAATCCGTCACTACCTTGGATAAATAAAAGTGCTTCAATAATTTTATTCTTCATATTCTATTCCTTTTTTAAATCTAATTATTCCCTCATCTTCATCTTGTTCAAGAATAACAATCTGTTGTCTAGCTAAATCTAAAACTGCTAATAAAGTAATTACAAAATGGCCAATTGTTGGAACGTTAAAAATTTCTTTAAAACTTAACTCGTTTTTTGAAATAAATAATTTAATTATTCTTTCTTTTTGTTCTTCAGGACTAACTGCTATTGTAGAAATTGTTATATTTCTAATAAGCTCAGAATAAGTTCTTTCAAACATTTTTCTTAGAGTAATTACTAATTTTGAACTGTTTGAATGCCCATCTAAAACTGAAGAATCGATTTCTTTAACAAAGTCTTCGGTTTCTTCAGGTGTTTTTGAAAATAATTTTTGTCTTTTTTCTTCTTGTTCTCTTAGTACAGCTGAAATTTCTTTAAATTTCTCATATTCTGCAATTTGTTCAAGTAATCTTTTCTTTTCTTCTTTAATTTCTTCTTCAGCCTCAGGGTCTTGAAGCAACATTCTTGCTTTCAATTGTAATAATGTAGCAGCCATAACCAAGTATTCTGAAGCAATATCAATTTCATAAGATTTTATGTTTTTAATAATTTCTAAATACTGTGTAGCTAATTTGAATAAGTCTACTTCGAAAATACTAATATTCTTATCTCGAATTAATGAGACAAGTAGGTCTAAAGGACCGTCAAAATTTGAAAGACGAAAAATATGCTTATCGCTTTCAAGGTTTATATTTTCTTTTTCAATTTCTTCAAATGAAATTTCATTAATAACTGGTTTAACTATTTGAGACATATTGATCACTATTTTCTTTTGGTATATTCGTTTTTAACAGTTTCATTTGATGTTATTACTTGTTCAATATAGTCTTTTGAAACAATTTGTTGTACTCAATTTGCAAAATCTTTTTTATCTAATGTTTGGAATTGTTGTGGTTTTATTGTTGGATGGAATTTAACTTTAACAATTAATTCGCCATTTCTATTACCGTCTAAAGCATTGGCTGCATTATTAATCGTTACTGGTACTAGTGGAATATAAGTAGATTGTGCTGTTAAGAAAACACCTGAGTTGAAATTATTAATTTTTCCGTCTCTTGTTCTTGTACCTTCAGGAAAAATAACACCACAGGTTTGATTCTTTTTAACATGTTGTCCAAAATCTTTCAAGATTGCGAGAGCTTCTCTTGGTTTTTTTGTATCGATATAGTATGTATCAATTAATTGACTGATTTTGTAAATTGTTTTCTTTTGTTTAACCTCTTCTCTTGCAACAAAATTTGCTTCTCTTGATCTTCTTTCACCATCACCATGATTTCATAAAGCAGAAACAATAATTAATGGATCTAGATAAGTTGAGTGGTTTGGCGTTAAAAAACATGGACCACTTGGAATGTTTTCGAATCCTTCGACTTCAACTTTAATATTTAAGTGCTTTAGAATATTTGAACCAAACTTTTGAACAAAAAAATGTTTTTCTGATGCCTTGTAATATTCAGGCATATTTCTGTTTCTTCTAGCTTTAGATTTAAGTTTTAAAATGTTGTGAATTAATGGAATAAATCTAAAAAATTTTCTAACTTTTAATTTCATATTTTCTCCTAACTTAAGATTTAAATGCAACAGCAACAACATAACCATCTTCATTAGTTGTTGATAGCTGAAAATCTTTAAAAATATATTTACCGTTTGTTGTTTTTTCAATTAAGATATTTTTAAATTCAAAAAGTGAATTATCAATCTTAAAAATACATTCTTTTAAAGCTCATCTTGTTGCTAGAAAAATTGTTTTTTTAGTTTTGTCTAAATTTAAGAAATCTTCTATTTCAGCAGGATGTAAAATGCGTTTTATGGCTTGAAAAGAAATTTTTCTGAATCTTTTAATCTTTGTTAAATCAATTGAAATCATAAAACTCCTTAGTAAATAATTATTAATTATAATTTAATTAATAATATTTATATCAATAAAAACAAAAAAATATGCCTTGATACGGGCACATTTTTTATTCATCGCAAAGAGGATCGAATGGTGTTATTGTAGAAATTGGTTTATTGAAGGCTTCTAATATTTCTGGTGTTAGATATTTCTTGTCCACAATCGCCATATAGTTATATTCTGTAAATCATTGGTCGCTCATTGATCAAAAACCTTTAGAACCGCGGTCTGCACCTCAACTATTTTCAACTTTTCAGTTAATTGGATTACCATTTTTATCTAAATTAACACCAACCATATTCATGGCATGGGCGATAACTGATGCTCTAGATTCAAATTTTTCGGCTTTTGAAAATTCCGGTGTTTTTGTTAATGTTAAATCAAAATTATATAGTTCTGAGTCAAGAATGCCGTCTCTATTTCCAAAAGTAGAAACATCACAACCGAATCAAACAGGTTCTTTAGCCTTAATTTGTTCAATCATTACTTTTTTCATTACTTCAATATCTACATTTACCATTGTTAAAGGAACTCCACCTACCATGTTATTGCATAATGGCGCTTGAATGATTGAGTTATGAGGGAATTTATTTCTAGGATCAGCAACTAAATTTACTTTTGAATCAACATAATCACTTAAGTATTTTTCATAAAATTTAACAGGTGTCATTTCTTCTAAAGAAACATATTTTTTATCTTTATCAAGATATTCAAATTTAAATGTTTTGGGAGGTTTGCCTAGAGATTTTACAAGTATGTTGTAAACATCTTCTAAAGCATTTTCTTTTAATGCTTTTACTTTGTTAATATTCTTGCTTGTCACAAATTCTTGTCTCATTTTTGCGGTATAAGCTTTTAAACGTCAGTTGATTTGTTCAACCATTTCACTTGTTGCTTCTGAACTAAAAGATTCATTCATTGCATCTTTTGTTACAATTCCATATTTTCTTACTAAATTAATAAAGAATTCTCAGTATCCACCATCTGAAATTGGAGATGCATTAAAATGTCTAAATAATCTATCTTCATTATCTAATTCTAAACCATTGTTTTCAACTCAGTTTAAGTAGAAATTCGCTTTTTCTAACTTATCAAAAAAATGAACGTAATTTTGTGATAACTCTAATGTGTCGATGTTAAAATCTTCCATTAGTTTTGTTCTTACTGAATTTAATCCCGCAAAAATTCAGCATCTTCCTGAAGCTTTTTGGTTTGTTATATTCCCAACTTTTGTTTCATGTGAAAAAACGAAATTGTGTCTTTTAATAGCTTCATTATTAATTGAACTTTGTTTTAAACCATTTTTAAAAATAGCTGATTCTACAGCTTTATTCACTGGGTTACTTTCGTATTTTTTTTCAAATTTTTCAATTAAATCTAAATTAATATTTGACATATTTTCTCCTTATATATTTACTTTTTATTATTTATTCTTGTACAAAATTCTGTAACTTTTATAATATCTTCTAATTTTCCAATAAAAGTAATTAAATCGTCTTCTTTTATTTCAAAATCTCCACTTGGTAAGAAAAATTTTTCATCTCTTTGAATTAATGATACTAAAACTTCATATTTACTTCTAAATGCAGTATCGCTAATTTTTTTCCCAATAATTTCGCTATTTTTAATATAAACAGTTGAACTCACAAAGCCATCTTGAATTTCAACAATACTTTCAGAAAAGTGAGTTAATGCATTATCTGAAACTAAAATAGCTGTTTTTTTACCAGTTTCTTCCTCTGGTGAAACTATTCATGTAACTCCAATTTGTCTTAAAACTCTTGAATGACGGGCATTAGAGGCTCTAGCAATAACAGTTTTAACTCCAATTTCGGCTAACGCGGCGACAATTTCAATGTTATTTGATGTTGCAACAATAACAACGTCAAATTCTTTAATATTTAGTGATTCTAATGTTTTTCTATCAGCACAATCTGCTATATAAATGTTGTCAACTTCGTCTTTAAATTGTAATAAATGTTTTTCATCTTGATCAACTAAAACTAAACGAATGTTGTTAGATCTGTCAGATAATAATTTTTGTACAATAGCTTGTCCAAAACGACCGATACCGATAATACAAATTTCTCTTACTTTTTTAAAAAGTTTCATATTTTCTCCTACAAAAGATTTAAATAATAATAAAATCTTACCACAATATTTTTTTATGGCTATATGATAAAAATTATAGTCTTTAAAAAATGTATTTTTTATAAGTAGATAATTTTTTAATTTTTTTTAATTATCTAAATTTTTATTTTTAATATTTTTTTCTTTTTATTTTAAGACGTTTTTTTATTTTAGAAATTTTTATAAATTTTGTGCAAAATTACGAAAAACAATATTTTTTGTTTTTGCTATATAATATAGCAATGAAAAATAATAAGCTTAACGCTAAAAAAACTAATATAGTTTTAAGATTTTTACGGAAATTGGGTGCCGTAAGATACATTTTTATTATCTACATCTTATTTACAATTCTTATTTCTTTATTACTTTTTTGAAACGTTTCACATAAATCTGACTTAAAGGAACCTATAAAGTATATAGATGCCTTATTTGTTTCATCATCAGCTTTTAGTGATACTGGTCTAACTCCAGTAATTATTTCTAAAACTTTTAATGAATTTGGTCAGTTCTTAATTGCTCTCAGCATAGTCGTCGGTGGCATTGGAATATTCACATTTAAAATTTATATATTCCAATCAATTTTGGGACTTAAATCAAATATTTTTAGTAATATGGTTTCACAAACTGAAAGAGGAACAATAACAGTTAGTGAAACAAGAAAAATGATTAAAGTTGCAATATCTTTTTTAATTATTACAACTGTTATAGCATCATTTGTTTTTACAATGATTTTATATTTAAAACCAAATGATAATTTTGTAACTGAAGAACTTGCGGCGACAAATCCAATTTTATTTAACAATAAAGTTGTGATGAAGGCTGAAGAAATTCCATATAACAATTTTTTACAATCATTAAAATATGGAATTTTTCATGCTATTAGTTCAATTAATAATGCAGGATTTGATTTATTTGGAGATAAAAGTTTACAACCTTTTTACAATGATTATGCATTTCAAACTGTTACAATTATTACTTTTTTAATTGGCGGTATTGGTTTTCCTGTTATTTATGATATTTGAAAGAAAATTCAATCAATTAAGAAAGATCAACCAAATCATAGATTTCATTTATTTACTAAATTTACAATAATTACTTACTTAATTACAACAGTTTTAGCTTTTGGTTTAAGCGTAATTTTAGAATATGCTTCAAAATCTAATACTACTTTTTGATATCAAAAAGAATATGGAACAATTGGAGATAAATTATTTGCTATATATTTCCAAGTTAGTTCTACAAGATCAGCTGGTTTTTCAACAGTAAATTATTATAATTTTACACACTCAACAGTTCTTTTACATAGTATTTTAATGTTTATTGGTTTTTCACCTGTTTCAACTGCGGGAGGTATTAGAAATACTACAATCGCCGTTATTTTCTTAAGTATTGTGACAATGATGACAGGAAGAAAAAGAATTAATGCATTTAAGAGACAAATTGGAAAAGAAACTTTAATTAAGGCGGTTAATGTTTTTGCTTTAGCTATCTTATTAGTGTTTATTGTTTCTATTGTTAGCTATTCAACATTACCTGACAATACAAAACTTTTAGATAATTCAAATTATCCAATGATATATGCTTCATTTGAAGCTTGTTCTGCTTTTGGCAACGCTGGTTTGACTACTGGACTTTCATCTCATTCAAATAATTTACATATTGCTGGAAAATTAAGCTTAATTTCAATAATGATAATAGGACAATTTGGTATTCCTCAAACAATTAAAATTTTTGGTAGAGGAAAACCTGCGCCCGAACATTATCAATACATTTACGAAGATGTATCTATCGGCTAGGAGATTCCATGAAAACAAATAAAATTGTCAAAAAAGTTGCAAAAATTTCAACCGGTGTAGCACTTGGTTTAGTTATACCTGTTGTGTCATCATCATGTAATACAAATATTTCAAGAGGAGATGATGAGGAAAAACAAAAAATTGATAAAAGTAATTTACAAAAACCTGTTAATGGTAAAGTAAATTACCTTGCAATCGGTGATGATTATACTATTGGTAATAATAACAGCGAAAATGCAAAGAATAATAACTTTTTTGATAAAGAAAATAAAGAAGTGTATGGTATATCATATGCTTCATATTTAGCTAACGCTATTTTACTTTTAGATGATGAAAAAACAACATTAAATCAATATGAAAACTATGGTTTGTCATATTCAACATCAGAAGATTGATTATATTTATTAAATCCAAAAAAATATTTGAAATCTAATACATTTGATCAAACAATTAGTTTAAATAATTCATTAGGATTTTTTAATAAAGACATTAATTCAGCAAATCTTATTTCTAAAATTAAAGACTCAAACCTACTAACAATTTCTCTAGGTTTTAATGATATTTTCAAAAAACACGAAATTTTAGCAACAATTTTAAATAATTACGAAAATGAAGAAGAAGCACAAAACTATTTAAATAATTATTTAACTCTTTTAAGAACAAGAATTCTAGAATTTAAAGAAAATTATTCAAAAATTATTAAGGAAATTAGATTATTAAACAAAGATATAAATATTAACTTAATAGGTTTAACTGCACCAACACTTCAAGCTATTAATTTGAATTGAGAAAATAAAAATAATGTCTTTAAATTAATAACTACTGAATTAAATAAAAAAATAGAACAAGTAGCAAAAGACAATGATGTTAATTTCTATAATTTTGCAAATCAAGAAGAAATTTACAATAATGCTGAACAATTTTCAACTGATTTTTTCAGTATACTTCCAAGTAACAATGCTTATAAAAAATTAGCTCAAGATGTTTTTGCAAAAATGTCTATGAATAAATCAGATTATAATGCTTTATTCAATAACAAAATTATTTCAACGCATAGTAAGGCTATTGATTTTGATAAAAAAGCAACAACTATTAAATCGTTAGTATTTGGTGTAGTTGGAAACGGCATTGACACTTACAAAAAACCTTATCCTTTTGAAAAAAATAATAAGAATAGGGAATTAATTAGTTCGGAAAATAAAAATATTTTTACTCAAAAAATGTTAATCGAATTGAAAAATCATTTCAATTCTTTAGACAATAATGATTTAAAGCCATTTATTGAAAATGTGTTTAATATTTTTGATATAAAAGATTCTAAAATTAAAGATTGATTTTTTAATTTATTTGATAAAACTTTAGAAAACAACAAAAAAGAATTACTATTCAATTTATTTAATCAACTATTCGAATCTGATTTTCTTCAAAATTTATTAAATAGAGCTAACTTTAAAATATCAGAATTATTAGCTAAAAAATCTTTCCAAAATACTACATTATCAGAAATAAGACAAATTGTAAATAATGAGTTAAGAGAAAAAGAAAATATATACCAAATTTTAAAATCAGTTTTAAACACAAATTATTTAAAATTAGAAGAAAATAAAGGCTTTGTTAAGGAAAATTTAACTAGTTTAATTAAAGTTATTTTTTCAGAAGAATTAGCAAAGAAAATTTTTCCTGAAAAATTAAGTTTAATTTGAGAAAAAGCTTCAAAAGATGAAGCAGTTTTTGAAAAATTTAATAATTTAATTGAAACAATAGTAGAAAAATTATTAACAAATAATGTTTCTTATTTTGAAAATAATAAATTGGATGATTTTGTAAATGTTTTACTAAAAGATTCTAAGAATGAAATTATAGATTTATTCAAAGTTGTCATTGAGTGAATTACAAATGATGAAGAATTTTTTGAAAAAACAACAAATGATTTAGTAACTGATTTACAAAATATTTACAATATTCCACAAGAACGGATTGAGGATATTAAATTCTTTATTCAGAAAGCAATAATTAACCTAAAAGATTTTCAATATTCATATGAGTTTTTAGATTTATTTATTGAAACAATTTTAAAAACACCAAAAGATAATGAAAATCTAAAATCATTCGAAATTATAAAGGCTTTTGTTAATGGTTTAATTTTTAACACTGAAGATGCAAATAAAAATAATCGTGTATTTTTTGCTTTAATAAGTAATAATCCTAATTTAACAGATTCTGATTTAGAAAAATACAAAAATGGAATGAAGTATTTAGGTGTTGGCTTAATTGAAGTAGAAAACTATATAAAACCGGAAAAAATTGGTAATTTATTAGATGCTGATTTCAGAATTTCAATACTAAATTTCTTTTCAAATGTATCTAATAACCCTGATAATATTTTGAATAATGATGGCAAAAAATATATTAAAGAATTATTATCATTACTAATTGATGATATTACTAAAGAAAAAAGCTTATTAAATCAAATTCTTGATAAATTAGGTGACTATATCGCAATTTACCCATTAACAAATTACATAAAGAAAACTAAATTTGAGAACCAAATTTTAGCTTCTAATCCACAAGTTAATAATATTGAAGAATTTATTAAGAACGGATATCAAAATCTTTACAAATCTATAAATAGCAAAATAGTAATTGATAAATTAAAATTGTTTGTTAATGATTTAATTGACTATGGTTCAGAATATGATAAAAGTTCGTCATTAAGTTTTGTTATTTCAAGTTTAAAAAGAATTAAACAAAACGGCACAGTTGATCTTTTAAAAACATTATTAAGCCAAATTTCAAGTACAAACAACGCTGAGCTTTTTGTTGATATTTTAGCTACTTATTTAAAATCTCATTTACAAATTGAGCTTTCTGTTGAAGAAAGAAATTTACTTGCAACATATATTCAAAACTTATTAGTTAGTGTTAAAGATTCAGATCTGTTTAACTATTTTATAAATGGTTTTGAAGATATTGCTAAAAGAATTGATTCAAATGTCATAACTGATTTTAAAAAATTAGGTAATTTTTTAAAGCAAGAACTAACAACACTTTTAACAAATTCAACAAATGCAAAGAACATTCAACAACTTTTAGATTTTATAAGTTTAAAAAATGTAGCTGATAAACAAGACTTTAACAAATTTATTAATGTTTTAGCTATTTTTCTAAGAAATGAAAGAATTGTAAATCTAATTTTAGAAAAGTCAAACCTAAAAGAATTAATTTCTTCTTTACGTAACAAAATTAATTTAGAAAGTTTACCTGAAGAAATTAGAGATGATGTTCAACAACTAATTAATAATGCAATTGATTTGTTAACTGAAAAATGAGATGAAAAAATTAATCCAAAGATCAAAGAATTAATTTCTAATTTAGTTTCAAATGAAAAAATTAAACAAGTAAATAATTTAAATCAATTACTTTCTTTATTATTAAAAGACAATAAAGATTTTATTAAAGAATTTACTACCGATTTAATTGACAATCTTTTATTAAATAGTGACGATAATAAAAATACTTTAGTTGAAATAGCAATTTACTTTATCTCACAAAAAATTAATTATGATAAATTAAGTGAAGAAGATAAAAAAGCAATTAAATCAATTATCAAAAAAGGTGTTGATTTTACTAAAGATAATCAATTGTCAAAAAACATTGTTGATGGTTTATTAAATACATTAATTCTAAATGTAGAAAACCATGGCATTGATTTTAATAAATATAATTGATCGAATTTATTAGATTCAATTAAAGTATCAGAAAGTGTTGATGTTTTTGATTTAATCAACAAATTCTTAACTGACAAAATATCAAAAGATGAACTAAAAACATTAATTAAAGTTTTATTAATTAATACTTCAGAAATTATAAAATTAATCGACTTGAATAATTCAACAAATTCAAAAGAAACAAACTTTGAAGAAACTGAAGAAGGAACTTCAAATCAACAAAACTCAAATGTTGAAAAAGTCTTAAATTTTGTTAAAAACATTATCAATAAATTATCAGCTGAAAACAAAAGAGAATTAATTCCTTATGTAATAGATGCTATTTATGATGTAAAAGAAAATGAGGCACTTAAAAACTTTCTAATTAATAAACTTGGTTTAGCCTTTAAACAATTAGATCAAAATTTAATTTCTGAAATTATTGGTAATCAGCAACCATCTAATGCTTTAGCAAGAAAAATAATAGAAAAAAGTTATCAATTATTATTAAATGAAAATAATAAGCAAAGCTTTAAACTAATTTTAGAAAGTTTATTTGCTGATGAACACCAAATAGAATTGAACCTTAAAAACTTATTAGTGAAATTACTTAAAAATGCTGACGCAAATAATCTTTCTGCATTTATTAGTAATAATATTTCTACTTTACTTGCAGATGAAGAAATTATTCAATTATTATCAAAAACATCAATAGTTTTATTAAAAAAACAATTAAATATTACTTTCGATGATAACGAGGAAAGAATATTATTAAGCTATATTAAACCGCTTTTACAATCAATGCCAAATAATGAGTTAATTATTGATTTTAAAGATGCTATTTTTAATAAATTAAAACAATTAGAAGAAAATGCAACATTTAATGATTTACAGACTAAGTTTACTGAAACAATTAATGAGTTCTTTACTTTTGACAAAGAAAAAATTAATAAACTACTTAATTTATTAATTATTAAAACTAATAGCGAAATTAATGGTGAAGCTAAACTAGTTGACTCACTTAAAATACTATTGAAGAAACAACCAATTTGAAATTTAGTTTGAAATAACTTTAATTTAAAAACCTTTATTTCAAATACACTAACAAATATTAATTTAAAAAATTCAGGATTAGGTGATTCTTCAAAATCCGCCTTGAACAAAGTAATTCAAAAATTAAAAGAATTTATTGAGCAAAATTATGACACTTTAATTAAAGCTAATATTGATTTATTAATTGAAAAACTTTTATCAGATGATGTTTTAGAAAACGTAAATTCATTTGAAACATGATTTGAAAAATTTGTAACAGTTAATAAAGAATGATTAATTGAAAAATTAGATGAGATAGTTAATACCTTCTTAAGTCATGAACATGGAAATAATTTAAGAGAAAAAATAGCTGATTTCCTAGTTGAAATTTTTGCTGAAAAACTTAATAATATAACTTTCGAAAATACTCAAAAGCAAGATTTAAAAGCAACATTTTTAAAATTAATTAATTATGTTGGGGGCTTTAACATTACTAAAGGTATTGCTAAGTCAACAATCGAAACATTAATCAAAAATATACAACAATATCATTTTGAATTTAATGAATATGATTTCAATGGTTTAATTGATGTTATTGAAATATTTAACTCAATTAATATTGAAAAAATATTAGAATTCTTAAATAGATTAGAATCAAAAGACTTATCAACAATAATTCTATTAATAATTAATAATTTTGAGAAAATTGAGGCCTTATTTAAGGTTTCGCAATCAGTAGAATCTTCTGAAGAATCAGCTGAAACAACAAATAATAAAAATACAAAAATTATTCAATTTAATGAAAAAGAAGGAATCAAAATTTATATTGGCGATTTATTTAAATTATTTAAAGCTTCTTTATCTATTTTAAATGAGCAAGATCGTCAATTAATTAAAAGTAAAATTCCTTCGCTGGTTGAAAAAATTAGAAAATCACAAAAAATTAAATCATTTATTGGTGACAAGCTTCAAGTTCTAACTAGTGCAATTTTAAAAGAAGATAATAGTGCTACTGAATTTGCAAATAAAACTAAAGAAAAAATTGTTGATATTCTTTTTGTAAATGAAGACACAAAGGATTTCTTAACATCAATTATTAATTCATTAATTAATTTAGATAAAAGCGCTTTAAATGATATTAACACAATGAATGATTTAGTTAAAAAACTATTGAGTTCAAATAAAGAAACAATAAAGAACTTTATCAAAAAGTTAGTTCAAAATGCTTCGCAAGATGAAACTTACATCACAAATTTATTTAAATTTGTTTTAAGTATTTTAAATAATAAATTAGCTTTTGATACAACCGGAGATGAAGTTCAAAACATTTCATCCCTTGCAACAAGAATAGTTAAAAACTTAAGTAGTAAAAATATTGTTACTGATTTAATTGAAAAACTATTTGAAGGAATTATTGATTTGGAAATTTTTGATCAGGAAGGACAATTTGACACTAACGCTTTAGTTCAAAAAACAATAACAGCATTAAAAGCAATTGATTGAAAATCATTATTTACTTCAAAAAATGTCGAAGATTTATTTAAAGCAATCTTAGGAGAAAATTTAACTAAGGATCAATTATTTAATGAATTTAATTCTTTATATCAATACTTAGTAAGAAATATTCCTAAACTAAATAAAAATAAGGAAAACTCTTCTGAAAATGAAGAAACACCAAATCCTGATTCAGTTATTTCTAAAGAACAAAAAGCTTTCTTAAAAAATATTGAATCAACTATTTATAATGTTTTAGTTGGTCTAAATGGTTCATTAGAAGCTGAAGAATCAGCTAGAAAAGAAGCTATTGTTGATATAGCACACACAATTTTTAAAGATCAAATTAAAAAAATAAATTGAAAAGAAATTGATCAAGAAGTTATTCCTAAAAATGAACTTCAAACCATTGTCGACAGATTTATTGAGAAATCTGTTTTAAAAGATTTAATTAAAGACGTAGCAACAGACTTTTTAACAAAACCAAAAGTAGAGGCTGAAAATATTGGTGAAATAGTTCACAAAACATTACAAAAAGTTTCAGAAAAACTAAAGGGTAATGTGACAAAAGTTATTGAAGCTATTATTAGTGATGATGAATTAATGAGAATTGTTTTATCTCATATTATGAACTATCTAAAACTGGAAAACACTACTGAAGAAGATGTTGTTTTCTTAAAAGAATTAGTTGTAGCAATCATTCAGGATCTAATTAAAACTGAATATTACAAAAGAAAAATTGTAAAAAGAACAGTTGATCATGTTGTTAATTACAGTAAAAATTTCACTATTTTTGAACCACTTAAATGATTAACAGATGCAATCAACAAAATTAAATCAGGATTTAGTTTTGGTGATATAAAAATTGTTGCTTCATTTATAGGACAAAATAAAGCAATTAATGGTGAGAGATTAGTCAAATTAATTAACTTATTATTTGGAAAAAGTAATTTAGAAAATTCTATTCTATACAACAATTTAAGAAATCTAAATATGGACCCAGACCGTTCTAAGAGAACAAACATGCAAACATTATTGAATTTTATAAAGATAGGAAATATTTCTTCAGGTTCATCTAGTGCACCAAGTGATGATCCAGATAATATTTCTCCAGATTTAGATGCACTAAAATTAATGGATGAAATTTTTAAAATCTTATATCAACAATATAATAAGAATAGTAATACAAGCAATAGTAGTTTTAAAGTTCGTTCAAAAACTCCAGAATGACAAGCTGTTTATCGTTTTAAAGTTGCTATGGACTTTATTATCTTCGAAATGTTTGGACGTGAAAGTTTAGTTTCAGACCGTGATGTAAAAGGTAGAAAAATTAACCTATATTCTGGTGTTAGGTCAATTTTATGAGAAATTCAAGAAGGAACTAATATTTCCGCAATCCCATTCTTAAGTTCAAAATTCTCAGGTATGCAATCTTACTTCAACAATGAGGAAAATCGTCGTCAATTTACTAACTATGTAAAAAGTGAATCTGGCTGAGGTTTCTGAAAATCATGAAGTTACTTTGAAGAAAATGACTATGGTCCTGAATCTATTACTTATATTATTATAAGTTCTGGTTATAATCAAAGTGAAATGAATAAATTAACTAAATTTAAATATAAAGTAAGAGAAAATGGGCCAGAATATGAAATTTCTAAAAAAGACTACATTCTTTTAACATTAAAAGAAGGTGGTTATGGTAAATTTATGAAAATAAATGATAGACAATCATCAGCTAATTGATCAAAATTGAATCAAGTTAATAAAGATGATTTCTATTAATTACAAAGACTGCAAGTTAGACTTGCGGTTTTATTTTTTTAAAAAGCTAATTTTTATTATAAAAATAATGTAAAATTTTATTGCACAGCCAACTGCTGCATATTTTAATTATGTAGAGGAAAATCCGCTCTAACACTTGCTGCGATGCAAGTAGTGATCATGCTAGGCCCAATAAGCCTAGGCAGTTATTTTGTAAATAATTGACGACCAGTGCAACAGAGACGAGCTTATTTAGTTAAGGTGCAACGATGTAAACTCCATGAGTTAGAAACCCAAATTTCGGTAGGGGAACCTAGTTAAGATAAATGAATTGAGACTGGGAAGTTTTTTAAACTTAGATAAATAGTTGGCACTGTATTTTTTACAGCACAAAAAGCGGTTTATCGTGTAAAGGGCCTTGGGGCCTTTTTTATTTTCGCTATTTTTTCTCACTTTTTCCAAATTTTCTAAACCATTAAATAATATATAAGATGATTGGAGAAAAAATGAATGAAATTTTACTATACTTAGCAGCGAAATATAAAGGTGAATGAAATAGAATATATAAAGCGATAAAAGAAAAAGAGAATATATTAGAAGAGGAATTTAATAATTCAATTAAAATCATAAAACAAGATAATTTTAAATTTGTTTCAATAATCGATAAAGAATATCCAAAACAATTATTGAATATGAACAAACCTCCTTTTGTGTTGTTTTATGAAGGGAATTGAGAGATATTAAGTAATGCAAAAAAATGCGTTTACTTAACTGGGGAATACGAAACAGAAGAAATAGTTAAATATATTGATAGATTAGAAAATAATGAAGATTATGTATTTTTTAGCATGTTTTGAAATGGATTAGAAAAAACAATTTTAAGAAAATTACTTGAAAGAAAATTCAAAGTTGTGATTTTGCTGCCAAGTGGTATAGAATATGCAAAAAACAACTTAAATTTAGATATTTTTCAAAATGAAAATTGTTTATTTTTATCAGAATATCCAAATAATTATCATTCAACTAAGGAAGCTTTCTATGCTAGACAAAGAATTTGTGCATGTTTTTGCAAAAAAATGATACTTTTATCATCATTGGATCAAAAATATAACAGCGTTATTAATGAATTTCTAGATCAAGGAAAAGATATTGAATGTTTAATTTTTAAAGATCACTTAAATGATGATAAAAATATTGAATTAATTAATCAAGGTGCAACTTTAATTAGCGATAAAAATGAAATTTGTTAAGTCAATTTTTATAAAAAATCTAAAAAAGTAATTTTGTAATAAAATTTTAATGTAATTAAAAAATTTTTAAGGAGAAATTATGACACCGCACATAAATGCAAAAGATAATGCTTTTGCTAAATTAGTTTTAATGCCAGGAGACCCTTTAAGAGCAAAGTATATTGCTGATAACTATTTGGAAAATGTTGAATTAGTTTCAGATGTTAGAAATGTTTTTATGTACACAGGTTTCTATCAAGGTAATAAAATTTCAGTTTGCGCTTCGGGGATGGGAGTGCCTTCTATTGGAATTTATGCCTATGAATTATTTAATCAATATGGTGTTGAAGCAATTGTAAGAATTGGATCAGCAGGATCTTTTAAAGCTGATTTAAAAAACTATGAATTAGTTTTAGCTTCTACAGCATATAGTGAAAGTACAGCATTTAGAAATTCAATTATTAAAGGGGATAAAAATAATATTGCAATCCCTAGCACAGAATTAAATCAATTAATTTTATCTCATGCTAAAGATTTGAATATGAACATTCATTTTGACAGAATATTAAGCGAAGATGCTTTTTATGGTGATGAATCAGTTGAGGAAAGAGTTCAAAAATCTGGTGGAGCTGTTTGCGTTGAAATGGAAGCATATGGATTGTTCACAGTTGCGGAAAAACTAAATAAAAAAGCAGCAACATTGCTAACAATTTCAGATAACTTAATAACACATGAATACACAACCAGTGAAGAAAGACAAAACTCATTTAACGCTATGATGAAATTAGCTCTTTCTCTTGCAAAGGATTTCCAATAATGAGAATTATTGATATTATTAATAAAAAAGCTAATAAGCAAGAATTAACCAAACAAGAAATAGACTTTTTTATTAAAAATTACGTTGACGGGAACATTCCTGATTATCAAGCTTCTGCTTTACTAATGGCAATTAGATTAAATTCTTTGAATGAAACTGAAACTTCTCACCTTACAAATGCGATGATTTATTCTGGTGATACAATTGATTGATCTTATTTAAATACTACAATTGTTGATAAACACTCAACTGGTGGTGTTGGAGATAAAGTAAGTATCGTCTTATGTCCAATTCTTTCTTCATTAGGCCTAACAGTAGCAAAAATGTCAGGAAGAGGTTTGGGACATACAGGTGGAACATTAGATAAATTAGAATCAATCTCAGGTTATAACATTTCATTATCTGACAAGAAGTTTAAAGAAGTTGTTGAAGAACATCATATTGCTATTGTTGGACAAAATGAAAAATTAGTACCAGCAGATAAAAAAATCTATGCTTTGAGAGATGTAACTGGTACAGTTGAATCTATTCCTTTAATTGCATCATCAATTATGTCTAAAAAATTAGCCACAGGATCTAATTGTATTCTTTTAGATGTTAAATGTGGTAATGGTGCATTTATGAAAAATCTAGAACAAGCTAAAAAACTTGGTTTGTTGATGATTGAAATTGGTAAAAGATTAAATAGAAAAATAGCAGTTGAAATAACAAACATGGAAAAACCTTTAGGTCGTGCTATTGGTAATAAGATTGAAATTTTAGAAGCTATTGAAACTTTAAAAGGAAATGGTCCAAAAGATTTTGAGGAAATTATTTATTCTTCAGGAATTACCTTATTAATGTTAGCAAATAAAGCTAAAGATGAACAAGAAGCACGTTTAATGATTGATGAAGTAATTTCAAACAAAAAAGCTTTACAAAAATTTAATGAATGAATAAAAGCTCAAAATGGTAACGTTGATGAAGTTTATGAAAAAGACTGATTTAATCCAAAATATAAATATGAAATTATTTCAGATAAAGAAGGATATTTAAAGATTAATTCTGCCATTGAATTTGGATTAGTAGCAATGAAATTGGGAGCTGGTAGAAGTAAAAAAGAGGATAATATCGATTTTGAAGCAGGTATTTATTTAAATAAAACTTCTAATGATTATGTTAATAAAAATGATGTTTTATTTACGTTGTATTCATCTAATCCAATTGATTCAAATTTAGCAAATGATTTATTGGATAAAATTGAATTTAGTAATAAGCCTTTTGAAATTAAGGAAGTTTTAACTAAATTAAATTAATTTAATATAATTACTAAAAAAAATATTAATAAAATAAGGAGAGCATTTATGCTAAATAAATTAATAGATCATACATTTTTAAATCCAGCAGGGACTACAAAAGATATCGATAAATTAATTGAAGAAGCTAAAAAATATGATTTTAAATCAGTTTGTATAGCTCCTTCATATATTAAATATGCAAAGGAACAACTTAAAAATTCAGATGTTCTAATTTGTACAGTTATTGGTTTTCCACTTGGTTATAATGTAACAAGTGTTAAAGTATTTGAAACAAAAATTGCTTTAGAACATGGAGCTGATGAAATTGATATGGTAATGAACGTTAGCCGTTTTAAAGACAAACAATATGAATATGTTTTAAATGAAATTAAATCAATCAAAGAAGTTTGTGGAAATAAAGTTTTAAAGGTTATTATTGAAACAGCTTTATTAACAAATGAAGAAATTGCAAAAGCTACTGAAATTGTTTTACAATCAGGAGCAGATTTTATAAAAACTTCTACAGGTTTTTCATACCGTGGTGCTAGTTTTGAAGACATTAAAATAATGAAAGAAATAGCAAAAGATAATTTATTAATTAAAGCTTCTGGTGGAATTAAATCAAAAGAAGATGCTTTAAAAATGGTTGAATTAGGTGCTAATAGATTAGGAACTTCAAAATCAGTAACAATAATTGAAGGAAAAGTTGACAATAGTTCTAATTATTAATAAATAAAAAAGGAAAAAATATGGTTAAAATTTTTCAACATCCGCTTATTAATGCAAAATTAACAAAAATGCGTGATGAAAATACTACACATAATGAATTTAGACAGAATTTAAATGAAATTGCTTCTTTAATGGTTTATGAAATGTTAAGAGATTATAAAACTAAACCATTAGTTGTAAAAACACCAACTGGTTCATTTTTTGAAGGTGAACAATTAGATAAAGAAATAGTAATTATTCCAATTTTAAGAGCTGGTTTGGGAATGGTAAATGGTATTCTAGATTTAGTACCACAGGCTAGAGTGGGTCATATTGGAATGTATCGTGTTGAAGAAACAACACAAGTTGTAGAATACTTTTTTAAAATACCTAATGTTGCTAAAGATAGTTACATAATTATTGTTGACCCAATGTTAGCAACAGGAACTTCTGCTTGTGACGCAATTTCAAGATTAGAAAATTTAGGCTTTACTAACATAAAATTAATTTGTCTAATTGGTGTTGATAAAGGTATTGAAAAAGTTAAAACTCAACATCCTAACGTAGATATTTATTTAGCATCAAAAGATAAAGAATTAAATGAAAATAACTACATTATTCCTGGTTTAGGAGATGCAGGTGACCGTATTTTTGGAACTAAAAAATAACTTTTTAAGGAGACGTCATGTCTCTTTTTTTATAAAAGTATTCTTAAAATAAAAATAAATATAGTAAAATAAATAAATATTGTTTATAAAAATTTTATAAAAAAGAAAGGATAATTATGGCTTTTAATAAAGACTCTGAAAAAAGAAGATTTTTATTTGCTATTGACTTAGATGGTACTCTTTTAGCTGATTCTGGTGCAGGAACAATTCACCCTAAAACAGAAGAAGCTATTAAAAAAGCCGTCGCAGATGGTCATATTGTTTCAATTATTACTGGTAGACCTTGAAGAAGTACAATGCCAGTTTATCAAAAATTAGGATTAAATGCTATTGTAGGAAATTATAATGGTGCGCATATCCATAATCCCGCTGACCCATTTTTCATTCCAACAATTACTTACTTAGACCTTAATGAAGTTTTATATATATTAGGTGACCAAAAAGTTAAAAAAGAAATTTCTAACTATGCAATTGAAGGACCTGACTGAGTTCAATTAATGCACAGAGATCCTAATTTAGAAAAGGTTTTTGGATTTAACCAAGCAACTAAGTTTAGAGAATCAATTAACTTAGAAAAATTACCATTAAAACCAACAGGTATCGTTTTCGATTGTCAACCAACAACAGATGTTTTAGATTTATTAACATATCTAAAAAGAAGATATGGAGATTTAGGAGAATTTTCATCTTGATCAAAAGGTGAAGGATTAAGCCCAGTATTTGATATAACATCAATTGGTGTTGATAAGGGAAAAGTTATTTCATTAATGAAGAGATATTACAACATTGATATCGATGATACCATTGTTATGGGTGATTCATATAACGACTTAAGCATGTATGAAATTGGAAATGTTGGGGTTTGTCCAGCAAATGCTGAACAAGCAATTAAAAAAGCATCAACTGTCGTAATGAAACAAACAAATAAAGAAGGAGCTGTTGGTTACTTTATCGAAGAATTTTTACAAGATCCAGATAAATATATTCAAATGGCAAAAGAAAAGAAAAACGAAGCAAAGAAAAATTTAAAAACTGTAAAGGCTGATAACTTTTTCAATAAAAAAGAAGAAAAATAATATGTTTTTTGATGAATTAGAATACATTGGTGTAGATGAAACAGGAGTGGGAGATTATTTTAGTCCAATAGTCTCTGTTGCTTGTTTTATTCCAAAAGAAAATTTAGAATTAGTAAAAAATTTAGGAATTAAAGATAGTAAAAAAATAACTGATTCTAAAATTATTCAAATCGCAGAACATATTATAAAAAATAATTTAGTTCATTTTAAAGATACAACATTGAGCCAAAAAGGCTATAACAATTTAATTAAAATCGGTGTAAATAATAATGGTGTTAAAACACTAATTCACTTTAATTCAATCAAAAGACTTTTAAAAAAAGTCGGTGCAAATAAGACTATAGTAATAGATCAATATGCTTCAATAGAAAACATGAAAAAACATATAAAAGCATTAAAAGAAAGAAGCATAGTAAAAGACCTAAATATCGACGATTTCAACTTAATTTTAGAAACAAAGGCTGAGGAAAAGTTTTTATCAGTTGCTTGTGCATCGGTTTTGGCAAGATATTTACTTTTAAATAAAATGAAACTTCAAAAAGATAATTACCAAGATTTTGAGTTTAAATTAGGAGCTAGTAACCCAATAATTGATTTGGGCGTAGAGTTTGTTAAAAAATTTGGTGTTAATGAATTAGAAAATGTGGCAAAAGTATCATTTAAAACAACTAATAAAATTTTGGAAAAACTAAATTTATAATAATTTATGAACGAAGGCTTTTTTGCCTTCTTTTTTCTTGTTTTTTTATTATTATAAAAAATACGATATTTTGGAGTACAATTATAAAGTTAAAATATTTTAATTATATTAACAAAGGGTGAGACTCCTTGGCCAAAATAAAGGCCCAAAAGTCCAGAAGGAGAACTATAATGTCAAAATACGAAATTATGATTCTAGTAAACCCTACATCTACAGAAGAAAGTGTTAAGGAATTAGTATTTTCAGTACTAGATGAAAAAAACACTAAATTCGAAAGATTAGAAAGAACAGAATTAGCATACCCAATTAACAAATTAACTCGTGCATCATATTTCTTAATTTTAACCAAAGCTAAACCTGAAGCAGTTAAAGAATTAACAAGAAAATTTAATATCGATAAAAGTATTATTAGATCATTAATCATTAACTTAAATTCAGAAAAAGGTTTAAAACCAAGAAAACAAAAAAGATTTACAAAAAGAAGTTTTGAAAATAGAAGATTATTTGACAAAAACGAAAACAAAGAAACAACAGATGAAAACAAAACTGAACAAAAAAGAACATATGTTAAAAAACAACAAGCAGAAAAATAGTTAATTTTATTATTAGGAGGTACTTAATTATGAATAAAGTTATTTTAGTTGGAAGATTAGCTGCAAAACCATTTAAGGGTTTGACATCTTCTAATATTGAATATTCGAGATTTACAATTGTTGTAACAAGAAACTATGCTGCTCCAAATTCAGAACCTATTTCAGATTTTATTCCTTGTGTAGCTTGAAGAAGCAATGCAACATTTATTAACAAATTTATGGATAAAGGTTCATTAATGTTAATTGAAGGAACTTTCCAATCTTCTAAAACAACTGATCAAAATGGGCAAACTGTAAATAATTATGTAATAAGTGCAGATCGAATACAATCACTAGAAACAAAAGAAGTTTCTGAATCAAGAAGAAAAAATAACCTTAAAGAATTTAGTATTTCTAATGAAGAAAATAAAACTACCGCTTCATCAAGTGAATCACAAAGTGAAAATGAAGAAACCGAAGCAGCTTATGATGGTTTATCTTGAGATTTTTAATAGGAGATAAATATGGCAAGAATTGTTCGTAAGAAATTGTTCGTTCGTAAACGTCCATGTCAATTTTGTTCAAGTAAATCACCTGTTAACTACGTTGACTATAAAAATGAAGAACTATTATCAAAATTAGTAAATCTACAAGGAAGAATTATTTCTTCAAGAATCACTGGTACATGTGCAAAACACCAAAGAGCAGTAGCTTTAGCAATCAAAAGAGCTAGATTAGTTGCTATCTTACCTTACATTGGCCCAGTTAAAAGAGAATTTGTTAAAAAAGATGCTGTTAAAGAATCAAAACAAGTAGTAGAAAACACTGCTACAACACAAGAAACAAAATAAATTTATTTTCAAAAAAAAGTGCGCAGTAAGTGCACTTTTTGTTTAAAAATTTTAAAATTTAATCTTACTATAAATTAAAAATATAAAATTAGTATAATTAAAAATATAAAATAAATAAAGGATATTATGAAAAAATTCAGAAAATTAGGAATTGAACAGTTTTTATTATCTTTATTATCAATTCTTGGAGTTGCTTTTTTTATAACTGTTTTAGTTTTAACAGTAACATACCAAAAAGAAATGCAAGATAAATATAACGTCAAAAGATACGAAGAGCTTATAACACTTATGATAAAAAGTGAAACTGAAAAAATGGCCTTATTTACAGTTTTATTTTGAAGTTCATTAGGTACAATGTTATTTTTTTTAATTGCTGGAATAAGTGTTAATATTGCAGCTGCTGTCACTTCATTTAAGCACAGTAAAACTTGCTTTTGATTATCTTTAGCAGGAATTTTATTAACAAGATTTTTCGGTTTAATTAGTGGTTCAATATTAATTGGTTTATCTTTCAGAAAAGAATAATAAACAAATTAGACAAAACAACACAAACTATAAGAATTCTTTCTTATAGTTTTTAATTTCAATTATAATTAAATACATGAAAATTAACTTAGCAAATCAATTAAGACCAATTACATTAGATAATTTTATTTGTTCTGATTCAAAACGAAAATTATTTGAATCAATTATAAAGAATAAAGATTATTCATCATTCATTTTTTATGGTAAACCAGGTTGCGGAAAAACTACTATTGCTAATATTTTGGCGAATGAAATTAATGGGAATTATGACTTCTTTAATGCCGCAATTGACAAAAAAGAAGATTTGCTAATTAAAATAAAGAATAATGACATTTTAATAATCGATGAAATTCATAGACTAAATAAAGATAAACAAGACATTTTACTTCCATATTTAGAAGATGGTTTTATTACAATTTATGCAACAACAACTGAAAATCCATACTTTAAATTAAATCCCGCCTTACGTTCAAGAGCGCATATAATTGAAATGGATTTACCAAGTTTAAACGACATTAAAATAAGACTATCTGAAATTGCAAAAAAAGAGAAAATGCTTTGATTAGAAAATACTGACATTCAAACCTTTATAGCAAAGCAAGCTAATGGAGATTTTCGTTCGGCTATCAATATTGTTGAGTTAATTAGTAAATTGCAAAATAGCAAAGATATTACTTTAGACACAATAAAAAAAATTATTCCTTCTATTAATTTTGTTAGTGATAAGGATGGGGATAATCATTATGATTTGCTAAGTGCCTTTCATAAATCGTTGCGTGGTTCAGACCCAGATGCTGCTCTTTATTGAGGATTATTGATTTTAAAATCTGGTAATACAGATGATTTATTTCGTCGAATGTTGTGTGCCTCGTATGAAGATGTGGGCTTAGCAAATCCAATGGTAGGTGTTCAAACTCTTTCAGCAATTGAGGCTTTTGAAAGATTAGGATTACCTGAAGGTTATTTATCTATTGGTTTTGCAATTCTAAATATAGCTTTAAGCCCAAAATCAAATTCAAGCTATTTGGCTATAGAAGCAACCAAAAGAATTCTAGATTCCAACTTTATTTTTCAGCCACCAAATCATTTAAAAGACGCTCATTATAGTTCGGCAATTAAATTAAATCGTGGAATTAATTACAAATATCCTCATAATTTTCCAAACAATTGAATAGAACAACAATATTTACCAAACGAGATAAAAAGCCAAGAAATATATACATATCAGAATCAAGGGTGAGAAAAAAAGATTAAAGAATATTGAAACAAAATTAAAAACACTAAGGAGAAGTAGAATGTTTGATTTAAAAAAAATAAACAATTTAGAAGATTTAAAATTAGCCAAAAATCAATTTAACAATTCTTCAGAATTAAAAACATTAATGGAACAATTAAAAGTTGCAGATAAAAGTTTAAAGCCTGAAATTGGAAAGAAAATTCAAGAACTTAAAAAAGAAGCGGAAGATTTTTTTGAAAAAGCAAAGGAAAAGATTAACCAAATTGAAATTCAAAAACAACTTGAGAATGATTTTGTTGATTTTGCTACACCTGTTGAATTTGAGGGCTCAATTCATCCAGTAAATTTGATTTCAGAAAGATTTAGGGAATGACTATTATTTAACGGATATATTGAACTTAATTATTCTGAAATTGAAAACGAGAAATATAACTTTGAAAATTTAAATATTCCTGCTTCGCATCCAGCAAGAGAAATGCAAGATTCTTTATACTTAAATAAAAACGAATTATTAAGAACTCATAACACTGGAATTAGCGCACGTGCTTTAGAAAGATTTGTTAACAGTGAATTTTCACAATTTACTATTGGAAAAGTTTATCGTAATGATGAAGAAGACAGAACTCATACACACCAATTCACTCAATTAGACTTAGTAAGTATTGGGAATGTTTCTTTTGCTTCATTAATGTATACTTTAAAGGAAATGCTTTCTTATGTTTTAGAGGAAGAAATTAAAATCAGATTACGTCCATCTTATTTTCCTTTTACTGAACCAAGTGTTGAGGTTGACATCTTTTTTAAAAACAGATGAATTGAAGTGCTAGGAGCTGGAATGCTTAATGAAAAGGTTTTAAAGGCTGCTGGATATTCAAATGAGATGAATGGTTTTGCTGCGGGAATTGGTATAGAAAGAATTGCAATGATTAAATACGGAATTGAAGATATTCGTGAACTTTATACAAATGATAAAAGATTTTTAAAACAATTTAAATAAGGAGAAAATATGTTATTTTCATATAAAACGCTTTGTAAATTAGCTAATTTAAAAACAGTAACAATAGAAGACGTTGTTGAAGCGATTAATTCTATTGGTTTTGAAGTAGAAGAATATCATAAATTTTCTGAGGTTGAAGGAATTAAAATTTGTAATGTTTTAAAAACTTATAAGAATCCTCAGGCAGATAGATTAACTGTTTGCGAAGTACAATATGGTGATGGTCATAAGGCAATTATTCAAACTACAGCAACAAACATGAAAGAAGGACAGTATGTTATGTCTTTTGTTCCTGGTTCACGTAGTAAAGATATCGTTTTTGCGCCAAGAAAAATGCAAGGAATTATATCTGAAGGAATGTTTGTAAGTTTAACAGAATTAGGCTTTGACCCTGAAATTGTTCCAAAAGAATTAAATGAAGGAATTTTTCAACTAGATAAAATTGATTTGAATATTGATCCAATAACATATTTTGATTTAGATGATTACATTATTGATATTTCAATTTTATCAAACAGGGCCGATGCGCAATGCTACCTAGTAATGGCAAAAGAATTAGCTGCTTATTTTGATACAGATGTTAAATGACCAAAAAAAGCTAATCCAAACTTAATTTCAGATTTTGTTGTTAAAAATTTGAATAACACTCAAGCTTTTTCGTTAATTGAAGCTTCGAATACTAATTTAGGCTGTTCACTTCATGAACAAATGTTACTATGAAAACACGGTATTAAGACCTTTTCAAACGCAGTAGATTTAACCAATTTAGTTTTATTATTTGCTGGAGTTCCTTGCCATGTTTATAATAAAGAAGATTTAAAATCAAATGAATTTAGTGTTAATAATTTCAATGGTAAACTAAATATTCTAGGCAATAAAGAAATAGAATTTGATAATGCGCTTTGTGTTTACAACGGTTCTAATCCAGTTTCACTTGCTGCTACAATTGGTTTAGAAGAATATCAATTTAAGAAAGAAGCTAAAAAGGCTGTTTTTGAATTAGCATCATTTAACATTTTAAATATAAGAAAAAATTCTAAACAAATTAAAATGAATACAAATTCATCTCAAAGAGCAAGTAGGGAAATTTCGGACGGATCATTAGTCCTAGCTTATAATTTTTTATCTCAATATCTTACTGATTATTCAGCACAAATAAATGCACCTAAATTACATAAGAAAACAATTTTAATTGACAAATCTTACTTAAATAAATTTGCGGGTTTTAGCATTAATAAGACAAAAAAATATAATGATGTTATAAGCAAATTAGCTAGATTAGATTTTAAATTTAAGTCAGATTATTCAGAAGTTACTTTTCCAAACTATCGTTATGACTTAAATTCAATGCAGGATTTTGTTGAAGAAATATTTAGATTTTATGGTTACAACAACTTTCCATTAAAACAACCAAAATTAACGAGATTGAATTTTGAAATCAACAAAATTTATGATTATTACAAAACTTTAGCAAATAAAAATTACTCAAATGTTAGAACATATACATTAATTAAACCTGAAGATAATATTTTTAATCCTTTCAATATTGAAGAAGTTTTGAATGCTTCAGACTCAAAAAACTACGACCATTCACAAATTAGATTGTCTTTAATTCATAGCCTAAATGAAGTTTTAGTTTACAATAAAAAGCAAGGTTTTGAATATGGTTCTTATTTTGACATCGGAATGGTTGGAAGAGAAATGGATGTTTTAGGAATATGTTCGAACTTAAAAACTTTTGAAGAAATAAAACTAGATATTCAATCTTTAACAAATAAAACTCTTGACTTTAAAGAAAGTAAAAATATAATCTTTAATCCTAAAGCTTCTTGTGAAATTTATTTAGATAATGAGTTTATTGGTTACATAGCTAAAATTCATCCGCAGTTTATTAATTCTGATGCATTTTTTGCTGAAATTAAATTATCTAAATTAAGTAATAACAGAAAAACTTTTACTAATTATCGGCACGAACCTTTAAAAAATCGTGATATTACATTTGAATTAGAACAACACGAAAGTGTGAACGAAATTATTGAAAAAATCAAAACTATCAAAGGCATACATTCATACAAAATTATTGACATTTATCGAAAAGACAATAATTTGAAAACAGTTACTTTTTCATTTTTAATTGAAGATTGAGCAATAAAAAAATTAGAACAAGTTTTTGCAACAACTAAATAATTGTTGTTGCTTTTCTTTTAATTGATTTCGCTATTTTTTCCCAAAAATTGATAAAAAATAAATATATAATAAACAATATTAGTGGAGGCAAAATGAAAGAAACGGAAATAAAGAAAAATGTTGATATTGAACAGATACTAAGAGAAATCGAAAAAGAGTTTGGAAAAGAATCAATAATGCTTTTAGGAGAAGAACCAAGCATTATTCCTGAAACTTTTAGCTCAGGATCCTTAAATATTGACAATATTTTGGGAATTGGCGGATGACCTAAGGGAAGGGTTATTGAAATTTTTGGACCTGAAAGTAGTGGTAAAACAACGCTTGCACTTCACGCTATTGCTGAGATTCAAAAAACTGGGGGAATTGCTGCATTTATTGATGCTGAACATTCTATAGATCCAATTTATGCAAAGAATTTAGGAGTAGACATAAAAAATTTAATTTTGGCTCAGCCCAGTTCTGGTGAGGAAGCTTTAGAAATAGTTGATCGTCTTGCAAAGACTGGATCAATAGATTTAATAGTTGTTGATTCTGTCGCTGCATTAGTTCCAGAAGTAGAACTAAATGGAGAAATGAAAGATCAAACAATTGGAGCTCAAGCAAGATTAATGTCTAAAGCTTTAAGAAAAATTACTGGCACATTGTCAAAGAATAAAACCACAGTTATATTCTTAAATCAAATACGAGAAAAAATTGGAGTTATGTTTGGAAATCCGGAAACCACTGCTGGAGGTAAGGCTTTAAAATTTTATGCTTCAATAAGATTGGAAGTTAGAAAGAGTCAAAACATAACAAATAATGGCGATATTACAGGGAATCAAATTAAATGTAAAGTTGTCAAAAACAAATTAGCTCCGCCATATAAAAGCACTCAAATAGAAATAGTCTTCTCGAGAGGTATTTCAAGAGTGAATGAAATTATTCAATTAGCAGAAGAGTTTCAAATTATTTCAAGAAAAGGGTCTTGATATAACTACAACGGACAAAACATTGCTCAAGGTTTATTGAATTTATCTTTACTTCTACAAACTAATTTAGATTTATATAATGAAATATATAATCAAGTAATTGAAAAAAATAATAATAATGAATAAATAAGTAATCTTATTTTTCATTTTTTATTTTATTTACTTGTCTGTTTTTAATATAAAAAAATTAAATTATATATAATTTAAAACTATGAAAAAAGAAAATTTAAATATTTTGTTTCTTGGTGATATTTTTGGGACCCCCGGCATTGAGTTTGTATCTAAAAATTTAAAAGAAATTATTGAAAAGGAAAACATTGATTTTGTTATAGCGCAGGCAGAAAATGTTTCAGGTAGAAAGGGATTTATTCCAAAACATTATATTCAACTAAAAAAAGCTGGAGTAAATGCGTTTACTTTAGGGAATCATGTTTGAGCAAAATCGGAAATAATGGAAATTATTGAGAATAATGATTTAATTAGACCTATAAATATCGAAGAAGGATATCCAGGGTCAGGAATAAGATTTTTTGATGTTTTTGGAAATAAAGTTGCAATTATGTCATTTATGGGGATAACCTTTAATCCATTATTACAACCTTGAAAACAAGAATGTGCAAATAATTTTTTCGATAAGTTTGATGAAGCTTATAACAATAGTGATGCTGATTACTATATCATTGATTTTCACGCTGAAACAACATCAGAAAAATCAGTGTTTGGATTATATGTTGATGGTAAGGCTGATGCTTTAGTTGGAACACATACACATGTTCAAACAAATGATGCAAAAATTTTACCAAACGGAACATATTATTTAACTGATTGTGGAATGTGTGGACCTAGAGATTGCGCAATTGGTTCTAATTTCAAAGAAGTTTACGAAAAAATGAGATATGATGCAAGAAATCCTTTTAAGGTTTCAAATAACAAATGTCAATTAAACGGTGTTATATTTACATTAACTAAAAATAAAGAAAACAAAAAAATTAAATTAATTAATTTCTTGGAGAAATAATGGAAGGAAAAAAACAGATAATTAGAAAAAGTAATTTTTTGTTAAAAAAATATAATTTCCGAAAAAACATAATTAGTTATATTTATCAATTTGAGCTTTTTGGCAAAAGTTTAAATACTAAAGAAATTGTCGATAATAAATTAAACGAAATTACTAATGCTGAAATTCAAACATTAGAATTAATTGAAGCAAAATATCAGACATTAACAAACATTGCAAAAAAATTTATATTAGAAAATTGAGAATGAGAACGTATTAGTCCGCTTATTAGAGCAATTATTATTTTCGGAATATATGAATTAACTTTCAATGAAAGTAAAGTTGTAATTAATGAAATTATAAACATTACAAAACTTTTCTCACCAGGGGAAGAATATAAATTTGTAAACAAAGTTTTAGATAAAATTTCAAAACAAATAATTAATAAATAATATGAAGAAAACATTAAAAGAATTAATAAAAGAAAAATTTAATTTAGAAGATAAAAAAATTGATTCCTTGGCTATGCAAGGAAAAATTTTTATTAATAATGAAAAAGTGTTTTTAGCTTCTGTTAAAGTTGATGAGAACTGTAATATTGAAATCAAAGATAAAAGTAATAAATATGTTTCTAGAGGTGCATATAAATTAAGGGAAGCAATAGAAAAATTTGAAATAAAAGTTGAAAATAAAACTTGTTTAGATATTGGTTCATCTACAGGAGGCTTTGTTCAAGTTTTATTAGAAAACAAAGCAAATAAAGTTTATGCTCTTGATTCTGGTACAAATCAGTTAGATTTTTCTTTAAGAAAAAACGATAAAGTTGTAGTTTATGAAAAAACAAATTTAAAAAATATCAATGAATCTTTATTTAATGAAGTTATTGAATTAATAACCTGTGATGTTTCTTTTATTAGTTTAAAACATGTTTTTGAAGTGTGCAATAAAATTTTTTTAAATGGCACAAGGCTAATGGCTTTAATAAAGCCTCAGTTTGAGGCTAGCAGTAAATATGTTGAGCCTGGTGGTTATGTTCCCGAGCAACATCATGAGTACATAAAAAATAAGATTCTTCAAATAGCGAAAGAGAATAATTTTGTGTTAATTAAACCGATAATTAAAAGCCCTATTTTAGGAGAAAAATCTAAGAATATTGAATACTTATCTTTTTTTGAAAAACAAGGAGAGTAATAAATGAAAAAAGAACAAAGAGAAATTATTTTCCCAATGTTTAAAAATAACCCAGATATTATCTACTTAGATAATGCTGCTTTAACTTTTAAACCACAAGAAGTTATTGATAAGGGCACTGAATTTTATGAAAAATTTTGTGTATCAACACGAACAGCTGATTCTAAATTAGGAATCCAATTAAATACAGACTTGCAAAATGTAAGAAAGAGTATTGCTAATTTTGTAAATAGCGAAGAAGATGAAGTTATTTTTACTTCTGGAACAACAGAAGGCTTAAACATAATTGCTAGAATGCTATCTTTAATAATAAATGAAGGAAAAATTATTTTTACTTTTTTTAATCACTCATCAGCAATAGTCCCATTTATTGAAAATTTTAAAAACAAAAACGTTGATTTTAAATATTGTTTAGATCAAAAAGAAATAATAAATTCAATTGACAATAATACAAAAATCTTGGTATTGCCACAATTGAGTAATAACTTTCAAGTTGATTTTAATTTAGAAGAAATATATAAAAAGTGTAAAGAACACAACACCATTTTAATTAATGATGCTGCTCAGGCAATAGTGCACACTAAGGTTAATTTCAAAAATTGTGATGTTTTTGTTTTTTCAGGTAATAAAATTTATGGTCCCACTGGAACTGGAGCTTTAATTGTCAAAAAAGAATTATTAGATAAATTAAGTCCGACAAAATGAGGCGGCGGACAAGTTCAAAATATTTATGAAAACCGTAATTGAAATATGCGAAATACAATTAATAAATGAGAGCCTGGGACAGCAAATTTTGCCGGTATTTTACAATTAGGAAAAGCAATAACTTTTTTTAAAAAATTTAATATTCAAGAATTAGAGAAAAAAGAGAAAGAGCTAGCCTTGTATGCTTATGAGGAATTAAACAAAGTTCCTAATATTAAAATAGGATCAAACAAGGGGGATACTATTATTTTATTTAATATTGAAGGCGTTTCATCACAAGATGTTGCTTCATATTTAGGAAATAGAGATATTTATGTAAGAGCAGGCGCTTTTTGCGCTTACAAATTTAAAGAAGTTAATGATTATTCAAACTCATATGTCAGAGTATCACTAGCAATGTATAATAACAAAGAAGATATTGACAAATTAGTAAAAACGTTAGCAAATGGAGGCAACTTTATTGAAATCTTTTAATAACCAAGAAAAGCAAGCAATTATTTTTAATGCATATTCAAATCCACAATATAAATTAACAAATAAAACTAACAAAGGAATTTGCGAACATTCTTCCGTTTGTGTTGATGACCTTGAGTTAAATTTAATGTTTAAAAAAAATATCTTAATTGAGGCAAATTATTTTGCTGAAGGTTGTGCTATTTTTATATCTAGTATCGAAATAATGATTAAAGAATTGTTAAATAAGGATAAAAAACAAATTAATGATATTTTAGAAAATTATTTCAAACTAATCAATAAAGAAGAGTTAATTGATAATAATGTGGAATTGGGTCAATTAACTGTTTTTGAGAATGTTAAAATTCATTTAAATAGATTAGAATGTGCTTCGATTATATATCGTGCCTTTAAAAAAGGATTAAATGTCTAAGGTTATATTTCATATTGATATGGATTCATTTTTTGTAAGTTGTGAACGATCAAAAAATGAATCATTAATAAATAAACCAGTTGTTATTGCTTCAAATTTAAAGAGGGCGATAGTTACTGCAATGTCTTATGAAGTAAAAAACGCCGGATTTAAAACCGGTGATCCTTTTTATTTAGTAAAAGATAAAATAAAAGATTTAATTGTTATAGAACCTCATTATCAGTTATATTCTTTAATGTCTAAAAAAATTTTTAATTTTTTGGAACAGAATTTTTCTAAAAAAATTGAAATTTATTCGATTGATGAATGCTACTTAGATGTAACTAATGAGGTAAAGAATTTTGATTCGGTATTACAATTTGCAAAAACAATACAAGAACAAATTTTGAAAGTGTTTAAAATACCATGTTCTATCGGCATTTCATATACTAAATTTTTAGCAAAAATGTCAACAAATAAGGCTAAGCCGTTTGGTATTCTGCAAACAAAAAAGGAAGATATTGAAAAACATTTTTTTGATCTTTCTGTGAAAAAAATTTTTGGAATTGGTAAAGCAAGTGCTGAAAAATTAATTCATAACAATATAAATACTTATTCTGATTTGGTTAATTGTCAAAATGATGTTTTTTTAAAAAGTGTTTTTGGAAAAAACTATTTTATATTTATACAAAATTTAAAAGGTTTAAACATTACTAAAGAACATGTTTTGCCACATGAAGTTAAAAGTATTAGCAACTCAGAAACTTTTATGGTTGCAGATTCAAACGATGAAAATTATTTAATAAACGAACTAAAAAAAATAGTTAAAAATGTTTGTGAACGAGCAAACAATTCAAATCTCGAAGGTAATGAAATAACTGTCTCATTAATACAAAAAAATAAATTATGAAATAGCAAGCATAAAAAAATTGGTATTTGAACAAACAATTATGAAACAATTTGAAATCATGTTTTTTTACTTTTTAAAGAAATGTGAGGAGAAAACGAAATTAGAGGTTTAGGTATTGCTTTACGAGGCTTACGAACAATATTTAACAATTATTCTTCTCTAAATTTATTTGAACTAGATAATAAAAATATTATTGATAAAATAATAAATGAGCAAAACTTTTTAGAAGGCAAAAATCAATTAAAAACTTTATATCAATATAGCAAAGAAAAACAGATAAACACTGAAAATATAAAATTTTTAAGAAAAAATTCTAAAACAAAAAATAAAACGATTAACCTGGAGGAAAAATGAAAATAGGAATATATGGTGGTAGTTTTAATCCGATTCATAAGGGTCATATCGCATTAGCTAAATTTGCAATTGAAAACTTACAATTAGATAAGTTGTTTTTAGTTCCAGCAAATAAAAGCCCTGATAAAAAGGAAGTTGAATATGCCTCCAGCAAAGACCGTATTAACATGATTAATTTAGTTTTAGAAGATAAAATGATTCTTTCTGAATTTGAAATAAAACGTGGTGGTGTTTCTTACACTAAAGATACTATAAATTACTTTAAATCTAAATTTCCCAATGATGAATTATATTTTTTTATTGGAACAGATAATATTAATGGTTTAAATAAATGAGAAGGAATAGATTTAATGGCTAAACAAGTTAGATTTGTTGCTTTTCAAAGAGACAAAGAATTTTCTAAAATAAATGTTAAAAAATATAATGTTTTGTTATTAGATAATCCAATATACAAATATTCTTCTACTGATTATAAGAATGGTAATTTAGACATGGTCGAACCACAAGTACAAGAGTATATAGGTGAAAATTTCTTATATTTTGAAGAGATAGCAAAAGCATGACTTTTTGATAAAAATACTCCTAAAGGTGAACTTGATAGATTTTTACATTTAAAATGAACGGCTGAATTTGCTGCAGAATTAGCAAAACTTAATAATTACAGAATTAAATACGCATATCAAGCAGGAATGGCTCATGATATAACCAAAAAATGATCTGTAGAAAAATCATACGATTTTTTATCAAAATACGGCCATGACAAGAATAATTTAAAAGAATATGAACTTCATCAAACTACAGCTTATTATTGATTAAAGGATGTTTATAAATATAAGAATGAAGAAGTTTTAAACGCAATAAGAAAGCACACAACATTAGATTTTGAGCTAACTCTTTTAGATAAAATACTCTATGTTGCTGATAAAATAAGCAAAGGTAGGGCTTGAAGCGGAATTGAAAAATATAGAAAATTAAGTCTTAATAATTTAGAAGAAGGTTTTGCTGCTATTGTAACTAAATGTGCAGATTATGAAAGCAAGGAAAGAGGCGTTGTTTTTTCCAAAAAACAAAAAGAAATATATAAAAAATGAGGAAAATAAGTTCCTCATTTTTTATATATTTCTTATAATTCTGGCGCTTGTAAATGAATGTTGTTTAAAGTTTGGTCGTTTCCATTATTTGTTTTATTTTTATTTAAATTACGTAGCGCTAAACCACCGGCAACAATTGAAATAATTGATGTTATAAATATACCTAGAATATATAAAATACCAATAACAGTATTTTTTCTATTAAAAGCGCTTACTGCTCCTAAGATATTGATAACAAGAGTAGCAATTCCTAATAAAAATATGATTGTGGATAATCCTATATAACGGGTAACAAGTCGAATTATATATTTTTCATCTACTGAGCTAGAACTATGTGAATAAGAAACGATTTTATTAAATAGTAAAAATAAATAAATAGTTGAAACTAATAATAAAATACTATTTAAAACTATAGCACTAATGTGAATTGATTTTGGAGTCTTTTTCATTTTTTTCCTTCTTAAATCTATATAAATTCTTACAATATAATTTTATAATTAATTTTTAAATTAAGCGTTTTTTTAAACATAAACATGTAGTAATTAACATTTTTTGGTTTTTTTCTAAAATTTAAACAAAAAAATAAAATTAGCACTCTTTTTAACAAAGTGCTAATAATTGTGGTAAAATTAATCTGTAAATTATTAAAAGTACAAAATAGTTTAAAATTAAAAAACTTACCTTATATTTAAAAAGGAGAAATTATGACAAAAGAAATTATTTTAGGAATAGACCTTGGAACAACAAACTCTGTTGTTTCAATTATTGAAAACGGAAATCCAAAAGTATTAGAAAATCCTAATGGAAAAAGAACCACACCTTCAGTTGTTGCATTTAAAAATGGAGAAACAATTGTTGGTGAAAGCGCAAAAAGACAATTAGAAACCAACCCAGATAGTATTGCATCTATTAAAAGATTAATGGGGTCTGCAAGCACCGTAAAAGCTAATCAAAAAGATTACAAACCTGAAGAAATTAGTGCCTTAATTCTTTCATATATGAAAGACTATGCACAAAAGAAAATTGGTAGTACAGTTAAAAAGGCTGTTATTACAGTGCCTGCATATTTTGATAATGCACAACGTGAAGCAACAAAAAATGCTGGAATTATTGCTGGTCTAGATGTTGTTAGAATTATTAACGAGCCGACAGCAGCAGCTTTAGCATTTGGACTTGATAAATCTAAAGATGAAAACCATAAAATATTAGTATTTGACCTAGGTGGCGGTACATTTGACGTTTCTATTTTAGAAATGGAAAACGGAACATTTGAAGTTCTATCTACTTCAGGAGATAACCATTTAGGTGGTGATGACTGAGACCATAAAATTGTAGATTGATTAATAAAAGAAATTAATAGTAAATATGGATACAATCCAAAAAATGACAAAATGGCTATGGCAAGATTAAAAGAAGAAGCTGAGAGAGCAAAAATTTCTTTATCTGAATCATTGGTAGCAAATATTTCATTACCTTTCTTAGCGATGAATGAAAATGGTCCAATTAACGTTGAATTAGAATTAAAAAGATCAGAGTTTGAAGCAATGACATCTGATTTATTAGAAAAAACTAAAAAACCTTTATTAGACGCTTTACAACAAGCAAAATTAAATTGAAACGATATTACAGAAGTTTTACTAGTTGGTGGTTCAACAAGAATGCCAGCTGTTCAAAAAACAGTTTCTGAAATTACTGGTAAGAAACCAAATAATTCGATTAATCCAGATGAAGTTGTCAGTGTTGGGGCTGCTATTCAAGGCGCGGTTCTTGCCGGAGATATCCAAGATGTTTTATTATTAGATGTTACTCCATTAACTTTAGGTATTGTTGTTGAAGGAGATATCGTAGCACCATTAATTCCTAGAAACACAACAATTCCTGTAACAAGAAGCCAAATTTTCTCAACAGCCGCCGATAATCAAACCTCAGTATCAATCGTAGTTACTCAAGGTGAAAGACAAATGGCCCAAGATAACAAGTTTTTAGGAAGATTTGATTTAAGTGGAATTACCCCTGCACCAAGAGGAGTTCCTCAAATTGAAGTAAGTTTTTCTATCGATGTTAATGGTATAACAAAAGTTACAGCAAAAGATAAAAGCACTAACCAAGAACAAAGTATTACAATCCAAAATACATCTTCATTATCAAAAGAAGATGTTGAAAAAATGGTTCAAGAAGCTGAATTAAATAGAGAAGCCGACAAAAAGAAACGTCGTGAAATTGAATTAACTGTAAGAGCTGAACAAGTTATTCATCAAATCGACAAAGCTTCAGAATCTGAAGAAGCTAAAAAAATAAATCCTGAACAACTTTCTGAAGTAACAAAAGTAAAAGAAGAAATTCAAAAATTATTAAATGATAAAGATTTTGATAATTTAGAAAAGAAATTAAATGAATTCGAACAAAAATTAGCACAAGCAATGGAATTTATGAAAAAGCAACAAGGTTCTAGTGCTCCACAAACAGAAGAAAATAATAACGAAACAAATTAATAAAGTAAAAAATGGTTTACTGCGGTAGCCATTTTTTTTATTAATTTTTCAAAATAAATACATTAAAAATAAAATTATAATATAAAAAAAAATGATGATTTTTTAAATTTGTTGTATAATTTTGATATCAATTTATGAAAGGTTTAAAATATGAAAACATCAGCATTTAAGTACTCAAAATTTGCTTTTAATACTGTTTTTAAGAAGAAAAGTTCAATTATTATCCCTACGATAACACTAATTGTGTCGTTTGTATTGGGTTTAGTTTTTAAATTTGCTATAAGTGAAAAGTATTTAACATTATCATCTTATTTATTTGTCTTTGCTTTACTTATAACAACTGTTTTATTTTCTTCGATAAAAGCATTAAATATTTTTAAAGATTTTGAGCAAGAGGGATTAGAGCTTGTCAGCCTGGCAAAACCTATTTCCCGTAATAGTTTAGTTTGAGGAAAATTACTATCTTTAATATATTTTGGTTTAATGTGATCGATAGTTTTATTTATCTCAGCTTTATTATCAACTTACGCTTTATATGTAGGTTCTAACTTATTTATATATTCTCTTCTATTTTTTATAGTGGGATTATCAACTTATTTATTAATTGGTTTAATAACAGCTTTAATTAGTTATAAATTAAATCAAAAAATTGCTATAACTTTACCATTAGTATTCTTTATTCCATTGGCTTTAGGTGGATCTTTGCTATCTTCTAATGCAACAACCAATGTTAACAACGCTGCTTATTTTATTAATAAAAAATATCCTTATCATTTTTCTGGCAATGAAGCTAATGTTGAACCATTTTTTATTAATAATTCAAAGGATGAACTACTGTTAATTCCAAACGGATCACAAAATAAAACATTTACAGATAAACAAATTGAATATTTACATGAAGTAATGAATATTGCTAACAAATCTTCAAATGAATGACAAATATATTCTTGACTTTCAATGCCCTATCAATTACTTGACATTTTTAACTTTAAAAATCAAAACGTTTTTGAATCAATCAGTAAAAACAAGTTTTCAAATCAAGATAATTACATTTATTACAAAAATTTAGATAGTATTTTATTTAAATATAAACTAGACCAAAATGTTCAACAAAAGAAATATATTGTTTCAAATAAAGATGGAGAATCAGAAAAATATATTGTTTCAGGTTTATTGAAATCTCATTCAATAATTCCAAATAGTATAAATACTGAAATTATTTATGCTCGTGAGGGCGCTTCAAATATTGATGTTTCTTTTCCAGAAGATGATTCACAATTTTCAGCTGAAAATAATTTAGTTGGTAAATTAAAATGACAATATGTTGCAGAAGTTTTACAAGATAAATCGTTTAATTTTATCGCTAAAAAATTTGTGGATAATTTTATAAAAGATAAAAAATCAACTGAAACTATTGAATTAAATAAAGAATTATTAAACGCTATTTCTGTTTATGTAAATAACTTAGATAGTGATATTAATCAATATTCAAATTCAAATTTAACTCTATTTAATGAACATGCTATTAAAGAAAAGAAATTGCAATCTGAAATCGAAAGAAAAATTTATTTTTCAACAGCTTTATTAAACTTTATTTACTTTAATTACCACAACACAGAAATATATGAAGCAATGATTAAGAATCCTAAAAAGTCGAATTCTTACGGAGATACACGATTTGAAGTTCAAATTGCTGGTTATAAATACTTAATAGGTGGATATGAAAACTTTGAAAAAAGACTTTTTGTAAAAGGTGGAAAAGTGCTAATTAGATACGATTTAGCAAAAAGCGATACAAATTATCTTTTCCAATCTTCTGATCAGTTATTTGCAATTAATAGAGAAAAACAAATTGTAAATAAAAATGTTTACTTCATTTTATGGGCAGTTGCTATAGGAATCTTATTTGTAGCTGTATTTGCACTATACAAGAGAAAGGATTATAAATAGTTATGAAAAATATTTTAGAAGTTATAAATCTAAAAAAGATTTTTCCAAAAACCGACCGCGGAATTAAAACTATTAATTTTTCGATTCCAGAGGGTGCTTTTCATGCCTTCATTGGGGAAAATGGAGCTGGAAAAACAACAACTATTAAAACAATAATTGGTGCATATACAAATTATGAAGGTGATATTAGAATTAATGGGATTAATATTAAAAAGGCAGAAGCCCGTGCTATTATTGGTTATGTTCCTGAGGTTGCGATTTTTCCAAAAGAATTAACTGTGTTTGAATACTTATATAATTTATCCATTTTATCTAATATTAAAAAATCTGAGGCTGAGGATTTAATTAACAAATACTTAAAATTATTTAATATTGAAAATCTTGCAAAAGATAAACCACACACCTTTTCATCAGGACAAAAGAAAAAAGTTTTATTAATTCAAGCCTTATTGAATAATCCTAAACTTTTAATTTTAGATGAGCCTGCAGCTAATCTAGATCCAACAGCAAGATTTGAATTATTTTCTTTATTACAAAAATTAAACAAAGAAGAAAAAATATCAATCCTAATTAGTTCGCACGTATTAGCAGAAATTGATAAGTATGTGGATTCAGTAACACTTATTCATAATGGTAAAATTTTATACTCTGGAATTAAAAAAGAACCTTTAGAAAAACTATTTTATGAAAAAGTTATTACTAACTAGTTTAAGTTCGCTTATTTTACCATTCTCTGCAATAAGTTGTGTTAATACAAATAACAATAATGACAGTAACTCTTCATTTGAAATAAAACAAAAAAAATACTATTATAAAAATGAATCTATAAATTCTATATTAGATTTTTATACAAAGAATAATAAAAATAAGAAGAATATTTATATTTTTCAACAAGAAAATAAATCAGATGCAAAATATAATGAATTAAAGTACGCCTTTGTTTATGATCCTATTTTTATTCAAAATAGTGTTCATAGAAATGGAGACTATAATTATCTTACAAATAAATCTAAGGATATAATTGAAAAATCTTTATCTGATGATTGATATTGAGTATTAAATAATTTATCAAGCTTTAAATATATTTTCAATCCTTATGGAGATAGATATATTGCTTTCCCAAAAGAGAAAGAATATTTTAACCAAATTAAAGAAATATTCAAATCCCTTTTTGTATCAGTTTTAGATTCAAAGCCTACAAAATTAATTAAATTTCCTTTTCAAAATATTGAAAAATTAATGAGTAAGGATGTCTATACTGAAAAAGAAGCTTGATATCTAATATTTGATAATAACAAAGCCATAAAATTGTGAAAATATATTGAGAATGAGACACCTAAGATTCAAATCTTGCCAGATTTATTAGTATTTAAAAATACAAATAATATTGAAGAGCAATTAACCGAATTAGAAAACTTAATATATCAAAAAAGATTAGCTGAATTTAATAGTGATTATGAATCAGCAAAAGAAGATGCCGAATTTGAAAATGAATCTTTTGATGAAGAAGCTTTTTTAAATAAAAGAATTGATAAAAAATACATAGAATTTCAAGGTATATACAAATATAATGGTCACTTCGTTGATGCTGTAAATGAAATAAATAAAGAAGAATTAAAAATATATAGATTTAGTATGAGGTTTATTGATGAAAAAAATTAGAAAATTAATTTTATCTTCTTCTTTAATTATGACATTGCCAATTGGAATGTCATTAGTTTCTTGCATCAATAATGAAGGAAATGAAAATTTAAAAAATAAAATTCCAAAAGATTTAGATTATGTCCCAAACATTGAAAACCCATTAGAACAAAAAACGAATAAACTAATCGAAAATTTGATTGATATTAATTTTAAACAAGATAATGTTGAAAAAGTTAACTTTTTAAACTCACAAAAAGACGAAGAGGCTTTATTAAATAAAGCAAAAGAACTAAGTAATAATTATCTAAAAGATAAGAATGAAGAAAACCTGAAATTATTAAATGATTTTTATTCGGATAATTGACTTTTTGTAATAAAAAATATTAAGAAATTTAATTGAACCTTTTTAAAATGATGAACTTTTCCTGATTTAGGTCAAGTAAAACATTCAGATGAATTTTTTAGACAATTAAACAAACAAGATGAACCTGATGATTTAATTTTCTTTGATAATAACTGAGATCAACTAAAAGAAGGAGATGAATCTCCAGAATCTCCAAATTACGTTTTTTACTTTAAAAAAGATAAAATGCTTTTAAGAATATTAATTCCAAAAAATAAAGATAAAGAAGGTAAGCCTACATTAAAATTTGACAGAATTATATATTTTGCAAAATCAAGAACAAATAAAGTGTCAATTAAATTGATTTCTGACGTGGTGCATAATGCAATTATTCACCACAATCAACAAGGATACGATTCTTTTGAAAAAGAAGTGATTGATAACTTTGGTTTTGCATCACTAGGAACATTAATAATTAAGGGGAAATAATGAAAAAAAAACAAAATTTTTTATTTTTAACTTCAGTTTTACCTTTTTCAATGTTGCCTATTGCAGCGGTTTCTTGCCAAAACCCGAACAATAATTTAAATGAGTCAAAACTAAGCAACATTATTCAAAATAATAATAAAGAAAATAAGTGAGATGTCTTTCTAAAATACGAATATGTAAATTCTTTATTAAATCTTGCTTTTAAAAATGATAGTGACAAAAAGGCTTTTATTGAAAAACAAAAGAACATTAGTGATAGTTATTTAACAACCGTTAAAGAATATTTACTCTACAGTAATAATGTTGTTGCTATGCATGGCTCAAATGATACTATCTCTTCAAAAAATAAAGTTATTGCATTAAAAGAATTTAGCCCTGAGCTTGACAAATTATTCAAAGAAAACTGACTATGATTCTTATTTAACCTTGATAGATTTACTTTTGCATTATACAACTCATTTGATCAATTTCAAGGAACTTTGGAATCACTAAGTCAAGATATTCAAAAGAATAGTCTAGACTTAAGTTCATTTAACAGACCTACAACGAATGAAGTTTTACAGTTTGTAGTACACGAAAACAAAACTGAAAATAATTTAGAATATGAAGTTCACTTACTAACAAAACAAGGAATTATTTTAAAGATTACAATTAACACTAATTTTAAAGATGGTAACAATCCTATTCCCGAAGAAAATCAAAAAACTGATGTTTCTATTTTTACATATTCATACATTTATCCTTCATTGTTTCAAAATGATGTAATATTGCAAAAATTTGATTTATCAAAATATGTTAGAGCTTTGACATTATGATCTACTTCTCCTTCACAAAGATGAGTTAAAATTTTATTTGATGAAGAGTATGGTGGTGCACCATTAAGATTTACGATTGTTTATGTAGATGATAAAAAAGCAGCCTAGTTGCTGCCTTTTTTATTAAATATTTTGTCACCTAATTTTATATAATCATTAACTTTGTTTTCTAATATTTCGAATGCTTTTTGGTAAATTTCTTCAGAATAAATATCGACCCCAGCTTCTTTTAAAATATTAGCTGGTCAATCTTTATCACCTGCAGATAAAAATTTATCTACATATTCTTTAAGCGCTTTTTGTCCATCTTTTTTATATTTTTGGAAGAACACATTTGCAACAATATAACCTAATGCATATTTGTAAACATAGAAATAGTAATAAAAATGTGGCACCATTACAGAATAAACGTTCATAGCATCGCCTTCTTTTAAAGTTATATCTGACATATTATACTTTTCTGAAACTTCAACATAAAGTTTTTCAATCGCTTCATATGAATTAAGAGGTTCATTCTTATCTATTCTATTATATAGTTCGAATTCAAAATTAGATCATTGTGTTTGTCTTAGAACTGTGCCAATAAAATCGCCGATACTTTCGCTAATTAAAAAGAATTTTTCTTCATCGCTTTTTGCTTTAGAAATTAAATAATCATTTAATAATAATTCATTAAAGATTGAAGCGATTTCAGCTAAGAAAATTGGGTATTGACTTCTAAAAATTGATTGATTTTTATCTGAAAAATAAGAGTGCATCGAATGTCCCATTTCATGGCATAGCGTATTTACAGAATTGATTGTGTTATCCCAATTCATTAAAATATAAATTTTTCTTAAACCATAAGATTCGCCTATAGAATAAGCACCAGATCTTTTTGAGGGAACATTTACATAATCTATTCATCTTTCCTTAATCGCTTTGTCAACAATTTCAGGATATTCATATGGCATTATTGAAGTTATTTCTTTCAATATCTTCTGACCTTCTTCAATTGAATAACTATTTTTTACTTTTACAAGATCAACAGCACCATCTCATAATTCCATTTTCTTATTAAATTTTTGTTCAAAAAAGACTTTACGTGCTTGATAATATTTTTTAAAAATATCAATATTTTTTGAAACATTCTTGTATATTATTTCTAAAAGTTTTCTATCAATATGATCAGCTGAGAGGATTGAATCTAATGATGATTCGTATTTCCGTTGTAAAGCATTAACCGATATTCCTTTAATGTGTTGATACAACATTTTTGCTAGGCTTTGTTTATGTTTTAAGAAAGCATTGCTATAATTAAAATAAGTTTCTTTTCTTACTCTTTCATCCTTGTGTTTCATTAATGCAGGTCTTGTACCTTCAGTAATTTCGTATTTCTTGCCTCATTTATCACGAGCAAATCCATATGATATTTCACTATCTGTTAAAACTCCAAATAATTCCTCAACGTCGGGATTTCCATGAGCAGTTTCTGTTAAATATTGTTCTACTTTATCATCAAGTTTATGCTCTAAATCAAAAAGTGTTGATTCCAAATCTTTTTTTACTTCTTTTAATTCTGGTTTATCTAATCAACTTTTAATCTTGTCTTTATGTTGGGCAATTCTATTAATCTCTGAACCGAATTTTTTACTATATTCAGATTTGGTTGCTTCAAATTCAGAAATTAATTTATTAACTTCAAAATTAACCACATTGGTATTCAATTTATTAGATAAATAATTTTCAATTTTATTTGAAAGTAAAATTATTTTCTCATCAAGTTTGAAAGAATCAACAAAGTCTTCAAAAGATTCGTATTTAGAATCTTTAATTTCAATTTGCTTATCAAGTAATTCAAAATATTCATTTTTGAGTTCATCAAAAGTTTTATTTCCTAAAATATCTTCTAAATCAAAACGGTATTTTTCTTCAATATCTTCATATTTATCGTATTTTTTCATATTTTCTCCTTTTTCAATTATTTTAAAATTATTTAAACTAAGATATAAAAAATAAGTTCAAATTGAACTTATTCAATATCATTTTTATCCACAAAAATTAAGCTCTCAATATCACAATTTAATCTTTCTCTTGCATTAAATCCATCCAGTTCCATTAAAACAATAATTTTTAAAATTTCAACACCTTGTTCTCTCAAAAGTTTAATTATTGCTTCTAGTGTTCCGCCGGTAGCTAAAACGTCGTCAATAATAACTGCTTTTTGCCCAGGCTTTACTAAACCTTTTTGTATTTCTAAAATTGAACGACCATACTCTAATCCATAAGCACAACTAATAACTTCTCCAGGTAGTTTGCCCTTCTTACGAACCATAATAAATGGTTTTGCTAGTTTTGCCGCAACAGGAGTTCCAAATAAAAATCCCCTTGCGTCAGGGCCGACAATTATGTCAGCTTCACTAGCTAAATCTGACATTTTGTTAATTGTGTAGTTTAATGCTTCTCCATTTGCTAATAAAAGTGAAATGTCTTTAAACTTAACACCAGGTTCAGGAAAATTTTCAACTGTTCTAATATATTTTTTTAATTCCATAACTTAATTATTATATTACAAATTTACTTATAAAATAAGTAATTTATGAAACGTTTAAAACTTAAAAAAATGACAATAATTAAAATTTTTGTAGAAAAAATACCTTATTTTAAATAAAAAACGTTGTTTTTATCAGTTTATTATCTCCTTAAAGTCTTTAGATACAAAAGTGCTATAATTTTTAATTATGAATAAAAATTACGTATATATTGATTTTGAAGCAATATCTGATCCGTTTGCAAGAGTGTTAGCTATTCCTGTTAATACTCCTTTTGCATATACAGTTGGTGCTCTCAATCAGAATAATAAATTTGAAACTAGAACTTTTATTATTGACTTTCTAAAGACTAATTCAATTAAGTCTATATGATCAACATTAAAACAAAAAATAATAAAACACATATACGAAATCAATTCTAAACTTAATATAGAAGAAGTAGTTTTTATTGGTCATAATCCCACTTTAGAAAAACAAATTTTAATTAAATTATTTCCTAAAAATGCTGTTCAATCTTTACTTGATCCATCTTGTCCTGTTTTATCTTTATCAAAATTAACTGGTCCTAAATTTACTGAAGAATACTTTCCAAATATTAAGAAAGCTATCGAAGAATCAAATGTTACAACCTTAAAAAAATGAACAGACGGACGTAATGGTTCTATTGCAGCCTTTACCGGTTTTTGATTGTATGTTAATGCAATACCACGTTTAAGAGCTAATGATAAAAGAAAGAAATTTATTTTAAAGCTTAATAAAAATTTAGTAATTAAAGAATTACGTAGATATTCTGGTGACGATGTTAACAAAATGCTTTTTTTAGCATCAGATCCCGATCAAACAAACACTTTAATTAAAAAATACCTTTACAAAAAAGATTTATTAAAATTAATTAAAAATATCGATTTTGATGAAAATTTAACTATTAAAGAAATTAAAGAGAAAATATGAACACTTTAATTTTTTTTGATTAATGAAAGGAGACAGTATGTCAGCAAGTGTTTCACAAAAAGAAAAAAAACATTACTTTAAACGTCTGCTTCCGCAATCTAAATTTGATTGAAAATTATATTTTGCCAAAACTTGGCCAATTATCATTGGCGAAATTTTATTTTGCCTAAATGGTTTTCTTGATAATTTTATGGTTAGCCATATTCCTTCTGGAATTGATGCTTTAACATATGCAAATACATATACTGGTATTATATATACTATTTTCTTTGCAATTCAAGGAGTTGCTGGAATGTTTGTTGGGCAATATTATGGTAAAAAAGATTTTGACAAAGTAAAACAGATTATGAACTTTAGAATTTGAATGTATTTAGCTATTACAATTTTATTTTCTATCGTTTGTTGAAGTCAACCCGACGCTATGATTAGATTAATAGGCGGAACAAAAATAAATCGATCAGCAATTAATGAAGCAAGAATGTATTTGATGTTAATTTGTGTTTCATGAATTATAACCTCATTTAACTTTAATACAAATATGCAATTAAATGAAACTGGTCATTCGAATTTAGCTTTCATTTCAGCTTGTTTAACATTATTAAGCAACGCCACAATTAATGCCGTTTTACTTTATGGTTTTAGAGGTAATGCATATTATGCTGCTTTTGGATCAATAGTAAGTGCTTTAGTTTGTTTAGCATCAGACTCATTATTAACATATTATAAAGATCGCCCTATTTTCATTAATATTTTTAAGATTTATTATATTACAAGACCAATAGCAATTCAAATTGTCAGAAGATTCCCAGCAATGCTTATTACAATAGCAGCAATGATAACATTACCAATTAGAATGATTATTTGAGCTAGAGCCTTTCCGGATGATTTAATAAAAGGATCGGGAATCGGTGAAAAATGAATGGGAATTAATGCTGTAACAATATTGGGATTAGTTGAAAGTTTAGCATCAATTACTTCTGCAATTACTTCTGCTTGTTCATCTAACGTTTCGTATTTTGTAGCTGGTAATTTAGGCAAGAATAATTTTGATGAAGCTAAAAAACATGGTTATGCTTTAAGAGGATTCCATACAATAGCTGGTTTTGGAATGTCTTTATTAATGGTAGGTGTTATTTTTGGGATAGCGTATTCTCCTGCAACTTCAAAAGGAACGCAAGAAGCTGTTAAAAATAATATTGAAATTTATTTACATTCAGAAAATTCTGAATTATTAATAAATTCTGTATTTATGATACAAAGTAAAAGCAAAGTAATTAACCAAAAAATAATTAATAATGCAAGAGACGCATTTAATTTAATAAATAGTGGAAATTCACACTTTAGTTCAGATCAAATTAAAACGTTTTTTGAAAATAAAGATGTCCAAATTTGATTAAATGCAATGAAAACACAAGTTGGAGCAACATTTACAAGAACCTTTTTACTTTCTTGCTTAACATTTTTAATGATAAACCCAATATGATGTTGATTCTATACTGCTGCAGCATTACCTGGGGCGGGTGGAAGAAATCTAGTTGGATCTATTACTATGCTGGCTGCTCATTCATTATCATTTATATGATTAAATATATTAACTTTTGCAATCATTATTCCATCAAGACAAGAAGGTCAATCTTCAATGAGTTTAGAATTAGCTTACTTTTTATTCTTTTCAATAGATTTTATTAGATGAGGAATTTTTGAAATTGTTGCTGCAAAAGTTAATTGACAAAGAAATATAACTGAAGAATTAAACAAAAACAAGGCAATTGCTTAAATTGTCTTGTTTTTTTATATTACATTTCAAATGATAATTCTAATACAAATTTTATTTTTTCAATTATTCCATCATTTGTTGTTGCAAAAGCCTTGAAAATAAAATTTTGTCCAACAATTTCTTTGTTTTGTATTTCATCTTTAAAATACTTATGAACCTGAAAGAAAAATTCCTTAATTTCAAATCCAGTAACATCTTTTTTAGATTCAATAAAATAAGTTTGATCTTCTTTAGTAAAGAAATATGAAAGAGCTATTTTTAAACTAGTTAATTGCTGAATAAAATATTTAAAAGTAATACCATGTTTTGTTTGCTCATTAAATTTATCAATACTATTATGAAGTTGAAGTTGCACAATTTCTTTATCTGTACTATTCAAATCTAAATCCATTGCGTAAGAATTATTTTTATTGAAAAAATTATCTAGATTATAACCTGTTTTATAAAAAGAATAATTTGCTAGCAAATGAATTCCAAAATTGCTTTCTTGTTTTTTTATTTTTACTTGCTTTTCCAAATCAAAAAAGTCTTTTGCTAATATTTCTTTTTCTAAAGTAAAAACAGTTTTAGTTTTATTGTCCGGTGTGGTTTGTTTTGTGACATTAATGTCTTTTTTGTCATCGTAAATATATTTAATATTTCTAGTTTGATTAGTTGAATAAAAAATTGATATTCCCGAAATTGCCGCAATCGAAATAATAAGACCTGAATACATCAATATTGATGTAAAAATTCGCTTACGATTCTTTTTGGGTTTTATTTCTTCGTTTTCATTTAATAATTCTTCGTTTATTTTTTTGTCTTTTTTCATAAATGCTCTTTTACTTATTTTTTACTATTATATTGTTCAACTAATATTTGTTTTATTCTTTTAGCTAATTTTTTAGCCCGATCATTATCATTATTTAAAACTTTGTTATATAAATATTCTGTAAATAAAGCTATTAATTTATATTTATAAAAATCTTGTGGCTTATTCATACCATATGTTTTTCAAAATAAATCTTCAGTAAAATTTGCGACGTGAAAGTTTTCAAACATTAATGCTATATCTAAAAATCTTGAACTCCTATAAGCAACAGATCAATCGATTAAATAAATGTTTTGGTTATCCCCTCATAAAATGCTATCTAAATTTAGGTTATTATGGCAATTTGCATCTATCTTTATATTTTTAATTCACTCAATAATTTGTTCAATAAAATCATTATCTCCTATTTCAAGGAATAAATCTTTCTTATTAATGTTATCTAAATATCAAAAAACTTTTTCGTCAAGAATATAATCAGGAAATGTTACATCGGAATCGTGATATGTTCGCATTATTTTGGCAAGAATTTTAATAGTTCTTGTATTTAGTTCAAAATTATCTTTTCTTGTTAATCATCTTCAAATAATTTTATTTTCATCTTCATAAATGAAAGTGGGTACAAAATAAAAATGTTCAATTTTATTAATTTTTAAACGGTTATCAAACTGATTATGTTGTTTGTGAACTATAAATTTATTATGTTTTGTTGATGTTTTAGTTTTGTACACATTTAGTAGTTCGTGAGCTTTATCTTTATTAATTGTTAAATTGCGATAATCTTTTTTGTATTCTGCTTCTCTAAAAGTATTAACTAAATACATATAGTCATCAAACTTTTCTTCATTTAGATTAAAAAAATCAATAATTATTTTTTTGCTGATTCCAATATTAATATGCAATAAGACTAAGTCAAAATAAGGAGAATTTAAACTAACATTATCAAAATCAACTAATTTAACAAAACCGTATTTATTTACAATAATATTATGTTTCTGAATATCATTATGACTTAAAACTAGTTCATCATCTTTATACTTGTGTAATAATTCGTGATATTTTTTATCAGATATTTTAAACTTGTTTCAGTTAAATTTCTTAATATCGACATTAAAAAATTGAAAATTTTTCACACAATTTAAAATTGAATAAATAATTTCATTTGTTAACTTTAATTGAAATAAATCTACTCCAGGAAATCATTTCTTAATAAATATTCCGTCTTTAACAAATAAATAGTCCTTAAAATTTTTGATTACAATATACTCGTTTTCAAATTCTCAAACAAATTTGCTTTTAGGAATTCTAATTTGCACCCAGGTTTCTTCATATTTGGCAATAAAATAAATATTATCAAACTCTTTAAAATCAAAACGAGCATGAGTTATTTTATTAGCTAATTCTTTACCAAAAGTAGATGTAATCATTTGATACATTAACTCAATTTGTTCACTATTTTGATCATCATTATAAATTTTGTTTTCTTTTAAATACATAGCATATTCTCTAATTATTAAATTTTATATTCTTCATCATATTCAGAAATAAGTTTATCAACTCTTTTTAAATATAAGGAATCATCAAAAGGAATTACTTCATGCTTATTAATTCATAAAACAATTAAAGCGTTTACTATAACTTTATGTGCTAATAAATATTTGGGTTCAAAATCATCCCCATAAGCTTCTAAAAATATTCTTTCTTGTTCTTTATTTAAATTAGATGATTCAATAAAGTAAGCTAAATCAAAATGAACATCACCCATTGTTGCATACTCTCAATCAGTAATAAAGATTTCTTTCTCGTTATTTATAAAATTAAATAATCAAAGATCATTATGTACTGGGGCTGAGTTGTCAATATTTTTCAAAAATAAATTAATCTTTTTATAATGTTTATCTAAGACTGGAATTTTACGGCCTAGTTTTGAAATTTTATCACGGTAAACTTTAAATCTTCTAGCTACTTGATTTTCTTTATAAAACTTTAATTTTGAATTATGCAAAGTAATTATTTTTTTTCCAATTTCTCTTAATTGATCGTTGGTTAATGTTTCTGGGTCTAAAATATCTCCATTAATTCATTCATTAACAACTTTTTCTTCGTCCTCATAGATAGTTTTAGGAACAAAACTAAAACAATTTAAAATTTCGTTTGGTGTTTTGTGATTAAATGAATCATAATTTTTTATTTTAATAAACTGTTTACTTTGAGAATCATGGTATGTCTTATTTGTAAAACCTTGATTTTTTACTAATTCCATTATAAATCCTTACTAAAAGTCAATGTTTGAAACATACTTAGCATTTTCTTCAATAAAATCATGTCTTGGGTCAACTTCTTCACCCATTAATGTAGTAAACACACGATCACAAACTGCCATGTCATTAATTTGAACTTGTAACATTTTTCTTGTTTCAGGATTCATTGTTGTTTCTCATAGTTGTTCAGCATCCATTTCTCCAAGCCCTTTGTAACGTTGGATTGAAATATTTTTCTTGTCCTCTAATTTAGCTAAAATTTCTTCTTTTTGCAAATCATTATAAGCGTATTCAGTTACCTTTCCGGAAACTATTTTATATAAAGGGGGCATAGCAATATAAACAAAACCATATTCAATTAAAGGTTTTAAGTAACGGTAAAAGAATGTTAATAATAACGTTGAAATATGTGCACCATCGACATCGGCATCAGTCATAATAATAATTTTGTGATATTTTAATTTATTAATATTGAAATCTTCACCAATTCCAGTTCCTAAAGCATGAATAATTGTTTGAATTTCTTGGTTTGATAAAAACTTAACTTTATCATTCTTTTCAGCATTAATAACTTTACCTCTTAATGGTAAAATTGCTTGAATTGATCTATTTCTACCGCCTTTTGCTGAACCACCAGCAGAGTTACCTTCGACAATAAATAATTCACGTAGCTCGGCATTTTTTGAAGAGCAATCTGCCAATTTCCCAGGAAGTCCACTAAATTCCATTCCATCTTTTTTTCTTGATGCTTCTTTAGCCGCATTAGCAGCTAATCTTGCTCTTTGTGATTGTAAACATTTATTTATGATATTTTTTGCTACATTAGGATTTTCTGCTAAATATCTTTCCAATACTTCTGAAACAACTTTATTTGTTGCATAACGAGCATTAGCAGAACCAAATTTAGATTTAGTTTGACCATCGAAAACAGGATCACTATGTTTAATTGATATAACTGCAATTAAACCTTCTTTAGAGTCTTCTTTACTAATTTTTTCATTACCTTTTAATAATTTGTTTTCTTCTGCATATTTGTTAAAAATTCTAACAATTGAATCATAAAAACCATTTTCATGGGTTCCACCTTCTGTTGTTTGAATGTTATTTGCATAAGAAATAACTGTTGATTGATAAGCTTCATTATATTGAAATGCTACTTCTACTAGTATATCCACTCTTTTGGCTGGTTTGTTATTTATATCATCTTCATTTGGTTTATCAAAATCTGTAAAAGAACCTAATGCATAAATAACATCAGTGTTAATAGTCTTTTTACCTTTATTAAGTTCTTTAACATAATCGATAATTCCCCCATCAAAACAATAAGTTTTTTTAGTGTTCTTTGTTAAATCAGTTATGTTAAATTTTAAACCTTTATTTAAGTAGGCTACTTGTTTTATATGGTCACTAATAGTCCCAAAATCAAAAGCAATTTTATCCATAACAGTATAATCTGGATGAAACTTAATTCTTGTACCAGTTTCTTTTTCAGGAACTTCACTAATAACTTTTAAGGGTTCTTGAGGTTTACCACCATTTTCATATTTTTGGTAATGCAATTTTCCATTTCTTTTAACTCAAACTTCAAAAGAATCGCTTAACGCGTTAACAACGGATGCCCCAACACCGTGAAGACCGCCACTCACCTTATAATTACTTGAATCAAATTTACCACCAGCATGTAAAACAGTTAGAATGGTTTCAACAGCTGATTTTTGGGTTGATGGGTGAATATCAACAGGCATTCCTCTACCGTTGTCCTCAATTTCAATAAAGTTATCTGGATGTAAAGTTACACTAATTTCGGTAGCATAACCAGCCATAGCTTCATCGACTGAGTTATCAAGAATTTCTCAAATTAAATGGTGAATTCCTTTATATCCTGTTGAACCAATATACATCCCTGGTCTAACACGAACTGGGTCTAATCCTTCTAAAACTTGAATATCACTAGCAACATATTCTTTTTCTTCTGACATTATTTTCTCCTTAACTAGTAATATAATTGCATAGCAATTATATTTAACAATTATATCAAAAAAACATTAAAATTGGCTTATAAATAAGCCAATATAGATTTTATTTTTGAACCTAACTTTTTAATATTCAAAAAAGAAACCTTTATAGTACCTAATTTAAGTTTTTCTTTTTATTTTAAGTATAAAAATAAAAAGCACTAATTCAAGTGCCTTTTAGATTTAAAACATATTTGCTAGACTTGATGTGTCAATATCTTTTCTTTCTGATTCTGAAGCTTGGAATAAAGGTTGGTTATATGCGTTTATTTTTTTAGCTACAATATTTGTTCAGAATTGGTAAATTTCTGAGTTAAAGTTTCTAACAATTCCATTGTAGTTTCTAATTGTTGCATAAATTTCATCTTCTTGAATAGCAATTTCAGTTTGGAATTGTAAGAATGTTCTATCAGCTTTTAGATTTGGATATTGTTCAAATTGGAAATTTAAACCTGCTTGAATTGTGTTAAGTTTTTCGTTAAGTTTTTTAGTATCAGTTTCTTTATCTAAATCAACTAATTGTGAACGTAATTTCGCAATTTCAGTTTGAGTTTTATTCTCAAAGTTAGCGTATCCTTTAACAACATCCAATTGTTTTAAAAGAGTTGCTCCTCTTTTCTTTTCAGCAGCTTGAATTAAAGAAGAAGCTTCTTGAATTCTGTTCATTTTAGCTAATAAGTAATTTTTTCTAGCAATGGTTGCAAATCAGAAAATTCCTAATGTTAATATAAAGAATAGAATATATAAAAACTTTTCTCCTCCTGTTGGTTCGGGATGTTTAATTGTGTTATCAACATTCGGTTTAAAACCCTCTGATTGTTGAGGTGTTCTTGAATCAAATAACATTTTGTTCTCCTTTTATAATATTTACTTATTTTTAAAAATAAAATATACTTATATTTTAGTTTAATTAATAAATAAAGTTTAATTTTTTCTGAAAATATTAAAGATTTGTTGAATTTTGTTCTTGTCTATATTATCATTAACAAAAACAAAAAGTCCATCTTTATCGATTAATATTTTATGATCTACCGATTTTAAGAATGTGTTTTTAGACCCCTTAATTAAATGCATTAAGTATAGTAAATCATTTCTATTATTCTTTAAGAAATTAATATTATAGTCATATAAAGCATCTCCAGCTTCTTCCATAAATTTTAATTTATAGTGTGTTGAAGATTCGGATTCATTATCTTGATAAGATAAAAAGTTTTGATCTTGTTGTGTTGCTCAACCAGGTATAAAAATAATTCACTTATCTTCTGAAAAAGGATAAAATCTCTCAAAAGGAACATCAACTATTATACCCCTTGTATAAACATGATCTATTAAATCTTCTTTTCAATATGAAAACATTTTAGATTTAATAGCTATTGAACCTGAAGAGTCATTAACATCTTTTACTAACTCTGAATATGTAATACCAATATCTTTAGCAGGCTTTTGCGTCTTCATATTAAATTTTAATGAAGAACTTGCCTTATTCATTATTTCATACACGTTAAATTCATAATTTTTATTTGCTTGTTCAATTGATTTTTGTTCATCAAAAACATAATCAGATAAATATCTATCTCTTTTTTCATAATTTTCTGAAGCAATATTAGTATTTAAATATATCTGTGTCAAAGCTTTAAAAGTGGGTTGTAATACATTAAAAATTGTTTGTACCATATATGAGTAAACATCATCTATTGTTACAATTTTAGATAAATCAAAGGCTAAATTTATTCAGTTATGCGAAATTGAATAAGCCATAAAGTTTTCTTCAAATTTTCTAGATACATAAATATTATTTTTATATTTCCCAAAAATATATTTTTTACCTGAAAAGTACTTAGAATATTCAACAAAATTTTCTTGAGTTTTTACTTTAAAATAATCAATAAATCCTATTTTGTCATTATAACTAAAATTATAGTATTGATAAAACTCAGGGTTTTCAAGTAGGAATTCACCTTTCTTAATTGTTTTGTTATATTGTTTTAAAGTTAAATGATCAGCTGTTTCATTTAAAATTAAATCTGGACGATAATTTGTTGGAACGTTAATTGCATGTTTGGTATCCATAAATGGTGTGGGTTCGGTATGATATGCATGAACTGGTACTGTAGTTCAACCGTCTTTTGTTTTAACGGTAATATATCCAATTCCTTGTGTAACAACATCTTTTCAATATTCTTTTTTGTAAATTACATCATAATAAAATGAGTTTCTAATATTGTATTTCTCTATTGAATTAAATCCGTAAAAACCGGGAGATTCATAAAAGAAATCAAAATCCTTCGGGTCAATACCATAAACATTCTTAATATTCATTTCATTTAGAACTTTGTTTTTTCAATCAATTAATGAATATTGATTAAATAGCGTTCTTAAGGTTACATTATTCTCTGCAATTTTTTCTTTAATTACTTGTCTTTTTGCCGATTCGAATATTAAAAATGATTTAATTACTTTTTTATTATTTAAAAAGAATGATAAAAAGAATAATCCAATAATTAAAAAGAATAAAAAGAAAATTAATCCATTTGCAAATTTTCTTCCGCTAATTTTGTTTGCTCTTTTGCGTTCTTGAATTTCTGTTTCTATTGTTTTTATTTCTTCTACATTCTTATCAATAGATTTTAATGAATCTTCATTTCCGGAATAAATATATTTTTTAAAAATATTATCAACAGCTGGTTGAATATTGTTAACCAGTGGTTCATAAATATTTTGGGTTTGGTTTGTAAAAATTTTATTTCAATCGATTTGTTTAAATTCTTTTCTTTTATCTTGGTTTTGTGTTTCACTCATTTTTATCCCCTAAAATAAATCTTCTTTATCTTTGACTAAAGTAAATTTTCTTTTTTCTTTTAAATCTTCTTTATTGATTTTTTCTTCACTTAAATTTTTATCGTAAATTTCTTTGTCAAAAATGGCTTGATCTTGTTTTTGATTATTTATTATTAAATCACTTTGTTTTAAGAAAACATTATTATTATCATTATTTGTAAGTATTTCTTCATTCTTTATATCAAAATTAGAAGTATTTTCAATCTCTTGTGTTTCTATTTCAGCAAAATCCACATCATTTTCAATTTCTTTTTTAATTATTACTTCTTCCCTTGAATCTATCGAATTGAGTTCTATTTCTTGTGTACTGAAATCAGGCTCATCAGGAATAATATTAATTGATGTTTTAACAACTTCTTTTTTCTCTAGTGTTTCGTTTGTTTTGCTTAAATCAATAATATAGTTTTCTTGAGTTTCAACTATCTTAGTGTCATCGATAGTTATTGTTTCTTTTGTTGCATTTTCTTGTGCAAAGAAATCTTTCTTATCTAAATTAGCATTTAAATTTTCATTTTTTACTTCTTTTTTATTCTTATTTTTTTTATTGAATATCGATTTAAATTTATTATCGCTAATGAAGAACAAACATAAAATAATAACGATAAAAACAATTGAAATAATAAAGGAAAGAATAATACCAAACTTTCCACCAGGAAAAGCGTTAAGAACATAAATAAAAGAAAAAATAATTCCTGGCGTTCATTTATTTGGTAATCATAATGTTGATTCATTCTTATAATCTAAATATCATTTACCAAAAATAGCTTGAAATGCATTTTTATAACCGTATTGTTCAGGTTTAAATTTAGCATAATAAATTGCTGTGCCAAGTAGAGAAAGCGAAACCAAAAGTAGCGCGAGCCTTCAAAAACTAAAATGAAATACTCCAATTGAATAAGAACTTTTTAATTTAAAAATTTGTTTAATACCTATTAACAAAATAAAAACAAATATGACTATTGAAAACATTCCGAAAAATAAACCAAATGAGTAAGAATATAGAGTGGTTAATCCTTTGATATTTAAAAAAGAAATCACAAGGAAAAAGACAACTATAAAACTTATTATAGTTCAAATAAAAGGTTTGTCCTTTCAAAAAAAATACGCTTTTTTATTTTTTGTCTTTTTAGGTGTGTTTATTATTTCCTCTTTTGTTTTTTCTAATTCCTCAGCCATTTTTTTACCTTCTTAAACTTCGTATAAAGTGATAACAATCATTGGTTCTTTACTTAATACTTTGTAAATTTTTCTCTTGATGCTTTTTCTTAATCTTTCTTGAATATCTTTTAAATCAATATCTTTTGCTTCTTTTTGATTAAATTCTTTAGCAAATAAATCATTAGCAATATTGGTAATTGTTTCTTTATTATCCTTTGTAATAATTCCGTACGATGAAATATGAAGTTGGCCTATTGGTTTTTTAGTTTTAAAATCAATTAGTGTACTTAAGGCAATAACACCATCTCTTGACAAATTTTCTCTTTCATTGATAACTTCTTGAGAAATATCACCAATTCCAAAACCGTCAATAATTGTATCCCCCACAGTTTTAATTGAATGTTTTTGAGAAACTAATTCATTATTAACGAACTCTGCAACTTTTCCATTTTGTAAAACAATACATTTATTAAAATTCATACCAGCATCGCGAGCTATATATGAAGCTACAACTAAATATCTATATAGTCCCTGAATCGGAATAAAATATTTTGGTTTTAAAGTTTTTATAATATTGTAAATATCTTCTTTGGATGGATTGCATGAATAATATTGATCTGAACCTAATTCAATAAGATTTGCTGTATTTCTTGCTATTTCATCCAATGTTAAAGCATAATTTACTTCAAGACCATTAACTGGTGGGGCAATTACTATAACGGCATCATCTGGTCTTAATTTTAAGTAAACATCATTATTTGAGGCAATTCTTATAAATCTTAGGTAAAGTCTTTCTATAGCTCCTGTAACTAAAATTACTGCATTTTTTGTTTCGTTAGCAATCCGATAATCAATAAATTCAGGCAATTGTAAATCAGGACTAATTTTAGCAACCAAATTAATTAATTGTGAATAGTTTCTTCCGTATGTTACTACTGGACGGTTGTATCTTTTTGCTAAAACTAGTACTTCATGTGCAGTAATCATATCTTCATCATAAAGTCCTACAATAATTCTTTTATTATTTGGTGTCTCTTTAAATTTATATTCAATTTTTTTAGAAATTCATAATTTGTCGATACTTCTACCGGGGTAATTAGAACGACCTGAATCTAATAATAAAAGTTGCAATGGTTTATTGTTATTAATAATTTCTTTAATTTGATTTACGTCAGTTTTTCCGTAAGGACCTAAATCACCATCAACAAAGTTTGTCATAAAAAGAATATTACCTTCTTGATATTCAAAATTAAGACCTATTTGTCCAGGAAGTCCTCCAGCTAAATCAAATGGTGTAACTGTAACTCCGTTTAATGTTATTGGCATTCTTAAGGTGTTAACTTCATAATTTTCGTTGTCAATATTATACTTTGAAATTCTATCTAATAAAACGATGCGATTGAATGGACTTGTATAAATTTTAAGACCTGGAATCATCATTAATAATCATGGTATAGCTGAAAAAGATTCGTTTTTGACATCAGTAACGAAAACACCAACAATATCTTTTGCTCTTCTTTGTAAAAAATCATAATTACAAATTAAAGTATCAATCCCGTTATGAGAATTAATTGGCACCTTGGTTCCTGAGTTAATTACATAAAGTTTTTCATTAATTTCTAAAACATAAGCATTTTTCCCATTCTCATCTAAACCACCTAATGCAAAAAAGTTTATTTTATTCATTGTTCCTCCGAATTTATTATTTTTTGAAAAATTTAAGATTTTAATTAAAAATATTTTAACAACTTTTTTTATTTCTAAAAGAAATTAAAAAAATAAAGCAGCTAAACCGCTTTATTTGATTAAAAATTCTGCACTTATGTATGTATGATCACTTATTGTACTTGCTTTTTCCTTAGCTTCCAATCCTACGTTATGTTTTTTAAGTAATGCTTTAACTTTCTCGTCAGTTTTTACTTTATATAAATCAAATTTTTCAAATGATACAAGTTGGTAATTAGTTTTATAAAACATTTTATCATATGGTTGTGAATAATTATTTTTTCTTTTTGCAAGTGATGTGTTGTGCTCTTCAATATCTGAAAAAACAGATTTATATTTATTTTCCATTGTACTAAATGCTAAATCTTGTTTGCGCAATTTTATGTTTGTGTCACCGCCGAAAAATATGTTACTTTGTTCACCATCAATTGAATCAAAATAATCTAAAACATTAGCCAATTGTTTAGCTTCACGATATTCAAATGACCCCAAGCCTCTATAAGATTGTTCACCTATTTTTTCATTACTTTTTGATACGCCTGGTCCGTCAAAATGAGCAAACACAAAAGTTAGTTTTGTTTCAGGTTTTAACTTGTATTTAAATTTAACACCATACGGAGGTCTTGAGTATTGGGCGTTAGTATCGCCAAATTCGTCAGTAAATTTTTGAGTGTAGCTATAACCAATCTCCTTATTATCAAAAGCTTCGGCTTCCATTTTTTGATTATTGTAAATTACAGCAATATGTTCTGCAGTAAATTTTCCAAATTTTTCGCCTTTTAATTTCTTTGAAATTACATAAGAATAAAAGTTAGAGCTATTTAATTGATTTAACTCATCAACAAGAGTTTTAACACCTTCTTCTTTATCTACTTCAGTTAAACCTAAAACATCAAATTTTTCTTCATTTGCTAATAAAGCAATTCTCTTTGTTTTTTTATATTGCTTGTGACGGTCTCCAGTGAAATTTAATATATTTCAATGACCTCATTTAATTTTTGTTTCTTCGTTTTGTTGGGCAGTTTGATCTTCAGTTCCAGTTTCTGGGGTATCAGGTTGTGGTGCTGGGGTTTCAGGTTCAGTTCCAGCTCCTGGGTTTTCAGGTTTTGTATTTTGATTTTTAATTTTTTCTATTGTTTTAATAAATTTATCGTATTCTATATTTAATTTATCTAATAAAAGTTCATATGATTCATTTTCTGAATTAGTTTTTAATAAATTTTCTAAGTCTTCTGACATAGAATTCATAGTATTTTGAAATTTTTGGATTTCAACATTAATCATGGAGTTTGAATTATTTTCAAATTGGTGTAAATTATTATTAATTTCCAACATTCTATTTTCATATTTAACTTTGTATTCGGATGGTTGAGACTTTTCTAAATTACAGCTTGATGATATAAGTGGTAAGGGTAAGGTAGAAAGACCTATTCGCGATAATATAAGTATAATTTTTTTTGCTTTGTTAATGTTCAATTTGTTCATGTCTAATTCTATATTGTACACCCAAAAATAAAAAATTTGGCTATTTTCCCAGCAAAAATAACCCTATTTTTATTTGTTTTTAATTTAATAAGAAGAAAAGCAAAAAATTACTAGATTATAAAAATTTATAATTAAAATTTATGGCCTAGCTCAAATAATAAATTTTTTATTTCAGCAGCTTCTTCAAACCTTCAATTTTTAGCGGCTTCATCCATTTTTTTTATTAATTTTTTAATATAACCTTTATCTGCTTTAAATTTATTGTCTTTAGTAATTTTAGAATTTAATATCAAATCCAAGTCTATTTTTGGAATAGGTTTAATAATAGTTTGCGGAATAATATTATTATCTTGATTATATTTAATTTGGATCTTTCTTTTTGTCAAATTATCTTCTATAGTTTGTTTCATAGCTTCCGAGTAACTATCCGCAAAGAAAACTACTTTGCTATGATCATTTCTTGCTCCCCGGCCAACTATTTGAATTAATGATGTTTTATCACGATTCATTCCACCTAGATCAGCATCTAAAATAATAATCAAACTAACTTCAGGAAGATCAATCCCTTCTTTCAATAAGTTAATTCCAATAACAACATCGAATTTACCCGCCCTTAACCCCGTTAAAATTGCATTACGTTCAAAAACTTCTAATTCATGATGAATATAGGCTGATTTAATTTTTTTCTCTTTTAGAAAATTAGAAAATTCTTCAGCACTATTCTTAGTTGTAGTTAAAATAAGAGTTCTTTCTTGCTTTTTAATTTGTTCTTGAAGCATATCAAAGATTTTTGCCGATTGATTTTGTTTTGGTAAAATTTCAATTATTGGGTCAAGTAATCCCGTTGGGCGAATAATTTGTGTAATAACTTCACCGTTGGCATATTCTATTTCTCTTTCCTCGTTTGGAGTAGCTGATAAATAAATTTTAGGAAAATTATAATTAAAAAATTCCTCATATTTTAGTGGGCGATTATCTAAAGCAGAAGGTAATCTAAAGCCATAATCTACCAATGTTTTCTTTCTTGAATAATCGCCTTTATACATCGCTTCTAGTTGTGGTAACATTAAGTGACTTTCATCAATATAAATTACTGTATCTTTTGGTAAATAATCAAGCATTGTATATGGTTTTTCACCAGGTTTTCTTCGGTCTAGATAACGTGCATAATTTTCCATACCTTTTGTATAGCCGAATTCTTTTATTGAATCAATGTCATTAAAAATTCTTTGTTTTAATCTTTCATATTCCAAGGGTTTATCTTGCTCTTTAAAAAATTTAAGTTGATCATTTAAATCTTCTTCAATTTCATTGCAAACTGAACTAGCAAAATTTTTATCCATTATAAAGGTTGTACTTGGATATATTGTCATTTCATCAATTATTTCAATAACATCTTTTGTAACTCTATCAATAATTTTGATTGACTCAATTTCATCATCAAATAACTCAATTCTTATTAAACCATTAAATTTATAGCCAGGGCAAATAGTAACTACACTTCCATAACTTTGAAATTCACCAAAATTAATATCTGGTTGAATTCCTTTATTTAAATATAACATTTGAACTAAATTTGTTTTAATGGTTTTTAAATCAATTTTTTGACCGTTAAAAATTTTTAAAAAATGTTTCTTATATTCATTGGGGTTGAAAGCACCATATATTGCCGCCACAGAAGCAACAACTATTGTGTCATGATGATTCAATAGAGAATTAAGGGTTGAAATACGCATAGCTTCTATTTCATCATTAGTAGTTGATGATTTTTCAATATATAAATCTTGTCTAGGAATATATGATTCAGGGCGATAATAGTCAAAGTATGAAATAAAATATTCCACCTTATTTTCAGGAAATAATTCTTTTAATTCTTGATAAATTTGTGCTGCTAATGTTTTATTATGACTGATAACCAAAGCAGGTCTATTTGTTTCATTTATAACATTAGCTAAAGTAAATGTTTTACCAGAGCCAGTAACACCTAAAAGGACTTGATGTTGTTTATTTTTCTTCAATCCATCAACTAATTCTTTTATTGCTTTAGGCTGATCTCCTGAAGGTTTATACATCGAAACTAACTTAAAATTCTTCATTATTTAATTATATACCATTGAGTTTAAAAACATAAAAACTAGTTTTTATGGTAAAATATTAGGCAATTATGAAAACAACTAAAAAATTATTATTAACATTAACAGGTTTTGCTTTACCAGTTATTTCAGCATCGTTAGTAGTTTCCTGTGGTTCAAAAGAAACTTTAAATGAATTTGCTAAGGATTTTGTTTTAGGTGCTGCGGGTCGTGATAACTATAATAAAGATACAAAAACACTTGATTTAAGTAAAACAAATCTAGAAATTATTCCTGCTGGTGCTTTTTCAGCACAAGCACTACATGGTCTATTCTTAAATACAAGTGAACAAGCTAATGTGGCTCCTGAATTTGCTTATGCTCCTGGTATTTTTAATGTAAAGGAAAACAAAATTAACATTGATAAAATTATTCTTCCCGGAACATTGAAAGTAATTGAAAAAGGTGCTTTTGAAGGTTTAGGTCTAAAAGAAATTGAATTTGATATTTCTTCAAGTAATTTAACTAAAATTGAAGAAGATGCGTTTAAAGATAATAAATTAAAAACAATTGTTTTACCTAGTTCAATAACTGAAATAAAAGAAAGAGCTTTTTATAACAACCAAATTACTTCAATAAACCTTGAAGTAGCAACAAACCTAAAGAGATTAAGTGGTGGTGTATTAGCTAAAAATCAATTAACAAATATTAATCTAGTAAATATTAATACTATCGATCAATCAGCTTTAGCATTAAATAAATTTACTTCATTAGAATTACACCAAGATTTATCTAGAGTATCAGAAAGACTATTTTGATTTGTTGGAGAAGTTGAGGTAGTTAATGTAGTTAATTTAACAGTTCAAAATGCTGAATTAAAAACATTACTAAAAGAAGCCTTAACTAAAAACGAAAAGTTATATTATACAATTAATGATTAACCAACTTATGTTGGTTTTTTATTTTGTAAAAAAAATAAGCACTGGTTATATGCTTATTTTTCATCAATAATATACTCTGTGAAATTTGCTAAATCTTCCATTTTAAAAACGTGAAGTGATACTAAAGATTTTTTAAATCAAGGGATTGCTTTGATATGTTGAAGTGCTTTTGTAATTTGTAATAAATTATTAATTGAACGTGAAAAGTAAAAACTGTTTGATAATCAATGAAATCCATAATGTCTTAAAATGTCTCTAACGTCTTCATAGGCTTGCTTGTAATTTGCTTCGCCTTTGCCGTACTCCCTTATTAAGATTTCTTTTTTTAGATAAAAAACTAAACCATACATATCATTCTCCTTTTATATAAAAATTAATTTGCTTTTTATATTATACCATAATTATATTTAAGGTCTTAAACCATAAAATAAGGCTTTCTTAAGGAATTAAACTAAATTGGTCGTTTTAAATTAAATTAATTTAAAATAATAAATATATACTACAAAAACCAAAGAATTTATATGGCTGAAAAAACAACAAAAACAACAAAAACTAAAAAAGCTGGTATTGCTTTAAGAGAAAAAATTACCAAAGATTTTGAAAAAACAGGAACAATTAAAGCAAAAGATTTAAACAAACTTGTTCAAGAATATAAAGATTCTAAGAAAAAGTAAATATTAAAAAATTATTGAGGTTTTTGGCCCCAATATTTTTTTTATTTTAATCAATTAATTTTTTAGCTTCGGTTAAGTTAACACTAAAGAATGTGGTCACACCACGTTTTTGCATTGTAGCACCGTAAAGTTTATCAACTCTTTCCATTGTTCCTTGACGGTGGGTGATAACGATAAACTGAGTATTTTCTTTAAGGTTTTGTAAAAATTCAGCAAAACGAATAACATTTGCTTCATCTAAGGCTGCTTCTACTTCGTCTAAAATACATAATGGTAATGGTTTTGCCTTTAGTAAAGAGAATAATAATGAAATAGCTATTAAGGCTTTTTCACCACCTGAAAATAGTTTAAGGTTCTTAATTGATTTTCCAGGAGGCTGAGCCATGACATCAATACCACTTTCCAATAAATTATCTGGCTCGGTATATCTTATTTCTGCCATACCACCACCAAACATTTTTGAAAAGACAAATTTAAATTCTTGGTTAGCTAAGGTTACGGTGTTGGTAATTCTTTCAATAATGATTTTATCCATTTCACTAATAACTTCTTCAATTGTTACTTTTGCATCGATAATATCTTTTTCTTGTTTTTTAACTTCATTATATCTATCTTCAGTTTCTTTTAATTGAGTAATTGAGTCAAGGTTAACATGACCTAACTCTTTAATATCACTCTTTAAATCATTTACTAGTTTTCTTGCAACATCAAAATTAATTTCAGGATTGTAAAGTTCTTTTGCTGTTTCAAAAAGCATATTGTATTGTTCTGATAATCTTTGTTTTGCATAACTAATAGCTGCTTCTGCTGTTGCTTTTTCTGCTATTTGATTTGAATTTTCAGTAATTAAAATATTTAACTCGTTATTTGCACTACTTTGTTTAGAATTAGCATCAGCAAATTCTTTTTTAGCAACTTGTAATAACTCATTTTGTGAAGTTCTATTTGTTAAAAGTTCACTTCTTTCTAAAGCTAATTTTTGAATTTCATAAGCTATGTCAATTGTTTCTAATGAATCTAATTTTTCTTTTGAAATATTTTCGTATTGGATTCTTAATTCATCAAATTTGGTTAAATTTTCACCTAAAGATAATTCATGTTTTGTTAAGTCTAAACTTAAATTTGAAAATAGACTACCTAGTTTTTGAATTTCTTGATCTAATTCATTAACTATATTTTGCTTTTCAGAAATACTACTTAGTATTGCTGGCTTTATTGATTCCAGTTGTTTAATTTGTTCATCAAGACCAAATGTTGAAGTATGATCATTTTTTTGACCACCACTTAACACACCACCAACTCTAATTATGTCTCCTTCTAGGGTAACAACCATATATCTTTTTTCTAATAATAAAGATAATCTGTTGGCATTTTCAATCGTGTCAGTAACTAAAATATTTCCTAATAAAAATCTTTTTAAAATATCAAACTCACGAGCTGTTGAAACCAATTCCGAAGCAACTCCTAAAAATCCTTTTTGAGTTTGAGCAACAACGATATGTTGCTCTAAAACATATTTAGGATTGATTGATGCAAGAGGAATAAATGTTGCTCTTCCACCTCGATTGCTTTTTAAAAATTCAATGGCTTTAACTGCTGTATCTGAATTATCTACTACAATATGTTGTAACGCGTTTGAAAGAACTGTTTCAATTGCTAAACCATATTTTTCTTCAACACTAATAATTTCTGAAACTAAAGCTTTGTAACCTTTAAATAAACCAGCGTTTTCTACAATGTTTTTAGTTCCTTTTTGAAGGTTATTTTTACTGTATTTAATTTCTTCAATATAGTCTAATTTTGAGTTGATTTTTTGTAGTTTTTCTTTCTCTGAATCGAGATTTCTTTTGTGATCATTTTTTAAGGCTGATAAATCAGTCATTTTTTGATTGATTTCACTAATTTTTTCTTTTTGTTTTTTAATAAAATTTTTAGCTAAAATAATTTTGGTATTTAAATTATTTAACTCTTCTTTTAAAGCTTCTTGTTTTTGTTCACTATTAGATTCCAAGGTCCCGTTTATCAACATTTCTCTTTGTTTAGATTCTCTTGCTGATCTAATTTCCAAGTCAGAAATTTCTTTTGTTATTTCATCAATACGTGTTGATAAAGTGTTTATTGTATTATCTAAATTAAACATTAAATCATTTTTTTGTTTAACGATTTCAGAATACAATTTAATCTTAATTTCTAAATCTTCTTTCTTTTGTTTATAAATTAAAGAGTCAGAATTTAATACTTCTAATCTTTCAGAATGAGCCATAAAATCATGAACTAATAAAGAAACTTCTACTTCCTTTAGTTGTTCGCTCATTAATTTGTAAGCTTTTGCTTTTTCTGCTTGTTTTTGTAATGGTTTTATTTGCTTTTCTAATTCAGAAACCACAATAGCAATTTGTTCTAAGGCTTCCTGAGTTCTTTCTAATTTACGCATTGCTTCTTGTTTTTTTGAACGATACATTGATGTACCAGAAGCTTCTTCAAAAATTTCTCTACGTCTTTCAGGTGTTGCTTCAGCAATATCTGAAATAGTCCCTTGACCAATGATAGCTAGTGATGATTTGGAAATACCACTTTGCATAGCAATTTCTTTAATATCTTTTTGTCTTGCTACTTCACCATTAATGTAATATTCATTTGAACCCTTACCACGATTTAATACGCGTGAAATTGTAAAAAAATCATGAGGTATATTTGCTACTCGGTCACGATTATCAAATGTTAAAATAACTTCTGCTCTATTCATTTCCTTTTCCGTTTTAGAACCAGCAAAAATAACATCTTCCATGTTATCTCCACGTAATACTTTTGAACTAGTTTCTCCTAAAACTCAACGAATAGCATCATTTATGTTAGATTTTCCAGATCCATTAGGTCCGATAATAGCAACAACACCGCCATCAAACTTTAAAGTCACCTTATCAGCAAATGATTTAAAACCATGTGCTTCGACTTGAATTAATTTCATTATTGTCCTTTCTTTTTTAACCTTAAATAAAGTGTTATTAACATTATAATGATAAATTTAAAAAGTAAATTTAAAATTTTTATTTGTTTATTTTTTTGAAACGAGTTTTAATTAACCTTTTTTAGTTTAAAATAAAATTTTAATTTTGGTAAAATTTAAAAATGAACTTATTTTAAGAGGTATTAAAATGTCAAATAATAAAAAGTGAAAAAATAAGAAAATCAACATTAATAATTACCAAACTTTAGAAATTAGAAAAGAGAGAAAAACACTTTCTAATTCATGAAGAATTGCTCTTACAGGTTTGTTTCTAATTGCCATTCCTTCTTTTGTATTATTTATTTTACTTGGTAGAGATGGCTGAGCATTTAGCAACACAAAAAATTTAGGAAGATGAGATACTTTATTACCAATAGCATTTTTAATCGTGATTTTACAAACAGCAGTAGTATCACTATTAGTATTTAAATTTAAAGTTTTTGGACCTAATTCATTCATTTTTTTAGTTCCTTTTGCAATTGCTATGGCTTCATTTTTAGTATCATCAGGTATTGAAGATTGACCATATAGAGTTATGCCAGCTGTTGGTCTTGCCTTTTTATCATTACCATTACTATTATTAGTTAAACACATCGACAAAAAGAAAAAAGAAAAACAAAGAAAACTCTTTGAAGAAGAAGAAAGAACAAAAAAATCGTTACTAGACTAGTTTAGTTTAGTTTTTTTATTTTATAAATTTTTATATATAACGTAAAAAAATGAGGAATAGGAGAGAGTATATGTATAAAAAAATATCTTTAATTGACAAAGAAATAAGTGAAATAATTAATAATGAAGCAAAAAGACAAAGTGATCATATTGAATTAATCGCTTCAGAAAATTATGTATCAGAAGACGTAATTAATGCTGTTGGTTCATGTTTAACAAATAAATATGGCGAAGGATATCCTGGAAAAAGATATTATGGTGGTTGTGAATTTATTGACCAAGTCGAACTTTTGGCACAAGAAAGAGCAAAAAAACTTTTTAAAGTTAATTTTGCAAATGTTCAACCTTATTCTGGTTCAGTTGCTAATGCCGCAGTATATATGGCACTTTTAAAACCTGGCGATAGAGTTCTTGGGCTTTCATTAGATTCTGGCGGTCACTTAACACACGGTTATAAAATTTCTTTTAGTGGTATTTTTTATGAGTCATATTCTTATTCAGTTAATGAAGACGGAATTATTGACTTTGATGAATTATTAAAAATTGCTAAAAAAGTAAAACCTAAAATGTTAATTTGTGGCTACTCTGCTTATTCACAAATTGTTCATTTCGATAAGTTTAAAGAAATTGCAGATGAAGTTGGGGCTTATTTATTTGCTGATATTTCACATATCTCAGGTTTAATTATTGCCGGTTTACACCCTTCACCTGTTGGCTATGCTGATGTTATTATGACTACAACTCATAAGACATTAAGAGGTACAAGAGGGGCTATTATTTTAACCAACAACGAAGAATTGGCTAAAAAAATAGATAAAGCTGTTTTTCCTGGTTGTCAAGGAGGGGCTTTATTCCACCAAATTGCCGGAAAGGCGGTTTCATTTTTTGAGGCATTACAACCTGAATTTATTGATTATCAAAAACAACTATTAATAAACTCGAAAGTTTTTTGCCAAACTTTTATTAACAAAGGTGCAAAAGTTATATCAGGACTAACTGCAAATCATTTATTTATGATTGATGTTAAGACTACTTATGGTTTAACCGGAAAAGAGGCTTCAGCAATTTTACAAGAATGCAACATTACTGTAAATAAAAACTCAATACCTAATGACACAGAAAGTCCATTAGTGTCAAGCGGAATTCGTCTTGGATCAGCAGCAATGACATCTCGTGGTTTTGGTGAAGATGAATTTATTATTTTGGCTAATTTAATTGATAAGTTATTAAGAGACCCTTATAATGATTCATTAAAAATGATTATTAAAAAAGAAGTTTCTAAATTAACAAGTATGTTTCCAATTAAGAGAAATTACATAAAAAAATAATTGGGGGTGTTATGTCAATTGAAACATTAGAAACAAAAATTAAAAACTGAATTGAAACAATTGCTGGTGTTGTAGATTTTAAAGAACTAGATTCGAAAAATGGAATTAATTTTCCTAATTCAGGTCTTGTTGTTGAAAAAAGTGAAAAACATAAAAATGGTATTAATTTAACTATCGGTTTAATTATTATTGTTAACCTAAATGCAAAAATTATTGTCGAAGAAATATATCAAATCGTTAATTATCAATTAAAAAAAGAAAACTTAAAATTATCAAAACTATGTATTTATATTAAAGGAATTAAATAATGAGAAAAGTAAATGGTAAACAATGGCTGGAGGCTATGCTATCCGGTGCTTATAATTTGAGTAACAAACAAAATCTTATTAATGCTTTAAACGTTTTCCCAGTGCCAGATGGAGATACAGGTTCAAATATGGCTTCTACCATTTTATCCGCTGAGAAAGTAGAACTAAATAATGATTATAGTATTGCTAATGTTTCAAGCAAAATAGCACAAGGCTTATTATTTTCAGCTCGTGGAAATTCAGGAGTTATTTTAAGTCAAATTTTTAAGGGTTTTTCTGTTGCTTTTCAAAATAAGAATGAAATTAATTCTTATGATTTAGTTAAAGGTTTTGAAGAAGCTGCAAAATTTGCATATAAAGCTGTTTTAAAACCAATTGAGGGAACAATATTAACGGTTATTAGGCAAACAGCCGAAGGTTTAAAAGAAAACATTTTAATTGATAGTAATATTACTGAAGTTGCTAAAGTTGCTGTTGAATTAGCAAGAAAAAGTTGCGATAATACACCTAACTTATTGCCTGTTTTAAAAGAAGTTGAAGTAACTGATTCAGGTGGAGAAGGTCTTTATGCAGTATTAGAAGGAATTCTTGCATATTTTGAGGGCCAACCTGTTACTTTATTAGACAAACAAACTGAAGTTAATAAATTTATATCTGATACTGAAGTCTTTGATGGTGAATTTGGTTATTGCACAGAGTTTATTGTTGAATTAAAAAATAAAAAGAAATTTAATAAAGAAACTTTAATTGCTAAGCTCGAAAGGCACGGTGGTTCAATGGTGGTTGTGCAAGACGAATCTTTCTTAAAAGTTCATATTCATGCTGTTAGACCTGGTGATGTTTTAAATGTAGTAAATAATTTAGGTCAATTTATTAAAGTAAAAATTGAAAACATGACTCTTCAAGCAAATGACAGTAAGAAAAATAGCGATAATCACAAAAAAGAAGAAGAATGTTGTGACAATAATTCAGAATGCACACCAATGAAGAAATCAGCAATTATTTCATGTAACTCAGGTTCAGGAATTATTGAATTGTTAAAAGAAAATGGTGTGGCTTATATCGTTGAAGGTGGCCAGACAAATAACCCTTCAATTAATGATATTGTATCTGCAATTAATTCCGTTAAGGCTGAAACAATATTTATTTTTCCAAATAATAAAAATATTATTTTATCAGCCCAACAAGCTTCAACTATCGTTCAAGATAAAAAGATTATTGTGGTTCCTACCAAGTCACAAGCACAAACATTAAGCGTTTTATATAACTACAGTGAAGAAAATTCTGTTGCGGATAACCAACAATTAATGAATGACGCTTTACTTAATATTCATTATGGTGAAGTTTCTCCTTCAATTAAGACAACTAAATTAAATGGAATTAAAGTTAAAGCTGGCGATTTTATGGCTATTCAAGAAGGTAAATTAAAAGATACAGATTCAACATTTAACGGAGCAGCAATCAAATTACTTCACAACCTTATTAATAGTGAAACTCAAATTGTTACTATTTTTTATGGCCAAGATGTAGCTGAGGCTGATGTTAATGAGCTTCAAAACTATATTGAAATTAACTTTAATGTTTCCGTTGAAATTTACAATGGTGGACAAAACATTTACCCTTATCTAATTTCAGCTGAATAGGAGAGTTATTAAATGAAAAAAATTGTATTTGATGTCTTAAATAATGACAACGGTGCCAAACTAGCAATTTTAGGTGCTCTTGCTTTTAAATCAAAAAATAAAGATTATGAAATAGCATTAGTCGGAAATAAAGATTTAATCGAAAACGAATTAAATAACAATTCATTTAATTTAACCAAGAACGATTTTGTAATAGTAGATTCAAGAGAGTTAGCCCACATTGAAAACTCTCCTCGAGAAGTGTTAAAAAAACCTTCTTCTATGTTAGATGCTTTTAATTTTTTAAATAATGAAAATTATGACGCAATTTTAAGCAGTGGGGATAGTGGTTCTTTAATATCTTTAGCCACATTCAAAGTTAAACGATTACCTAATGTTTCACGTTCAGCATTTATGCCGATGTTACCAACTTTATTAGATAATCACCACGCCTTACTATTAGATGCTGGTGCTAATATTGACACTCCATTTGAATATCTAAACAACTGATCAATAGTTGCAAGCCAATATTACAAATTAATTTTTAATAAAGAAAATCCTTCTGTTGGTTTATTGAACGTTGGAGTAGAAGAATATAAGGGGAGTTCTAATATTAGAGAAGCATTTAATTTACTAAAAGAAAATAAATTTATTAATTTTTATGGCTTTATTGAGCCAAAGGACGCTATAGGTGGTAAGGTAGATATTATTTTAGCTGAAGGTCAAAGCGGAAATATTTTCTTAAAAACTTTAGAATCATCATTTTTAGGTTTTGGTAAATTATTAAAAAACATTGTTCATAAAAACCTCAAAACTAAAATTGGTGGTTTATTACTAAGGAAAGAATTAAAGAAATTTAAAGATAAATTTGATTATCGAAACGTTGGTGGGGCTTACATTATTGGTTTAGAAAAAATAGTTGTAAAAGCCCATGGGGGCTCAGATGAAATAGCCTTTGAAAATGCTTTAAATCAAATTAAATTTTTATTAGAAAAAGAAAACTTTATTGAGAACATATCTAAAAACTTGGAGGCCTTAAATAATGAAATTAAATAAAAAAGATCTATTATTTTGAAATCAATTATCAAACTTTTTAAGTCAGTTTTTTGATTTAATTAAATTACAGGATGAAGATAAATTTGTTTTTGTAACAGCATTTACACATAAATCTTTTTCTAATGAAAACAATAACTGTCCTCATAATGATTATTTAGAATTTATTGGTGATGGAGTTTTACAATTTATAGTTACCGATTGAATATTAGATAATCATCCTCAATGGGGGGCGAGGATCAGCTAGTAAATTAAGAAGCAGTGTTGTTGATAAAAAGAATTTAGCTAACATTGCTAAAAAAATTAGACTTTTTGAACATTTACGTTATTCAAAAACTGCATTTAATAATGGAATTAATGAAAAAACAATTTCGAATTTATACGAAGCTTTTTTAGGGGCTGTTTACTTAAGTTTTGGAATAGATGGCGCTTTTGAGTTTGCTAACAAAACTTTATTAGCATCATTTAAAACACAAAGCCAAAACTCACATTCACATCCTAAAAATGTTTTGCAAGAATACTTTCAACAATCAAGCAATAGTAAATTAGATTATATTACCGAACAGCTACCAAACAATAATTTTGGTTCTGCTGTGTTATTTGAAGGAAAAAAGTATGGGGAAGGAATAGGAAAATCAAAGAAGGAAGCCGAAACTAATGCAGCTATCGATGCTTTATCAAGGCTACAAAAATAATATGTCTTCTTCAAAAGATTTATTTATTAGTATTATTACAAATACTGGCTTATGAGGGGCTATCATTTCTACTTTAGTAATCACATTATTAGGTTTTATTTTATATAAAACAAAAGTTTTAAATGATGGCGCTTCTGGAGCAATTCAAAAATTAATAATTAATATTATTATTCCTTTTCTTTCATTTTTTTCTTTCATGAAAAATGCTGATAACTATGACATCAAAACATATGCAATAGTTTTTGGTCTTAGTGCAATTTACTATATTGTTTTAACTACAATTGCTATTTTATGAATTAAATTCTTACCGAAATTAGTTCCTAAGTCTGTTTTAAGAAGAGCAGAAAAAGAATACAATGAATATGAAAGTAATGTTGAGTTTGAAATAAAACAAATATGAAATAAAGATCTATATTTAGAAAAATTACAAAAGAAGCATTTAGTGACATGATTAATGTGTATTTATGGATCTAATATTTTATTTGCTACTCCAATTGTTTTAGGTGTTTATGGTCAAGGTGTTGAACTAGGATCACTAAATATTTGAAATATCTTATATTATATTGGGGGTTTTGGTCTTTCATTTTCATTAATTTCTGGTGTTAAATTTACTAAAAAAGAATTCAAATATACACTTAAAAAAGCTGTTTTAAATCCTGCTTTTATTGTTGTTTTAATCGCTATTTGTTTATGAGCTACGCAATACATTCCCAAGTGAGGAGCTACAATTAAAGAAATCAATACACAATTATTGACAAATGATAATGGACTACAAACCTTTGATAAAGTAGCAACATTCGGACCAAACTTTAGTAGTTTATATGGAATAACCAGTACAACAAATCCAAACATTATTCATTGATATGAATTTAATAAAGTTAAGAATGTTTGGGTTTCATATAATGGTAGCCCAACCGGTTGATTCGATTGAAATGTAACTATGCCATATTTAGCAAAACCTATTTCAATTCTTGCTGGTTTAATTAGTCCATTAATTTGAATCGTTATTGGAACGAGTTTAGCAAAAACAAATATTAAAGAAATGTTTAGAAATAAACAAAACTGATTATTCTTATTTTACAAATCAGGTTTAATGCCAACCCTTATTTTATTATTAGTAAGTTTCTTTGTTTATGAAAAACTTATTTCAGTTAATGTTGGTGCTATTTTGGTTATGGTTGGTTCAGTGCCTCCGGGAACTACTGTTGTTATTTATTCGCAACATTTCAAAAATAATGAAAATTACACCTCGCAAACAAGTAGTTTATCAACAATGACAAGTTTCTTATTTATTCCTTTATGGTTGGTAATTGGTCAACTTGTTTTAAACAAAATAGCAAATTAAAATTCACGCACGTTTAAGTGTGTGAATTTTTTAAAATAGTTCTACTTGGTTTGTTTCGCTTAATTCATCAAGTACTTTTAGTTTTCTAAGTTCACCGCAGATTTTACTATTTACTTTTCCTCTTTCAACTAAATCTTCAATTGATAAAAAGTCTTGTTCACTTCTTGCTTTTACGATTGCTTCAGCAACAGTGTCGCCTAAACCATCAACAACTATAAATGGTGGTATCAATGATTTACTTTTTTCGTCAACAATTCAATCTTTCGATTGAGATTTTTCAAGTGAAACGTTTTGAATCTTATATCCTCGAGCATACATTTCTTTTGTTATTTCAAAGGTTGTAATTAATGCACTTTCTTTTGTAGATAATGGATTTAATGTGTCATTCTTTCTTCTTTTGTACTCAGCAAGTTTTCTACTTACCATATCATAGCCAGAAGACATGCTTTCTATATCAATAGCATCAGGTCTAATTGAAAAATAAGATGCATAAAATTGCAATGGATAATATAGTTTATATCATGCTATTCTTCAAGCCATAATAACATAAGCTGTAGCATGAGCCTTAGGGAACATATATTCTATTTTTTTAAGTGAATTAATATATCAATCAGGTATATCATTTTTTACTAATAATTCTTCTTGTTCAGTAGATAAACCTTTACCCTTACGAACTTTTTCCATAATTTCAAAAGCTTTTAAAGGTTCAATGTTTTTCTTTATTAACTCTTGCATAATGTCATCACGACAGCAAACACAATCCTTTAATTTAAAACCTTTTTTTACAAGTTCTTCGGCATTACCCGCTCAAACGTTTGTACCGTGGCTCAATCCACTTAATAATATTAAATCATTAAATGTACGTGGTTGTGCTTCCTTTAACATGTTTCTAACAAAATTTGTACCAAATTCAGGTAAACCATAAGCCCCTGTTGTTTCACCATCAATTTTTTCTGGATCTATTTTTAAAGATTCGGTTGTATAGAATAATTTCATAACTTCAGGATCAAACTTTGGTATATCTTTAACCTTTGTTTTTGTTAAATCTTCAAGCATTTTAATTGTTGTTGGATCATCATGCCCTAGTAAGTCAAGTTTTAAAACATTATCATGAATCGACTCAAAGTTAAAATGGGTGGTTTTTCAAGAACTGGTTGTATCATTAGCTGGATAATTAACTGGAGTAAAATCTTCAACATCAAACTGTTTTGGAATAATTATAATTCCACCAGGGTGTTGCCCGGTTGTTCTTTTTACACCCGCTGATTTAGTTGCTAAAAAATCTAAAAATGTTTTAGATCAAGGATTTTCACCAATTCTAACTTCTTCCATATATTTTTTACAAAAACCATATGCTGTCTTTAGAGCAATTTTAGAAATAGTACCAGCTCTAAAGGAATGGTCTTCGCCAAAAAGTTCCTTAACTAAATTATGGATCGTAGGTTGATAATCACCACTAAAGTTAAGATCAATATCGGGAACTTTATTAGCTTCAAAACCTAAAAAGGTTTCAAACGGTATGTTATGACCATCTTTACTTAAAATATTTCCACATTCAGGACATTTTTTATCTGGCAAATCTCATCCAGAAAAAATATTTGTGTCTTTATTTCATTCGAAATACTTACATTTATCACATAAATAATGGGGAGGTAATGGATTTACTTCGGAAATTTCTGATAAATTAGCAACAATTGATGAACCAACAGATCCCCGACTTCCTACTTGATAACCATCTTCGTTTGAGCGCTTAACGAGTTTATGACTAATTCAATAAATTACTGAATAACCATATTTAATTAGTGGATTTAATTCTTTTTCAATTCTTTCAATAATAATTGGATCAGGATTATTACCATATCTTTTATATAAATTTTCATAAACTAAATTTCTCAATTTAACAGGAGAGTCATCAAAAGTAGGAACATATAATTGATCTTTTATAACTTGAATATCTTCAATTTGATCGGCAATTTTTTTAGGATTATAAATAACTAGTTCTTTGATAGTTCTTTCATCACCAATAAAAGTAAACTCATCTAACATCTGTCTTGTAGTTAGATATTGAAATAGAGGCTGTGCTTTATTTTTAAGTCAATGAAGGCCGCCACCTAGCGAGGGCGCATTAATATAAATAGCATGTATTAATTTTTGATAATCATAAACATATCTTGCATCAGAGGTAGCCACAAATAGTTTATTTAACTTTTTGCATTTTTCTAATAAATCTTTATAAGCAAACTGTAAATTACCTCAAGTAATTTTTTCATCCAATTCCACAAGATAAACAAAAGATGAAATTGGTGGAAACTCAATATAATCAAACTTTTGCATTTCTTGTAGAATATCTTCATCCGTACCAAAAATTACTTTATCTCACAAACGTGATTGGTTTGATCCAGATCCAAAAAATAAATTATTATATTTTGATTTGTCTTCGATAAAAAACTTGGGTCCATTATTATAATCATCAGTTAAAGAGTTCGAAATAATCTCAAAAAGTTCTTTTAAACCCTTTTGATTTTTAGCAAGCACTCTTATTTCATTAGGAATTCTTCTTTTTGCTCAAGAATATGTGTCTGTATTAAGTAGTTCAAGTGAAGTTGTAATTTCCTTCTCTAGTGTTAACCTAGATATCATTTTAAGTCAAACTTGCGCTAAAACATTGGCGTCATAATCGGCTCTATGGGCATCATATGAAACATAAACAACGTTGTGTCTTTTTGCTACATATTCCATTCTATGTTTTCATTCATTAGTGTCAAGAAAATGTGATACTCGTAGTGAGTCGATACAAACAAAATTACTTGTGTCTAAACCTAATTCTTTACATTTTTGAAAACACATTCCCATATCAAATGAAGCGTTGTGAGCAACCGCAATTCTACCATTTAAAATTGAATGGATTTTTCTAATTCCTTCTTCTTGCGTTAATCCGTTCTCTAAAAGTGCTTCATCAATGTGTGTTAAATTTTTAATCTTGTCACTAATTTTTTTATCAGTTTTTATAAAAAAATGAATTTTTTCAACTTGAATTCCGTTCTTAATTATAGATCCACCAAACTCAATAATGTCGTCAAATCTGTTTGACAAACCTGTCGTTTCTAAATCAAATACAACATATTCAGCATCTTTTAAATTGAATTCTTTAAATCCAATAAATATGGTATTTTTTTTAGAAATAGTAGAAATTGTTGCACCATAAATAGGTTTGATAGTCTTATCTTTTTTTAAAGTGTTATAAAATGTTGGAAAACTTTGAACATTATCAAGATCAGTAATAGCTATTGCTTTGTGACCATATTTTTTTGCAGCTTTTATATAATCTTCGGGAGTGGAAATACCGTCTTGAGCACTCATATTTGTTCTTAGTGCCAAGTCAATTCTTTTCTCTTCTTCATCATCTTCAGGTAAATTTATAATTGGCAATGTCGTAGTAAAACATTGTTTGCCATAAGCCATTATATATTTTCCTCGTGTAAACTTATCATCACTTAGCGTTCCAATTACGTAAATTGTATCGCCTTCTTTAATTTGAGGCTCTTCCTCATTTTCGTCTTGAATATATTTAACTGTAATAGCCTCATTATAGTCTGAAATTCTTAGTGTTAAAATTCGTTTATTATTTTTTAAAGGTTTTCATTCTAAAAAATAAATTTCGCCTTTTACCATTACTTTTAACTCTTCAAAAGTAGTTAAAGCAGTAGCAATGTCCATTTCAATTGGTTTTTCTTTATTTTTGTTATAAAAACTATATTTAGAATTTGTAATTTTAACTTCTTTTTTTAGTTTTTCTTCTTCTTTTTGTTGCTGGATATAAGAACTAACTAAACTTGCAATTGTATCTTTTTTAGTATTTTGAGAATTATCAATTAATTTCACAACTGGATTCAAAAATTCGAAACCTATTTTACTTAAGGCTTCTTTTATTGTTTCTTGGTTATTTTTTAATTTATCATAAGCACTTTTAACTGGTATTGAAAAAATAATTTCGTTATCATTTAATTCAATGTTTTCTATCGTCACAAAGCCTGAAATGGATTTTAAATTTTTAAATGAATTATCAATTACATATTTTAGATAATCAGCAACTATCTTTTTATCTAAAACTATGTTTTGAATGGCAAGATTTATTGTGCACTTAGGAAATCTTGCGTCAACACTCTTAAAAAATTTTTTGTATTCTTTAATATCAATATGCTGATCTAATTGAATATCAAAAATTCAGTTTTCGAAACCTTCTTGTAATGGCGGTTGAACTAATAGTAATTTTGCACCATCAAATTCTGTTGATGGTTTAAAATTTATCTCTTTACATAACTGGTTAAAATGTTCGTCTGCCATATTTTTTCTTCCTTTCTTGATTATTAATTAAATAAATAGAATTGCTGAAGTAGCAACAACAACAAAGGATGTAGAATCAAATCTATCCATATATCCTCCGTGTCCTGGTATTAAGTTTGAAAAATCTTTAATGTTATATAAACGTTTAATTAATGAAAAAGCCAAATCTCCAATAATTGAAATAAAAGGTAATAAGAAGATTCCAACAACAAGTTGTTTTCAATTAGTAAAGATTGTAAAAGTTACATTATTTGTTAATTTTCCTAAATACATTGTAATAAAAACGAATAGGGCCCCAAATATAAAACCAATAAAGCCACCTTCTCATGATTTTTTAGGGCTAATTTTAGAAGCCATGCCTATTTTAATTATTTTTCTTCCAAATAATGATCCGCCAATATAAGCGGTGGTATCTGTAATAACAGGAATTGAAACAATAGCAAATACAAAATATAAACTTGAAGCGTTATAAATAAATAATGCTTTAAGAGATAGGGGGATAAATCATGTTGCAAATAAAGCAACTAAGTATGATATTAGAAATTGTTTGTAATTTTGTTTTTGGAAAAATAAATTAACTAAATATATTATTGAAATAACTAATACAATTAAGATAGTTTGTAAAAATCTAAATGTAGTTAAAGAATCATATTTAAAAAATACTGCATTTTTAATTTGATCAGTCAGTTCTGTTATATTCAACCCGGTTTTAGAAGTTAAATGAATAAAGGCACCAGGGTCGCTTGAAGTTGCATTAAATCAGTCAAGTGGTAAAATCCAAATAAGCACAACTAGAATTGCTATAAAAATGTTTTCTCATCTTTTTAAAATACTGTGCGATAAAACTTCATATGTAGCCCACGAAGAAATTACAGCAAAAAAGGAAAATCCAATTATTTTTCCTGATAATTTTCCTAAATAAGTTATTAATAAAAATGGTAATAATATTGCCAACAAAATTAAGGCTGATTTAATTCTTAGTTTCATGTTTTTCATATTTAATAATTATAACTTTTATCTTTTTGTTTTATTTATTTCTAATAAATAAATAATAATGGCTTTTTCGCCATTATCATTTATACTATATTGTCATTAATTCTTTTTCTTTTACTTTAGCTAAAATACTTACTTTTTCAATTGCCTTATCAATTTCTTTTTGAATTTGATCTAAATAATTTTTTTGTAAGTCTTCTGATAGTTCTTTATCAGCTTTAATGTGTTTATTTATATCTTGACGAACTTGTCTAATTCCAACCTTAGCTTGTTCTGCTATTTGATTTAAAAGTTTTGTCATTTCAACACGTTTTTCAGTTGTCATTTGAGGGTAAATAAGTCTTAATTGGTGACCCATGTTAACAATTGTAATATTTAATTTTTGATCCATTAAAGTTTTTTCTACTGTTTTTAAAATTGCCATATCATATGGTTTTACTAGTAATTCTAATGGCCCATTTGAACTAATTGATGCTAATTCATCTAGATTCATTCAAGATTCATAATAATTAATTTTGATTTTATTAATTAAAGCGGGGTTTGCTTTTCCTACAGCTACTTTTAAAGCTTGATTTTCAAAATTATTAATTGCTTTCTCAATACTTTCTTTTAAATCATCTATGTAAAAACTTAATTCCATAACTCTCCTATTTTGTTTTTGTAATTACTGTATTTGGTATTTTATTTTCAATAGCTCTTAGTAAGGCATCGTTTTCATTTATATCAAAAATAATTATATCAATGTCGTTATCTTTTGCCATTGAGGCTGCTGTTTGATCAATTACTTTTAAATCTCTTTCTAATAACTCATCATATGTTAATTTATCAAATTTAACTGCCTTATCATTAAATTTAGGGTCGCTATCATATACACCATCGACATTATTCTTTCCCATTAAAATTGCATCGGCTTCAATTTCAGAAGCATATAGTGTCGATGCTGTATCAGTAGTAAAGAAAGGTCTTCCAGTTCCACCAGCAAAAATAACAACCTCACCGTCTTTTAAATATTTTTTTGCTTTTTCATTAATATAAACTTCACAAACCTTTGGGTCCATTGTTAATGAAGATAAAACTCTTGATTGTAATCCATTGTGTTCAAAGCCAGATTGTAAAGCTAAAGCATTCATTGTTGTTGCTAACATACCGATGTAGTCAGCTCTAACTCTTTGAATACCATTTTTAGCGGCACTAGTTCCTCTTCAAAAGTTTCCACCACCCACAACAATTGCAACTTCTACATTGTTAGAAATAATAATTTGTAATTGTTTAGCGAATTTATCAACTAATTCATAATCAATTGCTAAATGTTTGTCTTTATTTGCTAAACCTTCACCAGAGAGTTTGATTAAAACTCTTTTATATTTATAAGCCATTAAATAACTCCTCAAAGTTTCTTTTTAATTTTTAAAAAATTATAACAATTTTTACTTTTATATCTCAATTTTAGAGACAAATCGCTCTTAATTCCCTTGATTAAGTTTTTTATCTAGCAAAATAAGTTTTTGTTTTGCTTTTTTAACCGCATCAAAAGCACCCGCCCTAGACATAGCTAGTTCAGAACCTATTTCAGCAAATGATAAATCTTCAATTAAGTGTAAATGTAACGCTTGTTTTTGTGATTGAGCAAGTAATTGACCATATTTTTCATATAGTTCGATAATTTTTTCTCTTTCTTCAATATCTTCCATTATTCGTTAATACCTTTCATCAAACCATAAATATATGAATCAAGATCAAACTCAGCAAGATCTTCTATTTTTTCACCGAGACCAATAAATTTAACGGCTAAATTAATTTCATCTTTTATAGTTAAAACAATTCCGCCTTTTGAAGTGCCGTCCATTTTAGTTAAAACTATACCAGTCAATTGTGTTGCTTCTCCAAACGATTTAGCTTGTGAAATTCCGTTTTGACCAGTTGTTGCATCAAGAACTAATAAACTTTCGTGTGGAGCTCCTGGTATTTTAGATTCTAATACTTTGTTTATCTTTGCTAATTCATTCATTAAATTAATTTTGTTTTGTAATCTTCCTGCGGTATCAATAATTAAAACGTCATAATTTTCTTCTTTGACTTTATCAATAGCGCGATAAACAACAGCGGCTGGGTCTGTTTCGTTTTGTAATGGCTTAACAATATCGGCGCCAACTTTATTTGCTCATATTTCTAATTGTTCTACCGCTGCGGCTCTAAATGTATCAGCAGCCGCAATTAATACTTTCTTGCCTTCTGTTATTAATTTATGCGCAATTTTGGAAATTGATGTTGTTTTTCCAGAACCATTAACACCAACAACTAAAATAACATTTATTCTATTATCTTCAATATTTAAGTTTGTGTCGATAATTGAATTTGATGCGTATATTGTAAATAATTTATCGGCAATAATCTCATTTATTAATTTTGGATCTTCTATGTTTTCGTTTTTTACTTCTTTCTTACATTCTTCAATAATTACATGAACTAATTTCATTGAAATATCTGACATGATTAACAATTCTTCAAGTTCTTCAAAGAATTCTTCATCTATTTTATTATGTCTGTTTTGTAATTGTTTTATACTTTCAACAAATGAGGAATTAGATTTAGATAATCCAGCAATATAGCTGTCTAATTTGTTTTGCTTTTTTAATTCTTTTTCAATTATTTTCTTTTCTTTTGCTTCGATCTTGGCTTGTTTTTTTGCAATTCTTTCTTCTTCTGTACCAAATAATTTTTCTTTTAATTTAGACCAAAAACCCATTTTAACTCCTAATATGGCTCTAACATTTTATTTATATATTTTAATATAAAAATAATAATAAAATTTTTTTAGTAAAATTTATTGAATAATTTATGAGCACAGCAATTATTAATGACAACATTGATTTTAATACAAAAAAAGAGCTTAAATATTTACTTAAGCTTTGTTTCCCTATATTTATTCAGACCTTATTTTTTGCTATTGTTACTATTGTTGGTTCACTAGCCACTAGTTTTTACAATCGTGTTTATCATATTGATGGTTCTTTTAACGGTTATTACTTTTATACTTTTGCAAAGGTTTTTGTTGTTTATAAAATAATAACATTTCTTCCACTAATGTACCAATTGGGGGTTTTAGTTGTCGCTTCTAACCTTTATGGGCAAAATAAACAACAAGAAATAACTAAATTGCTTTGATCAGCATTTTATCTTTCTTTAATTTTAAATTCTTGTGCATATTTAATTGTATTTTTTAGTGCGCCAAAACTTCTTGCATTATCAGGTGCTAAAAATTCCTTTATTTTAAGTTGAAAAACAGAAGTAGATTACAATGCTTTTAAATCTAATTTAGAAAAATCTAGATTCAATCTTCAACAAGTGTATGATTTAAAATTAGATCATTATGTTTTTGCTGGTGGATTTTATGGTGGGCAAAGTTTTATTCAAACAAATCCTTTTGTTGAGATTCAAAACGAACATCAATTTACTATAAAGTTTTTAAGAATTGGTGCAATTGATATTTTTATAACTTCTATTGCTTTTATATTAAATTCAGCACTTCAATCAATTAAAAGAAATAAATTAGCTATTATTGGTGTTATAACTGGAACAATTGCTAGAACTATATGAATTTTTGTTATTCTATTTGCTTTGAATCATGCTTTTTTGGCAACATTTGAAATTCTTTTGGGAGCATTGGTTAATGCAATAATTTCATTGATACTAGTTAAAAAGTACGTAATAAAAAATTACAAAATTAAATTTAAAGAAACTTGAAATAATAAATATATTAGAGAGGTAATCAAAATTGGATTTCCAATTTCTTTAGAAACAGGAATTTGATTTGTAGCTCAATATTTATTATCTAAGGCAATACCAGATGGTAAATTAAATGACAAATTTATTGGCTTATGAAGAGCCGCTAATAATGTTCATGATTTGTTTGCCGCCTTCCTTTTTGCTCTTAGTTATGTAACATCTTCAGTAGTTGCTACAGAGATTGGAAAAAATGAGTTTTCAAAAGCAAAAAAAATAGGAAATTTATCTTTTAAAACTGGTTTGACAATACAATTATTATTTGGAATTTTGGGAGTTATTTTAACTTTCCCAATGTTTAAAATCTATTCAATAGAAACGGATTTAATTAATAAATATTGTTACATTTTAATGGCAATATTTATGTTCAAAACATTAACTGATGTTGGTCCTTTTACTACTTTAAGATCGTTATGAGGAGCAAACGATGTTTGAATGCCTAACCTTATTTCACTATTTACTATGATTGGTTTACAAACAAGTTTTGTCTACATTTTAATTTTATTTAGAAGTGAGAATTTAAGCCAAGAACTATTTTTAATTAGTTTAAGTGGAATCGCTCTTATTGATCCTTTATTTAGAACTACTCTTTATTTATTACGTTGAAATTCAAATGAATGAGTTAAATATGCTAAGAAATTATAAAATAATGTAAAATTTTTCGGAACTGCTATTTGCGGTTTTTTATTTTTTGGTTTATTAGTTTTTTAATTAATTAAAAAACTAATAAAATAATTAATCTTGTTATAATTATTAATATAAAAGTTATTTTAGAAAGAAGGGATAAATGAAAAAAAACATAAATTGAAAAACAAAAAAATCGGCAACTCTTATTAAGGGTCTTACGGAAAAGTTTTTAAATTATAGTTCGGATAAATATTATGAAGATATTTTGTTAAATGGTTTAAAGAAGACATGGATTGATATCTGTGATTTTTTTGTTTTAAATAATATTAATTTGTTCCCCTTTTTTAAAAACGTTGATTTAGGCTTATTGTATGAAGAAGGTTTGGCTATAGAAAATAAGTTGTTGAAAAAAATAAATGGTCAATATTATACACCAGATGATGTGGCATCTGTTCTAAGCGGTTGGTTGCGTAAAGTGCCAGGAGAAGTGGTTTGTGATGTTGGATGTGGAACGGGTAGGCTAATACTTAATTACTTAGATTTGATAGGCTTTGAAGAAGCAAAACAACTTATTATGGATGGAAAATTATACTTATATGATTTTGACGAAACTGCTTTAAGAATTTGCAAAACAATTTTGGTAAACAAATACGGATTAGAAACTTTCAAACATATTAATGATATTTATTGTGACTTTTTAGACAAAAAAATTAAATTGCCAAAAAATTGTAAGGTAATTTCAAACCCCCCTTATGCAAAAATTGTTAATTTTTCAGAAAGTTGAGAAATAACAAAAGTTATTAATGATAGTAAGGAACTTTATTCTGCTTTTATGGAAAAAATTTTTTCTCAGTCTTTATCATCTGTAATAATAACTCCATTTAGTTTTATATCAGGAGACAAATTTTATACATTAAGAGAAATGATGAGCAAAAGTAATGAGGGGTTTATAGTTTCTTTTGATAATGTACCAGGGAACATATTTAATGGTAAAAAATTTGGAACATTTAATTCAAATACAACAAACTCTGTTAGAGCAGCAATAACTGTATCGATTAAGAATAAAAATAATCCAGGCTACAGAATTTCTCCTTTTATTAGATTTAAGAATAGTGAAAGAAAAGATCTTTTAAACGTTAATTTACTTGAGAATTTGTTACCAAACGTTAAACAAATTGTTAATAAAAATAATACAAAATTTATAAAGGTGGATTCTTCACTTAATGAGTTACTTAACACATGAAAAACAAAATCGAAATATAAATTAGAGGATTTTTTCAAAGAAAAAGAAACAAATTTTATGATTGATATACCCAACTCGTGCAGGTATTTCACTACAGGATCTAGCTTTAAATTAAGCAGATCTGGATCATACACTAAGTTTTTTGACAATGAAGATGAATACATTTTTAATTATTGTTTTATAAACTCTAGTTTTCCATATTGGTGATGAAGAATTTATGATGGAGGAATAACTCTTCCTTTAAGAGTGTTAAAAGATGTGCCTATTCCGTTTAATTTATTATCTGAAGAAGATAAAAAATTTTTTAAAAGTATCTTTAAAGATATGAAGGAAAAAGAGAAAAAGTACATAACAAAAAAAATGAATTCAGGCGTTCTGCAAGAAAATATTAAATTTCCAGAAGAATATAAAAAAATAATAAATAATAAGATTCTTTCTATTTTAGGATTTGATTCTAATTTAATTAATTTAGATAGTGTTCATTCTAATTCTTTTTTTGAAAGCAAGGTTTGTAAATGAACAAAAAAATATTAAATAATGATATAAAGTCATTTATTGATGAATTTTATAAAATCCAAAACAGTTTTGTTATTTTTAAAAAGAAAGAAAGAAATAAAATTTGGAAAGAACTTAAAAATAATTCAATTAGCAAAGAATTATTAGAAAAAATAAACAAATTATGTCCCGCTTTTGCGTGCGAAATAAATAAACAAAAAGAAAAAAATAAACATATTCAATCCGCTGTTTTTAGTGAATGCGTTTATTCTCAGACGCTTGCAAATATTTTAAAATTAAGTTGTTTTGTTGATTGTCACAAAAGCAAAGAATCTTTTAGTTATATTTTAAACAACATTGATATCGAAAACTTTATCCCCAGATATGTATATCACAACCTGGAAAAATCTTTATTTTTAATACAGGGTGGTGGTCCAAATTCGACTGATGCAATTTTGTTTAATAAAAGTAAATCATCTTACCTTCTTATTGAATTTAAAGAACCATATTCTAAAATTAGTGAAATAGATTTGCCAAAATACGAAGATGATGGTTTATTGAATTTTGATGATAGTTTTTTAACTAAAAATCATAATTTTAAAAAAATGTTGGAAGAAAAACAGGGATTAAATCTTTTTGAATTTATAGGAAAAAATATTAATGACTTTTCAGAAGAAAGCGTAAGCTTTGCAGTCCTTAATAATTATAATAACGGCAGCAAAACAGCTGATATTATTTGTACAGAAGACCTAAACGGATTTTTAACTTTATTTCCGACCAACGATATAAATGAATGAGCAAATTTAGAAGGTGAATTAAGACCCGCTGGTAGAAACAAACATAAAATTTGAACATATAAAGCCTTTATTAATTTTTTGAAAAATTTAGATGCAGAAATAAAAGATAATAATGTAAGAATATTAAAAACAAAATTATCAAAACGAAAAGAAAGGGGTGGCACATCTGTTTCTGCCTACAAAATTAATTCTTTATTTTTTATAAGAGTTTCTTCTTGTTTTATTCATGATGACTATGTTAGTTTTTCTATAGATAAAGTAAAACAATTAAACCCAACAATTAGTGTTAAAATGAATTTTAAAAGTCTTTCTTATGAATATACCAAAGATTTTTATCAAAAATTAAAAAAATAAATAAAAAACAAATATTAAATTTTGTCACTAAACTTTTTAATATATTAAGAGAAGGGCGCTCCTTCTCTTTTTATTGTTAGTTTTTTAAACAAAAAACTTAGCAATCATTTTTGTGTTGCTAAGTTTGAATATTAAATTTCTTTCTTTTGAAGTAAGACTAATGTTTCAATATGGTGTGTTTGCGGAAACATATCATAAGGTTGGACTTCTTTAATTCCATAACCATTATTTATTAATTCTTTTAAGTCACGTACTAAGGTTTTTGGTTCACAACTTAAATAAATAACTCTTTTTATTTTTGATTTTATAATTGAAGAAATTGCTTCTTTACCCAAACCTTCGCGTGGTGGATCAAAAATTACCATATCGACAATTTTGTAATTATCTACTAATCATTTGTTTGCGTCAGCATTAATAGCTATAACATTATCAATTTTGTTTTCTTTGATATTTTGTTTAGCCATTTGTGTTGAAATTTCATTTATTTCAATCGTATAAACTGTATTTGCTTTAGAAGCAACAAATAAACCTATGGTTCCAACACCACCAAAAGAATCCAAAATATTAGTTAATTTACAAGTTGGAATCCAATCATATATTTGTTTATAAATTAAGTTCATAACATTTTCATTAATTTGATAAAAAGTATCATTCTTAACATTAAAAGTTAATTTACCTATTTCATGTTTATTACCGGCATGATTTAGAAGATTTGTTCATGTTTTATTGTTTTTATTAAAAATAGAAAATTTATACTTTGTTTCTTGAAGATTTAATTTTTCTAACTCCTTTACAAATTCTTCTTTTGGTTCATTCTTAATTTGTAAAATAATTTCGATATTACAAAATGTACTTTTTGGAGATCTTAATGTTATTTTGTGTGGTTTAAATTTAAAAATTGCTTCATTTATTTTTTTCTCAAAATCACTTTCCGGATTTAATAAAAATGATTTATAGAAATTACGAATTGAAACAACTCCAAAAAATAGTTCTTCTTGTTGCACTAAATTGTGGCTGTATTTTTTAAAAAATCCCAAAAGAGGTTTTTCGTTCTCGTATTTAACTTGTAATGTAATTTTATTACGATAGCCTCATTGACAAACTGATTTAACAATTGGCAAAACATTTGAATAAGATAAATTTCTTTCAAACAAACTATTAATAATAAATTGTTTAAATTTTAGTTGGTTATCATAACTTAAACTCATAAGAGGTGCAGAACCTGTTTCGTATAATAAATTTTTGTTATTATCTAAATATTCTCTCAAGGGAGAAAAATTACGATACTTTATTACTTTTGCAAAACAACATTTTTTTGAATAATATGTTATTTGAATATCAGCTTCTTCATTAGGGAGTAAGTTATAAACAAAAACAGGAATATTAAAATCTCTTAAAACACACAAGCCTTCGTATGATAAACCTAAATAAAACTCAGATGCTTCATTTTTCACGCGTTTTATAACTAAACCTTCTTTTAATTCTAATTCTCTTTTATTAGCAGCCATTTTACATAACCTATTTTCCTAAACAAAATTTATTAAATATATTATCTAATAAAGCTTCATTATCATGTTCTTTATTTAAAATTTCTCTTAAAATGGTTCAAGCCTTATTTATATCTAATATTACAACTTCTGGTCCAAAACCATTATTCAAACTTTCTAAAGCAGTATTTAATTCATTATTACATTGTTTCAAAAGACCTAAACGTCTGGTATTATAAATTAACTCAGGGTCTTCATAATCTAAATTTAAATAATTCTTAATCAAACTATTTTTTAACTCTCAAACATTTTTTTCTTTTGCGGATGTCATAACAAAGTTTATATTTTTTTTATCTTTTATTAAATCAGATTTGTTTAAAACAGGAATATATATTTTATCATTAGATAACTCTTTTATTAAATTATCTTCTTCAGTTTGAATTTGATTAGGGTTAAATAAATGAACAACTATTTTTGCTTCTTTGATAGCATTAATAGAGCGATCAATACCAATTGATTCAACTTTATCCTCAGTTTTTCTAATTCCTGCTGTATCTATTATTTTAAAAGGTATTCCATTAATTTCATACTCACCTTCAACTATATCTCTCGTTGTTCCTGCTATATCTGTAACTATTGCTTTTTCTTTATTTAAGAGTAAGTTTAAAATTGATGATTTTCCGGTATTAGGTTGGCCAACTAATGCAACTTTAATTCCATTATAAACATCGCTAGCAATTTCAGATTTTTTAATTATCAAATCAATATTGTTCTTTAAATTCGAAATTAATTTAATTAATTTAGTTTTATCCATTTGTTCGATATCGTTATAATCTGAATAATCAATATTGATTTCAATAATTGAAATAATTGTTAATAATTGTTGCTCTAATTGTTCGATTATTTCGTTATCTTTATTATCAAATTGTTTAATAGCAATTTCTGCTTGAATATTAGTTTTTGCATGAATTAACGTATTTATTGCTTCAGCTTTTTCTAAAGTGATTTTACCGTTTAAAAAAGCTCTTCGAGAAAATTCACCTCTGGAAGCTAATCTTGCACCATTTGCGATTATTAAATTTAAAATTTTATTAGTTACTATAATGCCGCCGTGCGCATTAATTTCTATTGTATCTTCACCTATATAATTTTTATTTCCAATAAAGAAATTTACCAATACTTCATCAATTATTTTAGAATTGTTAGGATCTTTTATATAACCATATGTTATTGTTTTATCTTTACCGATTTTTCCTGTATATATTTTTTTAATTATTTCAATAGCTTCTGGGCCGGAAATTCTAATAATAGAAATAGCTTGATTAATATTTCCTGAAGAAATAGCAACAATGGTATCGTTATAATGATTATTCATATAAATTTTAATTATAATTAAAAAATTAAAAAATAAGTTGAAAAAGTAAAGTTTTTAAATTTGTTAAATTAATAAATATAATAATGTGTGTCAAAAAGTTAATAACTTAATTTTACTTCTTAATTTAAGTTCAAAACATTTTTGTTAAAATGTAAATTATTTTAACGTTAAATAAACACTTTTCTACATTTTATTTTTTAGAAAAAAAGCTAAAAATGTATTATAAAAAAAGTTAGACTATATAAATCTAACTTTTTAAAAGTAAATTATCAAATTTTTACCCGTTTTTTAGGATCTAAAAACATTGGGTCACCCTTTTTAATATCAAAAGCAGTATAAAAATCATCTGAGTTTTGCACTTGAACATTAGCTCTTAGAATTGTAGGAGCATGAACATCGGTGTTAAGTAATAATTTTTGTAATTCTTTTCTATATTTTGATCTTCAGTTTATTGCGTAATTTATATAGAAATGTTTTGCGTTGAAATCTTTTTCACTTTTAGCGGCTTCTAAAGCACAAGAAACACCACCAGCATCAGCAATATTTTCAGATACAGTTAATTTACCATTACATTTACCAGCTTCAGTTTTTCTACCGTCAAATAACTTAATCATTTTTTCTGCTCTTTTATCAAATTCAATTTTATCTTCTTTCGTTCATCAGTTAACCATGTTACCAACTTCGTCAAAATTAGCACCGTTATTGTCAAAAGCGTGGGAAATTTCGTGAGCAATAACAGCACCAATGCCACCGTAATTTGAAGAAGATGATTGTTTTGGACTGTAAAAAGGAGCTTGTAAAATACCCGCAGGGAAAACAATTTTATTGTTTGTTGGGTTGTAATATGCATTTACCATTGCTGGAGACATTGATCATAAATCTTTATTTTTCTTTTTGTTATATTCTGCAAAATTTGCTTTACGTTCAATTGCAATAAAATCTAAAATATTCATTAAGAAATCATCAAAACCATTGTATTGTTTTACAACTAATTCTGAATAGTAATCTTCAATTATTTCTGGATAACCAACATAAACACCAATTTTAGAAAGTTTTAAAATAGCTTTTTCTTTAGTTTTTTGTGATAATCAATCATTTTGACTTAGTCTATTTTCATAGATTTTAATCATTTTATAGATCATTTTTTTAACATTTTCTTTATTAATTCTTCCAAAGTATTCTTCACCGTAGTATTTACCAAAAACCATTGAGTAAATTCCATCAACAACTAGCTTAACTGCAGTTTTCTTTTTATCTAAAGGTTTAATTTGTCCGTTTAGAGTGCGTTTAAACTCTCCCGAAATTACTAAACTGTTGTAATCTAAATATTTTGCTAAATCTAATAAAGTGTTTACGTATAAAAATGCTTTATAGTTTTCAAAATTTTCTTTATTTAATAATTTTGAAAAGTTATCAATTAAATCATTTGATACACAAACAACCTCTTCGATTTTTTCGCTAAAAATTGAATTTAAAATCTTAGAAAGTTTTAATTCCTTAATTTTATTATCAAATTCACTAACTTTTTTAGGATTATAAATATTAGTGATAATAGCTCATTCTTCAGCAGATAAAATATATTTAGCAGCTTCTGTGTCTCAAATTAATGCCTTGTTAATTAAATTTTCTGCTCATTTTTCGTCTTTATTTACTTTTAATAAAAGTTTTTTAGTCATTGCAATTCAAATTTTATAAAGGCTGTTCTTTCTTTCTTCGTTTGCATAATAACTTTTTTCCGGAAGAATAACAGAAGGACAAGAAACAAATAATGTTTGTCTTTCATAGTTTTTAAAATCTGTTTCAATCATGAAAGGAATCGGAACTTCAAAACCTCTAAGAGTTAAGTTTTTGTAATTTTTCTCAACATCAGCTCATGAATTTAATTCTTCAATTTCTTTTAAAATTGATAAAACTGGTTTAATACCATTTTTCTTTCTTTCATTTCAATTGTTTGCTAATTGATACAGTTTTACCATTTCTAATAATTCTTTATTATCTTCAATTTCTCTAGTATCTACAGATCATTTTGACAATAAACTTGTTTTTAATTTTGTTAAACCTTCATCTAACCTTTCGAATGAACCAATAGTTGATTTGTTGTCAGGGATTTTATGTTTTGCTAATCATTCACCATTAACAGCTTCAAAAAAGTTTTCTTTTATTAATTTTTTATTCATATATCTCCTTTTATTTTTCCTTCAATGTTTTTCTGTTTAAAGTATAAAACATATTTAAATTATTATTGTATAGTATTTTTTTATAATTTTTGTAATCTAATTTTTCAAAAACAACAGATATATTTAACTGTTCAGCTTTGTTAAGTAAAAGACCAACATATAACATTATTTTTGGGTTATTTAATCTTGATGTAATTTTTTTATCAAATCAAATAATTTTTACTCATTTATCTATTGCAGAAATAATATCATCATTTATATCATCTAACTTTATTGCTATTGATGCCCTTGGTTTCATCTCTTGAATTTGTTCAATCTTTTTTCTTGCTTTTAACATACTTTTCTTCGAGTTTAAGGAAATTAATTGAACAAAAGAATGATCTTTAAAAATAGCATTCTCAATGTTCTTATTATCAATTAGGTTAAAAATAAAATCATTAACATTTAAAACCTTACCATGGGGCTCAATAGCATTAATGTTTTCGTAAATTTTAATAAAAAAGTTTTTATAAATATCCAACGATGAAAGAATTTTTGGATCAGAAATATTTAATGCTTCAAATTTTTTCTCTGTTAATAAAAAGTTTAGTTTACTGTTTTCATCACCAAAATTATTAAATGAAATTGTTTTAAAATCTATTTTGTTAGTTTCATTAATTTCATTTAAAACATAATCATAATTTTCTTTAAATTTCTCAAAGTATTCTATTTTACTAAAATCATTAGGTAATCAAAAATCTTCTAAAAAAGGTATCACTTTTAAATAATCAAAAATTACTTCATAATTGTAAAAATCTTTTCCAACCAATAAATTACTTTCAAAAGCAAAAAAACTACTAAATAAATTTTTATATAAGTGAGAATTGTTTTCGATTATTTTAATTCCTTTGTTTGCTTGTTTTGTTTTGAATTTGGAAAGAGGGAAAACAAAAAATATTTTGTTTCAATCTAAAAAAACTTTAATGTTCTTTAATTTATTTTTGTAACAAACTTCTTTAAATAATTTAACAAAGTTATTAATGTTGTTAATGTTTTTTATGTTTAAAACAAAGCCACAAGCTAAATATTTACTATTTGTATCTAGCAAGTAAGATATGTTTGTATTTATCGCCTCAAAAACAGCCTCTTCGCGGGAATTAATTTCATTTCAATTGATAGTAATCACAGCGCTATTTTCATCGACAAAATTCATTTCAAGATTAACTTTTGTTTTATGTCATGAAAACTTAGTCAATTGCTTTTCAAAACTGATTAAAACATTTTCTTTGTTCCTAATAGCATTAGAAAAAACAAAATTAGATTTTTTATCAAGTAAAGATTGAAAGTCTTGTAATTTTTTTCATCTATTATTTAAAAAATTAATTTTTTTAAGAAAGAAGGGTTCATTATAAATATTAGAAATTCCATTTAAATATTTAATTCTTTTTTGTTGTAAGTCTAATTCAAGACAAATAAAGCCATTTTGATTTTTAACAAGTTTTTCTTTCCTTTCTAATCAAAAAATGAATCATAAAGTAATTGCTGAAAGTAAAATTGCAAAAATTAATACTCAAATAAAGAGCAGCGAATCAATTTTTTTAATCATCTAGACTACCATCTCATTTCTTAATTGAGTGATGTGATTTTTCAAATTGCTTTATTGTTTTTTGATTAGCAAATTTAACAGTAATAATTGACCCTACCATATCAATTATTTCACCATGACCAAAAAAATTGTGCATAATGTAATCTCCAACAACTAAATCACTATTGTTTAAGTGGTTTTCTTCAGCTATTGAAAAATCATTTGCTAAGCTAATACTTCTGTTTTGTTCATAAATACCTGCTTCAGTTATAAATCTACTTCTTTTAGCAAAGCCTGATCTATTAATTGCAAAAGATAAAAACAGTTTTTTCTTTGCGCGAGTAATTGCTACATAAGCAAGTCTTCTTTCTTCCTCTAATCCCTCAATATTTTCTTCACTCGTATTCGAACTACTTAAGAAAGTAAAATCTTTATTAGGAGCAATTGTTATTGCTCTCTTAAGCGGAAATATGCCTTCGGCTAAACCACAAATAAATACATAATCAAACTCAAGGCCCTTTGCGTTATGTACTGTCATTAATGATACAAAACTTGTTGCATCATCTTCAACATCGCGGTCTGTAATTAGTGTAATTTCTTGCAAGTATTCATCAATAGTACCGTGAGTATTATTTTTTTCTCATTGTTCTATTGCTGCAATTAAACTTAAAAAGTTTTCTTGTTTAGCTTCATATTCTTCTTCTGAACCCTTAAAGACTTCAAAATAGTTGATCTTTTTAAACATAAATTCTTTTAAAGTACTGCTAATATTATTTGATTTTAAAGCTGCTCTTGCTCAACGTATATCGTTAATTAAATAAGCCAATCTTTGTAAGGTTGATGTAGAAATACTCAATGTTTCTTGTAATTCATCAAAATGCCTTTCGATAGCAGAATATAAATCTAGATTTTTACTTCTTGCAAATTCTAAAAGTTTATCAATTGTAACTTCTCCAATCTTACGTGAGGGTTTGTTAATGATTCTTAATAAAGCAATTTCACTACCATCGTGAATTACCCTTAAATAAGCTAAAGCGTCTTTGACTTCTTCTCTTTGATAAAATTTGATAGAACCAAACAACTTATAAATTGTATTTTCTCTAATTAAGGCTTCTTCAATTGCTCTTGAGTAGCTATTAGTTCTAAACAAGATCGCAATATTTTTTAGTTGAACACGAGATCTTTTCAGTTCAGAAATTTTTTGGGCTATTCAAATTGCTTCTGCTTCTTCGCTGTGACCACAATAAAATTCAACGTCTTCACCTTCTTCGTTTTCAGTAAATAATTTTTTTTCTAATCTAAGTTTGTTTTTTTGGATTAGTTTGTTAGCGTGATATAAAATTTTTTTAGTTGAACGATAATTTTCTTCAAGTTTTACTGTAAGTGCATCAGGATAATCTTTATGGAAATTTATAATGATATTAATATCGGCATTTCTTCAACTATAAATTGTTTGATCAGGATCTCCAACAATTGTTAAGTTATTAGTTGAACATAATTTTTGTAAAATCTTGTATTGAATAACGCTTGTGTCTTGGAATTCATCAATTAATAAATAATCAAATCTTTTTGCTCATTTGTTAGCAATGTTTTCATATTTTGGATCATAAAACAAAGTATATACAAACACTAATAAATCATCGAAATCCAAAGCCCTAGATCTTTGGAGCCTTTCTTGATAGTGTTTGTAAATTAATTCTTTAGTTTCTATTGCTTTTCTTTCTTCTGGAGATATTGAGCTATCTTCTTGCTCATTTTCAATATTTAAAAAATCAAATAAAGAATTTTTCTTATTTTGAATGTATGAAATAATTGAGTTGTAGCTAAATTCATTATTGGTAATTTCTAATTCAGAATAAACAGATTTTAAAATTGCCCTTTGATCTATCTCGTCAAGAATTTGAAAATCATTTTCATAACCTAAAAGATGAATTTCTTTTCTCAATATCTTTGCACAAATAGCATGAAAGGTGCTTATTATTGGTAATTTACTTGGGTTGTCAATCATGGTTACGACTCTCTGTTTCATTTCATTAGCTGCTTTATTAGAAAAAGTCAAAGCTAATATACGTGAAGGATTAATTCCTAATTCATCAACTAGATAAGAAATTTTATAAGTTAAAACTCTTGTTTTCCCTGAACCAGCACCAGCAATTATACGAAGAGGGCCTTCGTTGTGTTCTACTGCTTCTCTTTGTTGTTTATTTAATTTATGTAAGTCTACCATGTTTTACCTCTTAAATTTAGATTGTTCTTTTAAAATTATACCTTATTACCCATTATAAATAATGAGTAATAAAGAAAAGAAAGTGTTTTTGTTTATTTAATCATAATTTGTAGTTTTTAAATTTAATAAAATACTATAAAAGTAAAAATTATATAATTTAAATTGAATAAAAAATATCAATCTTAAAAAGGAAAATATGAACATCGCCAAATTAATAAATAGCTTATTAGTCTCTACTACCCCGCTTAATTTAAATACGAATATAGCAATTGTTAAGCGAGAAGAAAAAAATTCTGAAGACGAAACGAAAATTTTTAGTTTAGTAAAAGATTTTATAATTAATGAAAAAGATTTACTTGAAAAGTTAGGAAATGAATTTGATGTGAAGAAATCTGCTAAGCAAAATTTAGAAAATATTCTAGAAAATAATGATGAAATATTTCAAAAATTATTATTAAATTTAAAAACGTCAGGAATTATATATGTTAATAAAGAAGAATAAATATTATCTAATACTAAAATAAAAACAGATTTTAAAAAACATTTAAATTCTATTTTATTAAAATCAATTAAATCTATAAAAAAAGAAATAAAGAAATTAATACAGAAGCAAAAAGTTATTATAAAAGAATTATTACTGATTTTAAAAATAAATTTGAGGTTAATGATGATGGCGCTGAATCTTCTAAAAATGTAGAAAATACTATTTTAGGTATGAAAACTCTTTTAAATAATATAGAAGATCAAATTATAAATAAAACAGCGCTTGCTGAAAGATTACTTACTGCATCCGGGATAATTAATGGAATTGCTGTATTTACAGGAATTGCATCAGCGGGGCTTTATGCTTCAGCACCATTTACCTTCGGAGCAACAGCAATTGCCGAGGCGGGATTAAGTTTAGCTACTGGAGTTTTAAGTTTAATTTCTTCAAGTTTAAGAACTGCTTATTACTCAGTATTAGATACTATAAAATCATTCGAAGAAATTAAAAGCATAATGAGTAATTACTCATTAATGTCTATTAAAGAAATTGTTTCTAAAATTTTTTTAGTCTCTTTTTCTTTACCTAGTTTAAAATTTAAATCAGCCAACTTCAAAGTTGACTTAAATCCCAATTCTTTTAAAAAAGTAACACCATTAATTTCAGTGGCCTTATCATTAAATGACCTTTTTAATGATATAGATGAAATATCAAAATTAAAAATTATGAAAAATGAAACTCAAGATAGAACGAAATTAATAATTGATACAATTTCAAGATTAAAAGACATTAAGTGAATAGTGGTAAATGAAACACCAATTAATAAACCCTACACACAAAATGGTACCGGAGGAAGAGATACTCATTTTAAAAATCTTTCCACTGGCGAGATAAGGACGATTGAAGAATTATTAAAATGAACAAATTTTGAATTAAGTATGAATGGTCTTCTAAGAGTAAAAGACCCTAAAAGAGGCAAATATATAAGAATGTTTTCAAACAAAGTAAAATGGGATAATTTAGGATAATATGAGCTTAGTAATTATTTTTATTTCAATTTTTTTACCTTTATTATTTTTATACCATATAATCAGCTTTTGTTATTTACTATTTTTTAATAAAGAAATTTCTTTTATCGAAAAAGTTAAAATAAAATCTAAAAAAACGATATTAATTCATTCTATAAGATTACCAGAAGGAGTTTTTACTTATTTTGAACGTTTTATAAAAAAATTTTATCTCTTTTTTTGAATAACTCTTGGTGTAGTAATTTTTCTTACAGTGTATTTCTTTCTTTTTTTAATATGTTTTTACATTTTTGTGTCTAAAAGGTTTGACTCCCAAATCTTGTTTTCAACAATCCTTTCTTTCATTTTTTTATTAGATATTCCTTTAATATCAACAACTAGTAAAAAGAAAATAAAAATAATCGATAAAGAAGTTCAAGAATGAAAAAATGAAAATTTACTATTAAGCGGAAACAATTTAAAAATTGAGAAGCCTGAAAATTTTGAAGATTTTAAATATTTAATATTAAATGAGTATTTAGAGATAAAAATCCCTATTTTTAAACACACACAAAAGTATTTTTATTCAAAAAAAATTAAAAATCTAAGAAACCAGCTTTGAATAAATGGTGAATTAGATAAAAATAGATTAATTTATTTTTTATTGTTAAATTACGATGAAATTATTATAAATAATGTTAGATACAAAAAAGAAATATATTTATATTTTTTAAAGGAAATTTTGAATAATGAATTTAAATAATTTTAGATTTTTATTTATAGTTTTTCTTATTGCATCAATACTATCATTTTTCATTTTTATTGCTATATTTATTTTAAAAGAGTTTTCAATCAATGCTTTTTTTACTAAAGAAAAATGCTTCAAGAATTTTTTTGTTTTAAATTTTATTCACCCAAAATATTCAACATACATTTATTTTAAGTTATATAATGTAAAATAGTGAAAAACTAAAGTAATAATGAAAAAAGGAGGAAAAATTATGCAAATTTTAAAATTAATAAATTCTTTTTCGGCTTTTGTTGCGCCTCTAGCAAACAATGTAAAAGTCAGTGCATTCATTACCCCATTAATATCTACAAAAAATTTATTAGAGGATATAAATGAATTAGAAGAATTTAAAAAATTTAATAATGAAATAAAAGAAGGTTCTTCAGAACTATTAAAAACAATTTCTAGATTAGAAACAATTAGATGAACTGTTATAAATGAAACAATAATTGATAAGCCATATACTCGGGGTGGTGTTGGTGGTACCAATACACATTTTAAAAACCTTAAAACCAGAGAGATAAAAACATTAAATGAGCTTTTAAAATTAAACAATTTTGAATTAAGTATAAATGGCCTTTTAAGGGTTAAATACCCAAATAAAGTAAAATGAGATAATTTAGGATAAGAGAATGACACTATTAATTATTTATTGTGCGATACTTTCGCCACTAGTTATGATTTATTTTGTTGTTGGGTTTTATTTTATTTGAAAATATAACAAGAAAACTATTTTTACTTGTGACTTTAAAACAGGTGCAAAAAAACAAATTTTAGCAGAATCAATAAAATTACCCCAAGCAACATTTGATAAATTTTTTGAGTTTTTTAAAAAATCTAAGACTTTTTATATTTCTTGGTTATTTATATTAATATTTATTTTTGTTTTTACGTTAATTACATATTTAGTGTTTTATTTTACAGTTTCAAAAAAAATTGATTTTTACGATTCTATTTTATTAGTAATTATTTTTGGTGTTATTCTTGAACCTTTATATTTTTTAATAAAAGGTCTTATAAAAATAAACAAAACTAAAAAAAATATAAGAGATTGAATAATAGAAAATGAAAAAATAGAAAAAAGACATTTAAATATTGAAAAGCCAGTAAATTATGAGGATTTTAAAAATGTTATTTTAAACGAAGACTTAGAAATTAGAATTCCAATATTCAAAAATTCAGAGTCGCATTTTTACGGAATGAAAATATTAAACAAAAGAAAAAAATTTATTACTAACGGTGTAGTAGATAATAATGAATTATTATACTTTATATTATTTGATTATACTTCTGCTCAAATTAATAAAATTTCTTACAGCAAAGAAAATTATTTATATCTTATAAAGGAAATCTTAGAAAATGAATATAATAACATTTAAAACACTTTTAATAATATTCTTTGTTTTTGCTTTAATATTATTTACATCCTTTTTTACTTCATTATTGTTGTTTTTTGCTCCTATATTAAAAAGAATATTGTTAAAAAAAGATGCTAAAAAAATTTTCTTATCTAAAAAAATAAGAATAAATGAGCATTTTTTTAAAACAATTAATCAAAAAATAAAAATTAGTTTTATTTTTTTAAGTATATTTTTAGCGATATCAATACTAACGATTTTATCTATTTTTTATCCGTGATTAGATGTGTTGATCAATTTACCTCAATGAAAAGCCAAAATTAATACAGTTGTATTGTTTCCATTTTTTACTATGGCGTTATCATTTTTTATTTTCATTTTTTCTTTAACATTAATAATTCAGCTATGTATAATAAAGAGAGAGTTTAAAAATTGAAAAATTGAAAACAAAAGATTAAATGGAGTTTTATTTGAAAATATCGAAAATATAGAATCAAAAGAGATTTTTAACACATTCAAGTTCTCAAATGACTTAAATATGACTTATATTACTAACGTTTGACCTTCTTTTAGTAAACAATACAAGATTAAAAACAAAAATTGAAAAAACCGCTTTTATAAATATAATGAAACTAAGCGAGATGAGGAATTTTATTATTTTTTAATATTCAATTATGAAGATGTTGCTATAGATAACACAATTTTTAAGATTGAAGATTATTCTTACATTTATCAAAACAGAGATCAAATATTTAGTCACAACAAAAAGACAGGCGAATAAAAAAACCTGTCTTTTTGTTACGTTAATTTAATATTTCTATTTTTGGTAATTCTCTTTTTTTGGGATAAATTTTTAATTTATAATCCTCATCTTCAAACACTTCTTCAAATTTGTTTTTTCAAACAGTTTTTGTTCGAGAAAATTTGTCATTTCAATTTAATCTTGTAGCTACAACGCCTGTTAAAATCATAAAAATTTGTAAATTGATTGCTATTGTTGCCAAAACTGTTGGTAAACTTACGACAAGTTTTTCTACAGTATTCATCTTTTGTCCTCTTGCTGCCTTTAAAAAAGCATCAGTAGACATTAGCATAAAACTTAAAAAGACAAAAACCCATAAAAACGAAAACAATCTTTGTCTATCAAAAATAAATCTTGATAATTTTCTATCATTATCATTAGCGATAATCTTAATTTTACAGATAAGCATTCCAACTGTTTGCCCGCCTGTAATTATTGGAATCACAATAAATTCAAAAATATTAAAAATAATTAAACCTAATAATCATATTCTATAAACAACTTCTTTATATACAATATTATTTAATAGAAAATCAGCTTTTTTGTAATTAAATATTAAGAAAGAAGTACCAACAGAAAAAATTACAAAAATAAATAAATCAATTAATGTGCTAAGCAATCTTATTCAAAAATTTGCTTTTATGTTCTGTTTTTTTACCATATAAATTTTTTAAAAATTAAATCTCACTTTTTCACAAAACCGTCAGTAAGGTCAAATAATTTTCTTACATCAAAAGTTAAGAAAAAATTATTATTTTTCATTTCTTCTAATCAAACAGGTTTTAAATTTTCTATTTCTTGAATTAAAGCTTTTTTAATATTATCTAGTGATTTAGACTCTAAGCTGTTTTTTCTTGTTTTAAATGTGCCTAAAATACCAGCAACATAATAACAATAGTTAATACATTTTGCAAACGATAAAGCTTTTTTTACAGGATCTTTGTCTAATGCAACTTCCTTAAAAATAATATTTCAACTACGTGTTAATGATTTTGGGTTGAACATTAAAAAACTATAGTTTCAATTTTCAATTCACGTATCAGAGAAGTAAGCAAAAGTTTTTGAATTTAAAAGCGTACGAAAAACCAAGTTAGGTGAATATTCCAAATTTAAGTCTCTAGTTTTAGGTATTTCCATGACCTTCTTAGCTATTTCTGTTTTTACAAAAGTATTAAAAACAAAAGGAGTCACTAAAGCAAAAGGCAACGCGTTTTTTTCTAAGTCTACTAAACCTAAACCAGAAAGCAATTCCGATTTAATTAAAGAATGTGAAATAGATTTACTAAATCCCGGCATTTCTACAAAATCAGGTTTATCTTGAAAGTTTTCTAAAAATTTATCAATTCTTTGAATAAACTCATTTTTTAATTTACAGTATGAATAAAGTATAAATACATAAGGTGTTTCCACGTTTTTTAAAGCATCATTAATAACAATATCAATATGTTGGTGGGTTGTATTAAAAACAACCTTCAAACGATCTTTTAATTTATTGTGCAACTCATCAATAGCAATAAAGTGTTCTTCTTTAGGTCGATCAATTGTAACTACAACGTCAAAATTTTGGCTTTTTTGCTTATATAGGTTATTAAAAATATCTTCAATTGGAATAGCGGGGTTATATATTGGAACAATAATAGTTAAATTTTTGTTACTCATAAATACCTACATTTTAATTTGTCCTGCTACACGAGGGAAAGGAATAACATCTCTAATATTAGCAACACCAGTTACATACATAACTAGTCTTTCAAAACCAATACCAAAACCACTAGATGGAGCATAGCCAAAACGTCTTAGGTCTAAGTATCATTGTAAAGGATCGGTTGATATTTTTAAATCATTCATTCTTTCAAGTAATTTTTCGTATCTGGCTTCCCTTTGACTTCCACCGATTAATTCACCAATGCCAGGAACTAATAAATCAAATGCCCCAACTGTTTCTTTATCATCATTTTGATGCATATAAAATGCTTTAATATCTTTAGGATAATTAATTACAGCTACAGGTCCTTGAACAATTTTTTCTGCCAAGAATTTTTCATGTTCGGAAGCTAAATCCATTCCAAAGAAAATATTTTTTTCTTCAAATGAGTCTTTATAGTTGGCTAATTGTTTAACAACATCTCTATATTCAATAACTGTCAATTTATTATCTAAAAACTTATTTAGAGTTTCAATTAAATTAGGATTGATTGAATTTAAATAAGTCATTTCATCTGGATAATTTTTAATCGTATTTTTAATAACAGTTTTTAGTAGATCGTCTGCTAATAAAATAATATCTTTCAATTCATAAAAAGCAACTTCTGGTTCAACCATTCAAAACTCAGCAAGGTGTCTTGATGTATGAGAATTTTCAGCTCTAAATGTTGGTCCAAATGTGTACACTTGTTTAAAACCGGCCGCATATGATTCGGCGTGTAATTGTCCGGTAACCCCTAAAAAAGCTTTTTGCTTGAAAAAGAAATCTTTTGATTCATCATCTACTAACAACGTTTCTCCCGCTCCTTCTCCATCATTAGAAGTAATAATTGGTGAAGCCATATATAAAAAGTCATGTTCTTGGAAATATTTATGAATTTCATAAGCTAGTGAATTTCTAATTAACATAACACTTTTGAATAGATTTGTTCTGTTTCTTAGGTGTGGAATTTCTCTTAAAAATTCTAAAGAAGTTTCTTTCTTTTGAATTGGGAAATCTTCATCTACACCATTTAAAATTGTTATTGAATCCAAAGCTAATTCCACTGGTTGTTGTGCTTGTGGTGTTAAGTGAATTAAACCCTTAGCGATTATTGATGTTCCTAAAGAAAGTTGTGATAAGTTTTTATTTTGAATAATCTCACCTTTAGCTACAACTTGCAAATTAGAAATAGTGCTTCCATCATTAATTGTTAAGAATCTTATTTTTTCATTTCCTCTATTTGAAACTAATCAACCTTTGATTTCGAATTCTTGGTTTTCTTTGATGTTTTTAACTTTTTGTAATAATTTTTTTAATGTCATAATTGACTCCTAGTTATAAATTTAATTATAATTAAAATTATACTTAAATTATTTTTTGAATGTTTATTTTAAATTATATTAACAAGAAAATTTTAAAATAAAACTTAAAATAAAAAGAAAAATAGGCATAGCCTATTTCTATGATTTTGTTGTTTCAAAATAATAAGAAGCAATTTTTGTTCTTAAACTGTTGTCAATAATTGGGTACGTAAATAAGAAATAATTTTCATTTGAGCTTGGTTGTGCAAAAATATCTTTTGCAATTTTATCATTTCCAAAATATCATTTCTCAATAAATTTATAGCTTAATTTATCTGCAGGTGTATATGAAATATAATCAAAGTTAGCTATTTCCGATAATTCTTCATCACCAAACGCTTCAGTAAATGCATCTTCAAATAAACTATAACCATTGTTAGAATTATTTCTAACGATTAACAATCAGTTTCAATATTGGCCTTCATTATTATTTAGAAAGTTATTTAATTCTTTTTCTCAGTTAGCAAAGTCATCTCAATGTGAAGATTCAATAGTACTAAATTCTTTACTTGCTAATAAAGCTTCTTTCACAGTATCTTTTTCTTCATCAAAAATTTGTTTTAAAGTTTTAAATGCGCTTTCTCTTATTTTATCATCTACTAAATCTCTAACTTTTTTCAAAAGAAGACTATCTAAAAGATTTGAATCAGAACTATTTTTTATATTGTCTTTTAAAAGAAAATTATTATGATAAACATTCTTTTTTAAAATATCCAAAAAGTTATTAGTATCTTCTTCGCTAAGTTTGTGTGAAATAACTCATCCATCCATTAATAAATAATTATATTTTGGTCTTATAAAACGAATTAATCCATCTTCTACGCTTGCAAAGTTATCCTTCGAGTAATAAGCATCTAAAGCATCGCCATTATAAATAACAGCCGAATCTGATCTTCCTTCTTTAGGCTCAATTAAATGGTTTAACAATTCTAGACCATCACCGCTCAAATAGTTATATCCGGTGTTTTTAATTGAAAAACCAGATGAATCTTCGACAAACTTAATAAATGAGTCTATTGCAATTTTGTAATTAAAATCATTAAAGTTAAATAATTTTCCTTCTCCGTTATGAGTAAAAAGAGTTTTTCATTCATCAGGATTGTTTGCTTTGTAATTAAGAGCTCCTATCATTAGATTATCAATGAAAGCATTAGTTCATGCAACTCTTTGATATTTACTATCTTTTAGGATTGAAAAAATTTCGTTTCAATTGATAGGGTTTTTAATGTTTTCTAGGATATTTGAAGCTTTTTCTATTTCGAGATTAGGTCTTGAGTTTTTATTTATATTGTAAGCAACACCTTTGTCTTGAATATAATAAGGAATAATAAAATCTGAAAAATGATCTCAATTGTTTGAGTTTTCCTTCTTAGTTTCAAAAGATCTTCACTTTTGATTATCTTTATTAATCTCAAAACCTATTTTATTTAATTCGTCATCAGTCATTAAACTTAGTTTATTATAAATAAGCTTGTTAAAGTTTTCTAAATGGTTTTGAACATTTTTTGTAAAAAAGGTTTTTCGGATATCTCACTTGTTAGTTCCTGATCCAAAAATTCTTTCAAAATTTATTTTTTTGATTTTTTTATCTAATATAAGTTGTGCTGTTTGAAAATCACTTCCAACACCAGCGATTGCTTTGTCTTGTGTTAAGGCTTGGGTAAATTCATTAATTTCTTTAAATTCTTTGTAATTGTAATTCTTTTTAAGATTATTTACAATCTTAGGATGTAAATATGATTCGTAATTATAAACGCTTGGGCGATAATGATTCGTTAATTTAAATATTAGTCCGCCTAAAAATAAACTAAATATTATAAAAAGCGATAAATAAAAAAGTAAAATCTTAAAAATCTTTTTTTGCAATTTATAAAGCCTCCTTATAGAAGTCTTTTTGTGCTTGTTTTTTTGATAATAAAATCGCTTTTTTTGCTTTTGAGTTCTGAGTGCCTTTAAATACTATATATAAGGTATTTCCAAAAATAACCACTAATAATGATATTGCTCCAATTGCTAAGGATCAAGCCTGAAATTGACCCTCATACAACTGTGTTCCTAATGTTTCGGTATTAGAAACTATTCTTGTGATAATAAAGTCATCAAACGAAAGAGTCATTGTCATCACAAAAGTAAAGCCAATTGAACCTAACATGTAAACAAAATATGTTTTAAATCATGTTTTAAATTTAGAATATCCTAAATCTTGACTTGCTTCAAAAATATTCTTTGAAAACTTATCACTTTTAGGAAGCATTATTAAGATTCCATATGGTAAACACATAACTGTGTGGCCAATGATTGATCTAACAAAACCTTCGCTAGTTGCTTTTAAAGTTCCAAAAAACAAGAAGTTTAAAACAATAGCTAAAGTTAAGCCTGTAATAACATCAGGGTTAATCATTGGGACATTAGATGTTGTTTGCACATATGATCTTGCACCTTTATTTTTGTTTCTTCAAAGTGCAAAAACAGTCAGTAAAGAAATTGTTATAACTAAAACTGAAGTTGCAATACCTAAAAGAAATGAGTTAACAAAAGCTAGGGTATGTGATTTTGAAAATAGTTCACTATATGCTTCAAAAGATGTTCTATTTCATGTTGTTACAGAAAAGATGCCTTTGTTAGATGGGGAGTTAAAACTGTAAATTGTTCCGAAAATAATAGGAACATATAAAAAACCTAAAATAATAAAAACATAAGAATATTTTAAAAAGTTTTTAATCTTACTCATAGTTTCCTCCTTGTCTTCTTTTTCTAATTAAGTATGGAATTCCATAAATAACTGCATAAATTGATAATAATACAGATAAAGTAATAATAACCAAAGTTGAAGCGTTTGCTAAGTCAAATGGATTAGCTGTATTTGCAAATTGATTAATTAAGTTACCAATTAACTGCTTTTGGCTACCATTTGGTAATAATTTGTCTGAAATAATAATTGATGTTGCTGACATCATTAAAACAATACCAAAACCACTTAATATTGCCTTAGCTGAATAAGGAATAATAACCTTAAATACGGTTTGAAATTTTGAGTATCCTAAATCTTCAGAAGCTTCTAAGATATTGTTTGGCATATCTTTTAAAACTTGGTATAAGGGTAAAACCATAAACGGTAAATATAAATAAATCATTCCAAAAATAATAAAGAAGTTATTGTTAAGTTGATTTTCATCAAAAATTGCTGAAAATAAACCTCTAACAGCTAAAGCTTTTGAAATAGTAAATATAGCTAAAGGACTTAAAATTAAAGTTAAACCTAAAATTTTAATTATTTTATATTTTGATCTTGAGACAATATAAGCATAAGGAAAGCCTATAATTAAGGCTACAAAAGCGGCTAAAATACCGGTTAGTAAAGATCTCCCAATAATTATTCATGTTGAAGGTTTTATGGCGATTTCTCAGTTTTCTAATTTTGTTTGTCCTTCTAAAGGTTTGAATGCATAAATGCATACAAAAACCATAGGTAAAATAATAAATAAAATAGCAAAAATAATATAAGGGATTAAAAAAGATAATTGTAGTTTAGACATTGGCGAAGAAAAATGTTTTGCTTTTTTCTTTTTTAAATCTTTAAATTTCATTTGTTTGTTCCAATTCTTTTTCTAGTGCTTCAAGTTTTTTGTCTTTTTTCATTAAATGAATTGAATCAATGTCTCAGTCTAAAAATACTTCTTTTCCAACAGCGTGTTTTGATGATGTTTCGACATGGATAATTTTGCCCTTGCAATCAATCTCATAATTGTAGTAGCTTCCACCGTATGTTGATTTTACAATTTCTCCAATAAGTTTTGCCTTAGATTTTACCCTAGTAATTAATATATCTTCCGGTCTAATTAAAGCGTCTAATTTTTCACCAGGTTCAAATTCTTCATGAATTGTGTCGAAAGTTTTTGACATAAATTTGACTTTATTAGCCCTTACAAATGTTGCATCAAAAAAGTTTGAATCACCAATAAAGTTTGCTACTCATTTATTTACAGGGTAGTCATATAGTTCTTTGGGTGTTGTAAATTGTTCCACCTTACCATCGCGAATAACAGCAATTCTATCGCTTAATTGTAAAGCCTCGTTACGGTCGTGAGTAACAAAAATAAATGTTAATTTCAATTTTTGTTGAATATCTCTCAATAAACTTTGCATTTTTTCACGAATTTTAGCATCAAGAGCACTTAAAGGTTCATCTAATAAAAGAATCTCTGGTTCAATAACTAAAGATCTAGCTAAGGCAACCCTTTGCTTCATACCGCCAGATAAGAAGTTAACATTCTTTTTCTCATTTCCTGTTAAACCAACAAGCTCCATCATTTGTTTAACTTCTTTATCCATTTCTTCATTTGTAATTTTTCTTGTTAAATATCTTTTTTCGTATGCTTCAGTTTTTAAATCAACATAATTTTCTCAATATGAATATTTGAAATCCATATCATCGATTCATTGCTGATATTTATTTCTTTTTCTTTGTGAAAGAGAATTGTTTGTGTTTAATTCTTTTTCGTAAAGTTCAAATTCTTTGTCTAAGTTTTTCATTTTTTGCTCAGCATATTTTTTTCATTTTCTTTTTTGAACTGTTAATTTACTTTCGAATGATTTAGGTACATTTTCTTTTCAAATACGTTTTAATCTTAAACCATATTTAATATTGTTTTCAACATTTAAATGTGGGAATAGAGCATAATCTTGAAAAATTGTAGAAACATCTCTTTTGTGAGGCGATAAATCTTTAATATCTTTACCATAAAGTTTAACTTCACCACGAGTAACTCATTCAAAGCCACCAATAATTCTTAAAATGGTAGTCTTACCAGAACCAGAGGGTCCTAAAAGGGTAATAAATTCACCTTTTTCAATATTAAGGTTAACGTTATCTAGAACAGTTTTGTCTTCAAATTCTTTAACAACATCAACAAGCTCAATAATTGAAGAAGATTCTTTTTTAATTTTCTTTTTTTCCATATATTTCCTTTCTTTATTACGATTTAGTCTTTTGGTAGTAATAATCAATCATTTTAGTTTTTAATTCTAAATCAAGTGGTTGATAGGGTCTAAATTCTACATTAGACGCCGTTTCTAAGTCAAAGATTGATATTGCTTTTAAGTCGGGGTTTTTATTTTTGTCTAAAAAGTATCAATCTTTTAAAAAGTTTTTAATATTTTTATAACTTGGGGTGTAATTAATTACGTCAAAGTTATTAATGTTAGGTAAATTTTCGTAAGCAAAAGCGTTTTTAAAAAAGTCATAGTTTTCTTTATAAAAATTAGCATCAATTTCGTCTAAACTTTTAGTTTCATTTTCGTTTCTAAACAAATTGTGTTTAATAGTATTTTGATCAAGGCCTGAATTTTCTTTTATTTCTTGGTAAACATTTTGAATATATTCTCTATTTAAATCATTTTCATTTTTTATAACATCAGAGAAAATATATTTATTCAACCGGGAAAGTAATTTATCAGACTCAAAATCATTAGTATCTTTAGAAATTATTCATGCATCAATATTTGTGTAACTATATTTAGGTCTTACAAATGAAATATTATTACTTTCTTCAAGTGAGGCAAAATTATCTTTGCCATAATAAGCATCCAATGCATCTCCATTATACATAATTGCAATATCTGCTTTTCCATTAATTGGTTCAATAATACTTGACACTAATTCTTGGCCATCAGTAACTAATTTATTTCTGTTTATGTCTTTAATTGAGGCACCCGTTGCATCTAAAACAAATTTATTAAAATGATCAAATATATCTTCATAATTTGTTTTATCTAAAAGTTTTCAATTTCCATTTAAATCTCTTTGAGTATTGTCATTTAAATAGTATTTATAAAATTGTCCAATCATTGCGTTGTCTAAGAATCAATTAGTTCAATAAATTCTCGGATTTTTATATTTTTGAACAAGCGATTTGATAATGTTATATCATTCCATTCCATTCTTGATTTCATCAAAATTAGCACTTGAAACAACATTATTTCTTTTATTCTTGAAAATTTCAAAGTTTTCAGTATTGTAAACTATCATTTTATCAAGTGTAAAATAGGGTATTAAAAACTCATAAAAACTATCAATCCCATTCTCTCCATCCACTTCAAAGCCTAGTATTTCTTTTTTATCATTATAATAAATATAAGGTTTAAATTTATTCTCATAAATTGTGTTTTCTGGATTTATTTTTTTTATCTCTTCAATTATTCAATTATCGTAAAAATCAAACTGTCTTTTAACTTCTTTTGTATATAAATTCGTAATAATTTCTTTTTTATTATTGTCATTATATGTAATGTTAAAAGCTTTTTGAAAATTTATTTTTTTCAATTTATTTTCTAAAATTAATTGTGCTATTTGATAATCAGAACTAACCCCAGCAACAGCTTTCTTATTTTTAATTGCTCTTGTAAATTCATCAAGGTTAGTAAAAACGTGATATGAATAATCTTTTTTTACTTTATTTATAATATTTTTATTTAAATAAGATTCATAGTTATAAATACTTACTTTGTAAGGGTTTGATAACTTTAAAAATAGAATAATTACAAAAAATAAAAATAATAAACTTGTGAATATAGACAGCAAAATAAGCTTGAGCCTATGAGTCATTCTACGAATTTTCATTAGTAGCCTGCCTTTTTTATTCTGTCTTCTTTATCTACCCAATTATTATCTACTTTTACTTTTAAAAATAAATTTACTGGATGATCGAAAACTTTTGACATTTTTGTTCTTGCAGACATTGAAATACTCTTAATTTTGTTTCCACCTTGACCAATAACTATTCCTTTTTGTGATTCACTCTTAACGAATATTGTGGCGAAAATAGTATAAGGAAAGGTTTCATCATCATTTTCTTTAAACTCATCTATTTGAACCGCTATTGAGTGAGGAACCTCTTGATATAAATTATTTATTGCGGATTCTCTAATGATTTCTTTGGCTATAAATCTTAAAGAGACATCGCTTAATTGATCTTCCTCGTATGGAACTTCTGATTCGTATGAGTATTTTTTAATTTCTTCAATTAAATCACTATAAGTATTTGTAAATCCTTTCCCAACACCTAAAACTGTTTTAAATCCTAATGTCTTTAATTCTTGAGCTTTATTATCTAAAAAATTCTTATCTTCAACTAAATCAACTTTAGTAATTACGGCTATTAAATCAGCATCTGTTGTTTCTTTTATTTTGTTTATTATAAACTTATCTCCTGTTCCTAATTTTTCATTTGCCGGAGTTATAAATAAAACAACATCAACACTTTGTATCGTTTCATAACTTTTTTCATTCAATTTTTCTGATAATAAAAATTCAGCCTTATGAATTCCGGGGGTGTCAATAAAAATTATTTGACTTTCTTTATCATTATAAATCCCTTTGATATTATCTCGAGTAGTTTGTGCTAAGTTAGACACTATTGCTAAATCAAAATCTAAAATATTATTAATTAATGTGCTTTTTCCAACATTTGGTCTACCAATTAAACCTACATAGCAAATTTTTTTCATTCATAAACCTCTCAAAAATAAGTATTAATATCTGTTAATTCCTAGTTTTGCCATAATATTATCAACATGGCCATTCATAATCTTTGTTTCTTCCTCAGTTTGGTGGTCAAAACCAAAAAGGTGTGCAACCCCATGAGCAAAAATATAGCAAAATTCTCTTCTTAAACTGTGATTAAATTCCCTAGCTTGTTTTTTAATCTTTCAAGGAGAAATAATAATTTGTCCAAGTTCTAAATAATCTAAAAAGTCTAATTCCTTAGCTGCTTCTAAAGGAAAACTTAAAATATCTGTAGTGTAGTTTTTATTTCTATAAAGGTTATTTAGTTTTTTCATCTTAAATTTGTTAACAAAAAGAAGGTCAACTGATAAGTTTTTTTTGCTTCCAAATTCTTCTTTTGCCTCTTTTAAAATATTTAAAAAATCTTGTTCAAATTTAAAGCAAAAAAGACTCTTATTTTTAATGGTTAATTTATTCATAAAAATAATTATAAATTAACTGTAAAAAAAGCGGAAATTTATTATTATTTTTTTATATTGAAAAACTGCGCTTTTTCATTTAAAAACCTGTTGTTATGTGACGTTTCTATAATCAATGAATTTTTTTGTTTTTCTCTGATAATTTTTTTAACTATTTTAAATGTTTTTTTAGAAAGTGAATCAAAGCACTCATCAAGTAAAATAATTTGATATTTTTTTATAAATAAAGGCAATAATTTAATTAACTGTAATTGTCCTAATGACAACTTATTTTTATTAATTAAAATATTTGAAAAAATATCTAAATTTAATATTTTTAAGATAAACTGAAAATCCTTATTATTTAATATTTTGTTTCTTTCATTTTCATTTATATTTCAAAATATATATGTGTATAAATTTAAATTAGGCAGATCTTTTTCCTTATCAGAAAAAAATACATGATCATTAAACCAATTTTGACTAAATTCAGAGATATCTGTGTTATTGAAAACAACACTACCTTGGTAATCTTTTATCAATCCAGAAATGATTTTTATTAAGGTTGATTTACCACTACCGTTTTGCCCAGTTATGATAAGTCCTTTATTGATAGCTAAATTTAAATTATTAATGATAAGTTTCTTATCATATTGAAAGGATAAATTGTTTAAGTAGATTGAGTTAATTGGATTCTTGCTTTTATTAAATAAAGAGAGATTTGAAAGAGTAGGTATATCCAAAATAAAAGCAATTCTATGATAGTTAATTTTAAATATTTTATTTGCAATTAAAAAGTTCTGAAAATCATTAGCAGGATTATTAATTATTGTTTGTATTTGTAATATAAATAAAAGTTCAGAAATATTATTTGAATTATTTATAACAAAGATAATATAAATTATTAAGTTAGAAATTAAATTTAAAAAACCAAAAATTAAATTTTTTAAACTATTTAATTTATTAAGCTTATTATCATTTATTTGAATTGTTTGTATATTCTCTAAATAATTAAATTTCTCAACATTATTTCAGATTAAGTTGTAATACGAATTATCTCGATTAATTAGAAAACTAAGTTCATTAATTTCTTCAACTGTTTTTATTGTGTTTTGTTTTGATAAATTGTAAATTTTAAAATTAATGAAAAAACCGATAACTATTTTTAGTATATTTAAAAGTATAATTAAAATTAAAAATTTCACTTGTACAAATAGTAATAAAGGAAAAAACAAAAACAAAGACATTATTATTGTCGGTAAAAAAGTCGTTATAGATGAATAGTAATAAGCTATTGAATCTATTGCAAGATACCGTAGAATAATTTCATTTTTATTAATTTTATTTATTTGATTATAACTAGCTCTTTTTACTTTGTCCACGTAATTTAGTTTAATTGTTTTTGATATTTTGTTTTTAATTAAGTTTTGAATTAAGGTTATTATAAATGACACAAGTATTGAAAGAAAGGAAACTCAAACAAAAAGCAAAATATTTTTAAGTGCAAAGACTTTGTTTTGTTCTTGAATGTAAGAAAAAATGTACTTACTTACAAAAGAAAGAAAATAATTAAATAAAACAAGAAGTACACTTAAATAGACAGTTGCAAATAAAAGTTTAAAGCTAATTTCTGGTCTAAGAAAAGAATTCTTAAAATACATTTCTATCTTATTTTTAGTTGAAGATTTATTAACAATTAAAATTAAACCGCTAAAAAGCTTTTGAAAGTTTTGAAGTTCTATTCTTCTTTTTCCATTTACAGAATCCAATATTTCTACTAAACCATTTTTTATTTTCTTAATTATGATATAGTGCAAAAAATTATCAATCTTTATTATTGAAATTACAGGAGTTTTACTTTTTAAATTCAAAAATTCTTCTCAATTTATTTTGTAAGCTTCAAGTTCTAAATTTATATCTTTTGCTAACGAAGTTAAGTTAGAAATACTAATTCCATTTTCTGAATAAATTGCCCGATACTTTAATTGATTTATATCTATTCATTTTCTTCAAAATAATTTATGTAATGATTGTAAAACATATAGTCCACAATCCTTAATGTCATCTTGTATTTTTATTTGCATAATTAAATTTTTGAAGTTTTTGAAATTATTTTTTTAAAATAAGGAAAAAATAGGGAAAACTTTGTAAACATAAAATAGAGTTTTAAAATTTAATTTTTAGTAAAATTAATAATTATGAAAAACAAAAAAAGTAAAAAATCAATATTATTTTTACCTTCAATTGGGGCATTGACTGGAATAGTGGCACCAATGTTAGTCGCTGCTTCATGTTCTCATGAACTGCCAGAACTTTCAATTTCAGAAGATCCAAAATTAACTTATGTAAATGATGATGGCGAAAGAATTATCAAAGGAAGTGCAAAAGCTTTTTATAAACTAAATTCTCAAAATGTTTTTAATCCAATTAGCATTCATGATTCTAAATATAAACTTTATACACCAGACGGAAAATTAAATAACGCTCACGATTCTGAACATATATATAAAATCAAACCTAACTTTGACTTTTTAGTATTTAAAAACTTAACCGGTCCACATGACTACCGTTTATTTTCTTTTAGATATGACGAGTTAGTTACAAACTTGCCGGGTGTAGCAAGGAGAGCTAAATATTCACAATACCAATATAATCCAAAAGCAGTTTTTGTAATGCTTTATTGAATTAAGAAAACAGCAGAAGCCGCTCCTAACTTTGAAAATGATATTATCTCTCCTTCAAGATCAAGATTTCCTTATGCAGGACCTTCAATTGAAGAAGCGCCATGACCATTTGTGCGAAATATTTCAAATAGTTTAAAAGGTTTTTGACAAGATGTTATCGAACCACTAGTTTTAATTTTTGATAAGGAATAATTATGAAGACAATAAGAACAAGATACGCTCCAAGCCCAACTGGCTATTTACATATTGGTGGAGCTAGAACAGCATTATTTAATTATTTATTTGCTAAACATTTTAATGGAACTTTTATCTTTAGACTTGAAGATACCGATGTGGCTAGAAATGTTGTTGGTGGTGAAGAAAGCCAACTAAATAATTTAGCTTGATTAGGAATTATTCCTGATGAAAGCCCACTTAAACCAAATAAAAAGTATGGCAATTATCGTCAATCAGAAAAATTAAAGGTTTACCAAGAAATAGCAGATAAATTAATTAGCAAAGGTTTTGCTTATAAGGCTTATGATAATTCAGAAGAGTTAGAATTACAACATAAAGAACAAGAAGAAGCAAAAGTGGCATCATTTAGATATGATCCAAATTGATTGAAAATTAGCGAAGAAGAAAAACAAAGAAGAGATCAAAACAAAGAATATTCAATCAGATTAAAACTAAAGAAAAATACAATATATGGTTGAGAAGATTTAGTTAGAGGAAGAATTGAAGTTAATAGCGATGATATTGGAGACTTTGTTATTGTAAAAAGTGATGGATACCCAACTTATAACTTTGCTGTTGTAGTTGATGATCACCAAATGGAAATTACTCATGTTTTAAGAGGCGAGGAACATATTACTAATACTCCAAAGCAACTAGCAATATATGAAGCTTTAAATTGAACACCTCCTGCCTTTGGTCATTTAACAATTATTACCAATATGGAAGGTAAGAAACTTTCAAAAAGAGATAAAACCTTAAAACAATTTATTGAAGATTATAAAAATGAGGGTTACCATCCACACGCAATTTTTAACTTTTTATCTTTATTAGGTTGAACTTCAAAAGATAGTCAAGAAATTATGAGCCATGAAGAATTGATTGAGAAATTTGATCCAGAAAGATTATCAAAATCACCATCAAAATTTGATATTGTAAAAATGGAATGATTCTCAAAACAATATATGAAAAAAGTTGATAATTATGAAATTATTCAAAAGATTAACTCACCTTTTTCAGAAGAATGAAACAATTTATTTGTTGAGACTTATAAACAATCAGCAGCTACGATTAGTGAAATTAAACAAAATCTAGAAATATACACTAATCCTAAAAACCACACAGATTTATTAATTTCTAATTTAGAAGTAGTTAAAACATTTGAGAAATTGTTAAAAAACAACCCTTTTACAATTGAAAACATTCAAAATGCCATTGAATTAACTAAAAAAGAATTAGGTGTTAAAGGTAAAGATTTATTTATGCCAATTAGAATTGCTACAACATATGAAGAGCACGGTCCAGAACTAGCTAAAGCAATTTATTTATTTGGAGAAAAAATTGTATTTGAAAGACTAACAAAATGAAATTAAAATATGTTTTAACAACAACTTTAGCCAATCAAGAAGACAAAGTGGTTGAAACAGAATATATTGATTTTTTAGAAACAAATAATGATAAATTTACACATATTGAATTTACAGATGAAAAAGTAATGAATTGTATTATTGATATTTGTAGTGATGAAGTTAAAATAACTTATGCAAACCAGTTTCTGCATATGAAAAAAAATGAGTTCATTGAAAATAAATTAAAAATATCAGAAACCGATTTTATTTCACTTGATACATATTTAATAAAAGTTATTATTAATAAAGATGAAATTTCTTTCACATATGATTTATTGCAAGATAAAAATATTATTGTTAGAAACACTGCAAAATTATTATTTAAGAATGATTAAATCCCAAAAAAACTTTGGGATTTTTTATTTTCTAAAAAAATAAACCAAAAAATTGCTTATCTAAATTAAAATATTGTTTATGAAAAGAAAAAACAAGAAAAGCTTATCGAATAAAACTTTCTTATATAGTTTAATTTCAACACCGGTGTTATTAGCACCTCTTTTTGTTTCTTGCAATGATAAGGAATAAACTCAAAACCCCAAACCACAATTGCTAAGTGATTCACAATTATCAACCATTCATAATGACTTTGTATTTCAATTATCAGAAGAAGGAAAAGAAAAATTTGTTAGTGAAGGCGAATCTTCTCTTAACTTCTTTATTCAATTAATTGATAAGTTAAATTCAAAATATAATACTAATCATTATGATGATGGGGATAAAATAGCAAATGACCCTGAGTTTAAAAAGTATTTCTTTTTTAACAAACCAGATATAAACAAGGTAAGTAAATCTCACCGAATAGATATTCGTTTTAAAGGCGATAATGTTACAAAACAAGTAGTGTTATTTTATGATGTTATTTGTTTTGATCTTAATGTTAATGAAAGAGTTAATGTACGAATACCAATTGAACTTGATTAAAAAAAGATTTCTCTAGCTAAAAACTAAAGAAATCTTTTTTATTATTATTTTTTAACGTTTCAATAATTTCATTAATATATTTATCTAAATTTATATGATTAATATTATCATAAATAAAAACTTTGGCTTTTTGGTATTCATTTTTAAATTGAGTAAGAGAGTTTTGATCAATACTTTCAGATATTTGATTTAGTTTTGATTTTAATGCGTTCATTAAATTTTTAATTGGAGCTCTTTTTATTTTATTTAAATCTAAAGTTAAATTTTCTTTAAAAATATATGTTTTAAAATCTTGATCTAATTTTAATAAAAATTCCTCATTTGTCATGTTAATGATGTTTTTGTTATCAAATTTAAACTGTTCTAAATAAAAGTTTAAATTTGATAAAGCGTCAATAGTTGCCTTAAATAAATTATTAAATTCTAAAATCAATTTAGCAAAATCATTTAAATCTTGCGAGGCCTTACTATTTCAAAAACTTTGATAATAATTAGTTAAATTTGTCTTATTCTCTTGTAAACTTTGTTCTTCAATAAGGTCTTTAATTGCTATTCTAATAAAATTATAATTTTCATGCAAAATATAATAAGCGTAATTAAACCCTCTTAACATTTTTTTAAGACTAAGAGCTTCTTTTACTATTTTGTTATTAAAAATTGTTTCTTTTTCTTGAATTATATTTTGATTGTTAGAATGATTCTGACAAGAAATTACTGTTAAGGGAATAGCAGGAACTAAAATCGAAGGAAGTAGTTTTAACTTATTCATTTTTTACCCCCTTTGATAATATTTGAAATGAAGATTCTTTGTTAGAAAATAAATTATCAATATTAATTTTTAATTCAAAATAAGGTTTTTCTTCATCATTAATAAAGTTAAAATCATTTGGTGAAATAAATTTATAAAAACCAAAATTAAACTCAGCACTATTACCATTTGGAACATAACTATTTAATTCAATTTTTTTAATGCCAGAATTTAAATTTGATTCTTGCGTTTCTAGGGCATATGCTAAAAGATAGTTATTTAAGTGAGCGCTGAAAATATCTAGTAATGCAGCTTTATATTCTTCACTAATTTCATTGCTTTTAATATAAGTTTTGGTTTTATCTATAGCTTTTTGAATTAATGAGCTAAATAAGTTTGTATTAGAAAAATCATTTAAAGTTATTTTTGCAAAGTTTAATGGCGAATCTTTTCGATAAATTGCGTAATCAACACTTTCAAGACTTTCAACGGGTTTTAATTGTATTGCCAAGGCTTTTAAAAAGTGACCATGATCATCGAAGTTTGAACTTAATAAAACATAATCTTTGGTTTTTCCATTTTTATTATGAACTCTAATAATTAATTTAATAATTTGACTAGTTTGATAGTAATCGGTAAATTGAACATCAATTACTTGATATTTTTCATCAACTTCTTTGTAAAAATGTGGCACTTCTAATTCTAGTCTATTTTTAAATTTTGAAAATAGATACACTAGACCACGTGAATTCCAATAGTCAATGCTATTGTATCCTTTAATGAATGAATTAATATCAAAACCAATATCTAAATTTTTATCTTTTTTAATTTTTAAGTAAGGGTTTTGAACATAATCATTAAATAGTGGCAACTTTTCATCTAAACCACTTTCACCAACGCCAAACTTATCTTCAGTGGCATAGTTTCTAAAACCATTTATGTAAAAAGTTTTTTCTTTTATTTCATCATTTACAATACTCTTATTGTCAAAACTAATAATATCTTTTATTTTAAAACTAATAAAACTTTGGTTTGAAAAATCATTGTCTTGAGTTTTAGACTTACTTCAATCAACGATAATATCTTTAATTTTTAAATCAAATTTATTTAAGTATAAAACTAAAAAGTTTAAAAAACTTTCTCTAAATTTTTTACTTTCATTATTTAGTCAAGAATTAGCTTGAATAAAATTATTATTAAATATATTTCTCGTTATATATGCAAGCCCATTTTTATTTAGAAGTGAATTAACATTCATTAAACCATTATTTGTTTTGATGTCGTGAACTAAACGAAAAATGATAGTTTGAAAATCAAAGAAATAAGGGTCTAAAACACGATAATAATCAGTCGTTTTATTATTTTGAGCTAAAAAGTAAAATCATTGATTTGAATATCCACCAGCACTTTTTATATTTTCAAAGTCATATTCTTTAAACAAATCATTTAAGACATTATTATTTGATTGTTTATTTTTTTCAATTTTATAATTATCATATTTTGTTTCAACTTGTTTTCAAGAAGGTTGAAGCTTTAAATCAGTTTTGTATTTTAAGGATGATTCAAAAACTAATTCATTATCTGCTGTTATATCAGTTATTTTACCTAAATACCTTTGTTCTTTATTATTTTCTGGATTTAAAAAAATAGGTTCAAAATTATGCAAAGTAGCAAGTTGTTGTAAATTAAGTTTAGATAAATATTTAGTATTTATTTTAGAGTCATCGATTTTTAAAGTCTTTTCATTTTGACAAGAAATAGAAATAATTGGAAGAGCAAAACTTCCAACCGTGCCTAAAAATAGTAATTTATTTTTTTTCATATTATTTATTTGGTAAAGCTAGATAAACTGTACCAGACCCTTCAGTTTGTTTACCATCTAAACATTTAATCTTGAAATAGTAATAAATATTTCTTGTTTCGCTATCATAGGCAAAATAACAATGCACTTCATGATTACCAGCAAAATATTCCAAGTTAGGAATATATACATTAAGATATTTATTAAACTCTTCATTTTTTAAATCTTCTGGAAGAAAATTGTAACGGTTATCTATTCCTTCATGTTCACTAAATCACTCAGTCATTTTTTCTCATAAGTCACGAATATAGTTATCTTTTTCAATATCATTAGATTTCTGATTGTATTCATTTTTTGCAAAATCTGTAAACGTAAAAGAAACATTTTGAAGAACTTCAGAAACTCTTCTTGCTAATTCTTCGCCTATTAATGAATTGTCACGATTAACTGATGGGTCAATAAATTGGTCCACTTTTGTTTTTTCATTAGTGGATTTTTGTTGTTGACAACTAGCACTTAACAAAATAGTGCCGGCTGCTAAAGGCATTAATGAAAACAAAAATTTGTTAATTCTTCTTTTTTTGTTGATGTTTTTCATTTGTCCCCACTTTTCATTGTTATATAAACAAATTATAATTATTTTTACATTATTGTTAACGATAAATTTTAAAAAAAGTCAATAAATTTCCCACTATTTTTAAAATGAAACGAATAAAAACCCATAAAATTAGGGGCTATAGATTGAAAGTTATTTATTTAATGGCCAAAATTTATTATAATACTATGATATATATTAAAAAATATATATGTACAAAAAGGAAATATTTATGACACGTTTAAACAAAATCTTATTTATTTTAGGTGGCTTAAGTGCAGCTGCATTACCGGTTACAGCAATTGCATGTAATGACACACAAAAACCAACCCCAACACCGCCTACTCCACCGACTCCTCAACCTCAACCACAAACACCAGAAACAGCTTCAGAAGTTGTTGTTAGAGAAATGTTCACAAACTTATTAAGTACAACACACGGAAGAAAAGCTGGAGATCAAAATAACTTTAAAACTGATTCATTAAATTTTGTTGATACAAATAATGGTAAAGGTAAAGTTTTGAACGGTTTAAAAGTTGAGGGCGAAGATAAAAGAGCTAAAACATCGATTGTTGAAAAAAGTTTAATTAATAAATTTGGTGATTCTGCACATCCAGTAAATCCTGAACACTCAAACTATGGAAGTTATTATGCTTATCAATATCTAAAGAAACAAATTAAAGATATGGGTTATGAATATCATTCAGAAGAAGAAATTTTATATCCTGCATATTCAGAAACAGCTTCAAGCATTAGTTTATATTATGGTGATGTCGATGTAGAAGCACAAATTATCAGTAAGATGAAGGATAATCTAAAGAAAGATGGTTTCTTTACACAAGGATTTTTATATAATCTTAAAAATTCATGGAATAACATTGGAAATAACTTAGTTGTAACAATTAACCCAAGTAGTAAAATTACAAACAATAATACAATTAATGTTAAAGATTTTTACATTGTTTCTCACTATGATTCAACAAATAATGTTGGTCCAAAAGGAACTTCATGAGGAGCAACAGATAATGCTTCTGGAGTTGCAGTTAACTTAGCTTTATTAAAACATTTTTCTAAAGTTGAAAACAGAGACAAACTAGGAGTAAGATTACACTTAATTTTTGTTGATGCTGAAGAACTTGGAAAATTAGGTTCTACTGCATTTGTTTCTCAATTCTTAGAAGGTGAAGCGAACAAAGAACTTTTACAAAACTCATTAGGTATGATTAACATGGATACTGTAGCTGGCGGCGATTACATGTACATCCACTCACCTGATACACGTGAAGCTAAAGAAACTTACAACACATCACCTTTATTAAGAGATTTTATTAATAAAATTTCAAAAGAAAGAGCTACTGAATTAAAAGATGATTCACAAGAATTAAAAATTCATCCACAATTTGTTGAGAATGAATTTAAACAAGGAGAAACAGGAGATTGATCTGACCATGCTCCATTCTATCAAATAGCTAATTTACCAGTTGCTTATGTTGAATCAACAAACTTTGGTGTTAAATCTAAAAATAAAATCTACGACGGATATGCCCAAACAACAAATCCTAAAGCATGAGTTTTAAAAGATGGTAAAACGACTTTAGCAGATCAAGGTAAAACATTATTAAAAAGAACATTGGAAAATGGTCAAGTTGTTTATGACTGACCAGAAGGTATGACAGATGCTGACTTCGCTGTTTTAGGTGATATTTGACATAGTGATTTAGATACATTACAATGAATCAATGAAAACATTGGAAGAAGATTCTATAAACAATTAGACACAGTATTTAATACACTAACAAGATTCTTAGAAAAAATGTATACAAAAACTGATTCGGAAATAACATACCAACAATTTAACAAAACAAATTAATTTTTATGTGTTTAAACAAAAACATTGTGAGAATAATAATCACAATGTTTTTGTTTTGGTTTTAAACACTTATTAAATAAATACTTATTAAAAAAGTACATTAATAGAAAAATAATGTAATATTTATCTATTATGTTTAACTGAGAATATGTATGAATAAATTTAATTGTCTTATTAATGGGTTACTTAATTGGATCAATTAATATTAGTATTATTATTTCTAAGAAAAGAAACAAAGATATTAGAACACAAGGTTCAAATAATGCGGGAGCTACAAATGCTCTTAGAGTTTTTGGCTTTAAATTTGCGGCAATGGTTTTCACCTTTGATTTACTAAAGGCATGTATTCCAACATTAATAACATTTATTATTAAAACATTTTTAAATAATCAATTTATAATTCCTTTATTTGCTGGATTAGGCGCCTTAATTGGTCATATTTTTCCTTGTTTTTTTAAATTTAAAGGTGGGAAAGGTGTTGCTTCATTCTTTGGGCTTATCTTAGCTTTTGATTTTACAACATTTGTTTTATTAGCCTTTATATATATAATCTTTGTTTTAACAATTAAATATATTTCTATATCTTCGGTAATTACTGCAATTATTTTTGCTTTTATATCATTTATACCTTATTATTATTCAACTTGAATTTTATCTTTTATTAATACAAACATTCCGCTATGATCGCATAGTTATGTCTTGGTTTTTGGTTCAATTTTAATTTTATTAAAACATATACCAAACTATGTTAGATTAGTGAATAAAGAAGAAAAAAAGATAGATTTCAAAAACTACATAAAATAATAAAATTAGCAATTAACATCTCAAAGTGCTAAAATAGTGCTAAAATTATATTATTAAATTTATTAAGGAGATGTTTTTTATTTATGGAATTAAAAAATCGTCATATTGAAATTTTTAAGATGATTGTCGAAATTTTCTTTGATACTGGCGAACCAGTTGGTTCAAAAAAATTAGTAGAAGCTAAACACTTATCATTTTCTTCAGCAACAATAAGAAACATAATGTCTGATTTGGAAAAAATTGGTTATTTAGAAAAACCACATGTTTCAGGGGGGAGAATCCCTTCAACAGCTGGCCTTGAATACTATACAAAAAATATTGCTTATAATCCTAAAAAGTTTTTTAATAAAAATTTAAATGACATTTTAATTAAAAAAAGATTAAGTATCGATTCAACATTAGATGAAGCGGCTAGTTTAATTAGTAAAATGGCTCATTTTACTGTAGTTGCAACCTCCAATAACAAGGATGAAAAATTGAAAAGTATTCAACTAACACCTCTAGATTCTACTTCTGCGGTTATAGTTATTGTTACAAGTAGTGGAAATGTACAAAACAAACTTTTTGATTTTGATGAAGGAATTTTATTAAATGATTTAAGAATCGCTGTTAGATTGTTCAAGGAAAGGTTAATTGATACGCCTTTAATTGAATTATCAGCCAAAGCTTCAGCATTACTGCCTCTTTTTAAAGAAAAAATTGGAAATTATGAAAAAGTATTAGAAAAATTTATTAAGACAGTATTTGTGTTTGAAGAAAAAATCCAAAATAAAACATATAATAAAAACGCTATGATTCTTTCTAAAAATATTTCTCGGGAAGAATTAGTTGACTTATTAGATTTAATTGAAAAACATTCAGTGTGATCTACAATTGAAAACAATTTAGATGAAGATAATAAAATAAAACTGGATTTTTCACGTGAAAATTTAAATATTATTAGTAAAAAAATAGATTTTGAAAATGATAAAAATATCAAAGAAATTTCAATAATGGGTCCTAAAAATATTGACATCGACGAGACATTAGAAGCTTTAGAAATGCTTGAAAAAATTGTTCAAAAAGGAGATAAATAATGGTGAAATTTAATAAATTTGACAAAGTATCATTTGAAGTTGTCGAAAAGAATAATTATGATATAAAGAAAACAAAATATCACTACATTTGAGGGTATGATGAAGTAGATCAAAAAGTTTTAGAAATTTTAAAAGACGGTAAAGATATAAGTGATAATGAAAAGACTTTAAAAATTAAAAAAACACTTTACACATTGAAACTTTTATCTGTTAAAAAAATAGATAGTAAAACAAAAGAGTTGGTTGAAATAAATGAGTTTCTAAAATCAGAACTGGAAAAAACTAACTTAAAAAATCAAGATCAAAATGAATTGATAAAAAAATATCAAAGTGAACTTGAAGATTTAAAGGTCAAATCTCTTATCGAAACTAATAAATTTAAAGAAGAAGTAATTGCAATTCAAAAGAAAGCACAAGATGCAATAAATGAACATAAACAAAAAAATAATGATCATCAAGAGATTCAAATTGCTGAAGCAAGAAAATACGCTCTACAATCATTTATTGAAAATTTAATTCAGCCTTTAAATAATTTTGAAAAAGCAATTATCGCAGCTGAAAAAATTGATAATGATGTATTAAAGAACTTTATAATTGGTTTTAATATGCTATATAAACAGGTAGAAAACGTTTTATTTGATTTTGGATTAACAAAAATTATCCCTAAGATTGGAGAAATGTTTGATCCAAATATTCATCAAGTATATGAATTAGCAAGTTCAGATTTAGAAAAAGACACAATTTTAGAAGTAAAAAATATTGGTTATAAATTACATGATCGTACAATAAAACCAGCATTAGTTGTTGTTTCTAAATAATTCGCTATTTTTTCGCAAATTAATTAATAAACAAAATAACTAGATTAAAATAACAAAAGAAAAGAGGAAAAAATGAAATTACCATTTATACCAGTTAAAAAACAAATTCTTTTACCTTACGATAACGACGAAATTAGAGTTGGAAAAGCTAATTCAATTTTAGCAATGAATCTTTCATTAAATAGCGTAGAAAATAAGAATAAAATTTTAGTTACTTTTATTAAAGAACAATATGTAGCAGCCGAAAGTATCACAAGTTCTTCAATGCTAGAAGAATATGGTGTTGTTGTTACAATAAAAAACATAATAGAAAATTCAGGCGTTTATAAACTACTTTTAGAATGTGGCAAAGCGGTAAAAATAGAAAATATTTATAATCAAGACGAAAATAATCAAGAAAGCCCATATGTTTTTGCTTCATTTGAAGAAGAAAAAAAGGCAAAATCTTCAAAAGTAAAATTTGAAAAGATTTTACCAGCAATTGATTATTTAAATTCTTTTGCTTCTAAATTAGATGTCTCACCTCAAATGCCTAAAATATTTAATAAAGATTTTGTAGACCAAATAGCTTTAAAAAACTTTATTAGTAGAATTAACATTTTATTTGTAGATAAAAAAGATATAGAAGAAAACAAATTAAATAAAAGTATTTGAAATGGTGTTTCTTCTATTAAGAAAAATTTCAGCAGAGATGAGTTATTAAATTTATTACCATTATCTAATGAATCATTAATTAAAGCATTAACAGACAGATTTATTTGAAAATTAGAGTCAAGTAATGTGGAAATGGAATTAACTGCTAAAATGAACGAAGAAATGGAAAACTCACAAAGAGATTTCTTACTTCGTGAAAAAATTAAGCAATTAAGACAAATGTTAAATGAAGGATCAACCGATAATGCTGAAAACATTGAAAAAGATCCTGAAGCAAGTAAAAAATATCCAACTTACGTTCTAAATGCACTTAAAGCTGAACAAGCAAGATTAGCATCAATGATGGCTTCAAGTCCAGAAGCTAATATTTCAAAAACATATATTGATTTAATTTTAGCTTTACCATGAAGAAAAGTAAGCAAAGAATTAATTGATATTAATCATGTTAGAGAAGTACTTGACAAACATCATTTTGGTCTAAAAAAACCTAAAGAAAGAATTTTAGAATTTATATCAGTTTTAACACACACAAAAAGCAATAAGAGTGAAAAAGAATATACCCCAATAAAAAATGATCCTGATCATTTTATTGATTCAAATCTATTTGTTCATCAAACGGGAGACACATTAAACAACTCAGTAAACAATATCCCTATTTTAACTTTAATCGGCCCTCCAGGAACTGGTAAAACCACACTAGCTAAATCTATTGCTGAAGCCTTACAAAGAAAATTTATTAAAGTTTCATTGGGTGGAGTTAAAGATGAAAGTGAAATTAGAGGCCATAGAAAAACCTATGTTGGAGCTATGCCAGGAAAAATTATTTCAGCAATTAAAAAAGCCGGAGTTTCTAACCCAGTTATTTTATTAGATGAAATTGATAAAATGTCTTCTGACTTTAGAGGTGATCCAACAAGTGCTATGCTGGAAGTTCTAGATCCAGAACAAAATGCTAACTTTCAAGATCATTATTTAGATTTAGAATATGATTTATCAAAAGTATTATTCATTGCTACTGCTAACTACTATGATTCCATTCCCGCTGCATTAATCGACCGTGTGGAATTATTGGAATTATCAACTTATACAACAATTGAAAAAATGGAGATTGCAAAAAGCCATTTAATTCCAAAAGTGTTATCTCAAAATGCTTTATTAGCCTCACAAATTCAAATTTCAGATGAAGTATTAGAATTTATAATCCGCTCATACACACGTGAAAGCGGAGTTCGTGAATTAAAGCGTTTATTAGATAGCATTGCGCGTAAAATTGTTGTTAAAATCTTAGACAAAGAAGTTAAAGATGAATTTGTAGTAACAAAAGAAGTTGTTGTTGACTTTTTAGGTCCAATAAGATTTGATGAAGATGAAAATGAAAACAAAGATCAAGTTGGTGTTGTAAACGGTTTAGCTTATACAAGTTTTGGTGGTTCTACTTTAGCAATTGAAGTAACTACTTTCCCTGGAAAAGAAGGGTTAAGATTAACAGGTCATTTAAAAGATGTTATGAAAGAATCAGCACAAATCGCCTTAGCATATGTTAGAGCAAATGCTGAAAAATTTGGAATTGATTTTGATTTTGAAAATAAATCAATTCATATTCACGTACCTGCTGGAGCTATACCTAAAGATGGTCCATCAGCCGGTGTAACATTCACAACTTCAATTATTAGTGCATTATCTAAAAAACCAGTACCAGCAAATATTGGAATGACTGGTGAAATTACCTTAAGAGGAAAAGTTTTACCAATTGGTGGATTAAAGGAAAAATCACTAGCAGCTTCTCAATTTGGAATTAAGAAAATATTTATCCCTTATGATAACAAGAAAAACTTAATTGATGTTCCCGAAGAAGTAAAAAAAGAAGTTGAATTTATTCCTGTTAAATACTACAATGAAATTTACGATGAAATTTTTCAATCAAAATAAAGTTAATAAATAATAATTAAAAAAACACGCCCCTTTAATGTTGCGTGTTTTAATTTTAAATATTAAGTTCTTTCATAATGTCAAGATAATATGCAAAAGGAAAACTTTGGTTATTAATTTCAGAAAATCTATAGTCGCAAATTAAAAAGTCAAGAATTTTCTTTTTATTAATTACTTTATTTGAAACAAATGGTCTTGTGCTTTCCTCAAAATTAAAAGATTCGTAATATTTATCTCTTTCTTTTGCAAAATACACAAATTTAAAATATGCTTTATCTTGAAAAAATAACTTTTTAAATTTTGATAATCTTCTTGATTATTTATTCTTAGTCAGGTCTTTGTATATTCTTTATTTTTTCAAAATTGGTAAATTTTTTATAAGCTTCATCTTTAGCTTCACTAATCTTGCCCATAGAAAATAAAGGACCAAAGGTAAAGAATTCAACGAATATTAAAGTTAAACCAACTGCACTATCCTTAAAATCAACAAGAATAAGAACCAATGACACAAGTGTAATAAGGATAAAAAGCGCAAAAGCAACATTATACCCAGTATTACCTATTTATTTTTTATTCAATAAATTTCTTAAAAATTCATTACTTTGTCACTAGCTTGAGCACTATATCTTTTAAATTGCACAATAGCATTAAATTTAGAAAATAAATAGAAGGCCTTTCCTTTATGTGAAAAATATTTTGCACTAAGTATCAACGGCATGAAAACCACAAAGCCCATAATAATTAAAATTGCTGTAATTATTTAAGGCCTTATTATCCTAATTTTGCTAAGTGTTTTAAAGTTCTAATATATTGATTTACAAATGATGATTCATTGTCATATCAAGCATAAACTTTGTATAGTTTTTTGCCATCAACTTCTAATACTTGAGTTAATTGTGCATCAAAAATTGAACCTGCGGTTGAACCAATAATATCACTTGATACAATAGGATCTTCTGTGTAGAATAAAGATTCTGATGCGGCTTTTTTCATAGCTGCATTAATTTCTTCTACATTAGTATCTTTTTTAAGTTCTACTGTTAAATCAACAATTGAACCAGTAATTGTTGGAACTCTTAAAGCAATCCCATTCATTTTTCCCTTTAAAGTGGGAATAACTTTACCAATAGATTTAGCTGCACCTGTTGTTGTAGGAATCATGTTTGAAGAAGCTGCTCTTGCTCTTCTTAAATCATTATGTGGAGCATCTTGTAATCTTTGGTCTGCTGTAAATGAGTGAACAGTTGTCATAAATCCTTTTTCAACACCAAATTCATTTTCTAAAACATTTAAAACTGGTGCTAAACAGTTTGTTGTACATGATGCGCCTGAAACAATTACGTCATCTTTTGTTAAAATGTTTTCATTGACTGAATATACAATTGTTTTAACATCTGAGCTTTTTGAAGGAGCAGTAATTAGAACTTTTTTAGCTCCTGCATCAATATGTAATTGTGCCGCTTCAGTTGTTAAAAATCTTCCAGTACCTTCTATTACGATGTCTACATTTAAATTTTTTCAAGGTAATTGAGCAGGATCTTTTTCACCGAAGATTAAAAATTCTTTTCCATCAACAATAATTGATTTATCTGTACTTTTAACTTCATGGTTAAAAGTTCCATGAGCTGTGTCATATTTTAGTAAATGAGCTAATGTTTTAGCATCGGTTAAATCATTAATACCAACTACTTCTAATTCATTATCATTTCATATTTGTCTAAAAATTAAACGTCCAATTCTTCCAAACCCGTTTATTGCTATTTTTGTTTTCATTTTTCTCCTTTAATATGTAAATTTTAAAAAAATATTATTATATAAATTATATCCTTTTTTAAATTTTAAAATGTTTGGGATGTTAAAAAAAGTGCTTATTTTATTGTTTTTTTTAAAAAAAATAAACAACATCCTTAAAAATATTGGTAATTTAACGATAGATGAATTTGAACAATATGCAGAACAAATTAAATAATTAACGTATGCCTTATTATAAATATATTTCTAAAACAGTTGATTATGATAAAACTATTCAATCCTTTTTTAGAAGATTTTTGATTACCTAATGATTTTAGTGAAATAGAATACTTTGAGAAATTTAAAGAAAATTATTAAATATAGAAGGGACGTGGCGAGCAATAAAATTGTCGACTATATCGAACCATGATAATAAAAAATGTAAACTAAATTTAAAAAGTTTACATTTTTTTTATTGTGATTCTATTTGTTTTACAGCTTTTGCTACACCAGCTTTTTTGTAAGAAGGACCCACTCATTTGGCTTGAGACTTAATATTATTAAGTGAGTTTTTCATAGCAACAAAAGCACCTACATACGGAATTGTTGAAGTGTCATTGCCTGAATCACCAAAATGAACAGTATCAACAGGATTAATATTTAAAAGTTTGCAAACATATTCAATTCCCATTCCCTTTGTTGCATTTATATCATTGATTTCGATTGCATAGCCTCTTGAAACAATATGTAATGATAAGTTTTTAAACTTAGATGATAAGAACTCAACTAATTTTTTAATACCTTTTTTGCTTGTTCCAAAAGTAATGATTTTAGTAGCATTTGTTATTCTGGGAATTTCATCATATGTTTTTTGAATTAATTTTTTTATTCAAGGTCTAAAAACCTTTAATTTTGTCGAGGTTCCATAAATTGTATTACCACTGTTATAAATAATAAACAATTTATTTTCCTTTAATACTTCTGTTATCTCCATAACAGTATCTTTTTTAATTTCATGTTTAACAATAACATCACCTTTATTATTAACAATTAGCCCACCATTTTGACAAATAACATATGGTGCTTCGGTTTTTTGTGCTAAATCTAGAACATATTCAGAAGCAAAACGACCGGTCGCAATAATAAAAGGTGTACCACTTTGGTTTTTCTCTTTAACAATATTTAAGTTATCTAAACTAATTCCTTCTTTTGTTTTTGGTAAATCTAATAAGGTGCCATCTAAGTCTGTAAAGTATGCTTTAGGTTTAAAGTTAATCATTTTGTCGATTATTTAAATTGATTTTTTAATTCTTCAGCTGGCATATATCCTACGGTGTGGTTAACTAATTTACCATCTTTAAAGTAAAATAGTGAAGGAATACTTGAAACATTCATTTCTCTTGCGAATGCAATGTTTTGGTCAACATCAAAATCAAAAACATTAATACCTTCATCTGAAGATGCTAAACGTTCTAATTCAGGACCTACCATTTGGCAAGGAGGACATCAAACAGCTCTAAAAGCTATAATTGCTTTTCCTTCTAAATGTTGGTTATTTAATTCGTTTTGTAATAATTTCTTATACATAATTTTCTCCTTTATTTTTAAACTAGTAAGCTCTTGTAAAAATAACAACTCTATCAGTTTTTTTATTTGTGTAAAAACAGTTTTCATTTTTAACTTCTATATCAATATTGAATGGAATACAACGAGTTGAAGCACCTGTTTCTTCTTTAATTTTGTCTTCATCTTCACCATCACCATCAAATTTAGTTAATACAAGATGACCTTTTTTCAATAAATGACTTAAATTCTTCATAATTTGAAGCAATTTTAATATTGTTTTGTAATCTTGATTTAGCTTTATTTAAAAGATTAATTTGAATATCATTAAGTAATTCTTTAACTTTATAAGTAATTTCATCGATTGAAACTAAAATCTTTTCTAATGTATCTCTTCTTACTAAAACAACTTTATTTTCATTCAAATCTCTTGGACCAATTTTGATTCTTTTAATGGTGTTCCATGAATTTCTGAGTTTGCAGCCTTATAGCCGGTATCGATTATTTAAATTGATTTTTTAATTCTTCAGCTGGCATGTATCCTACGGTGTGGTTAACTAATTTACCATCTTTAAAGTAAAATAGTGAAGGAATACTTGAAACATTCATTTCTCTTGCGAATGCAATGTTTTGGTCAACATCAAAATCAAAAACATTAATACCTTCATCTGAAGATGCTAAACGTTCTAATTCAGGACCTACCATTTGGCAAGTAGGACATCAAACAGCTCTAAAAGCTATAATTGCTTTTCCTTCTAAATGTTGATTATTTAATTCGCTTTGTAATAATTTCTTATACATAATTTTCTCCTTTATTTTTAAACTAGTAAGCTCTTGCAAAAATAACAACTCTATCAGTTTTTTTATTTGTGTAAAAACAGTTTTCATTTTTAACTTCTATATCAATATTGAATGGAATACAACGAGTTGAAGCACCTGTTTCTTCTTTAATTTTGTCTTCATCTTCACCATTACCACCAAATTTAGTTAATACAAGATGACCTTTTTCAATAAATGATTTAAATTCTTCATAATTAGAAGCAATTTTAATATTGTTTTGTAATCTTGATTTAGCTTTATTTAAAAGATTAATTTGAATATCATTAAGTAATTCTTTAACTTTATAAGTAACTTCATCGATTGAAACTAAAATCTTTTCTAATGTATCTCTTCTTACTAAAACAACTTTATTTTCATTCAAATCTCTTGGACCAATTTCGATTCTTAATGGTGTTCCATGAATTTCTGAGTTTGCAGCCTTATAGCCAGCACTTTTATCACTTGCATCAATTTGACAATCAATATTTTCTTGTTCTAAAAATGTTTTAAATTCTTTAGCAACTTTTGAAACTCTTTCATCTTTTGAAGCAAAAAGTTCAATAATATCAACTTTAATTGGTGCTATTTTTGGAGGAATAATAATTCCACGATCATCACCATGAGTCATAATTAGAGCACCAAGTAATCTTGTTGATACACCTCATGATGTTCCATAAGCATTTTCCAATTTGTTTTCTTTATTCTTAAAAGTAATATCAAAAGCTTTTGTAAAATTTTGTCCTAAATAATGGCTTGTACCTGATTGTAAGGCTTTTCCATCTTTCATCATTGCTTCAATTGTAAAAGTATATTCTGCACCAGCAAATTTTTCATGTTCAGTTTTTTGTCCTTTTATTACTGGTATTGCTAAATATTCTTCAACAAATTTTGTATACACATCTAACATCTTTTGAGTAAGTTCTTTAGCTTCGTTACTGCTTGCGTGAATTGTATGGCCTTCTTGTCATAAAAATTCTCTAGTTCTTAAAAATGGGTTAGTAGTTTTTTCTCATCTTAAAACATTTACTCATTGATTGTAGATTAATGGTAAGTCGTTATATGATTCAACTTCATTTTTAAAGAAATCTCCAAATAATACTTCACTAGTTGGTCTAATGAAAAACTTTTCACTAAGCTTTTTTCCACCAACTTCAGTAACGGTTGCTAATTCAGGATTAAATCCGGATATATGATTCTTTTCTTTGTTAAGTAAACTTTCAGGAATTAAAAGTGGTAAATTAACATTTTTAACACCCAATTTTTTAAATTCTTTATCTAATTGTAAACGGATATTATCTCAAATACCAAAAGATAATGGTTTAAAAATTATTGAACCTTTAGAAGAACCATAAGCCATTAAATCACCGTTTTTAATGACATCAGTATATCATTTTGCAAAATTTTCTTGTTGAGTTGTAATTTTCTCTAGTTTTTTCATAACTTATAATTTTATCTATTTTTTATCTTTTTTTATAAAATAAAAAAATAAACAGGCTTTAGGCCTGTTAAACTAAATCATCAAAAATATCTTCACCAGTAGAAACAGTTGGGACACCAAAGTTTCTAGCAACAATATTTCCTGCAGTTCCTAAACCTTTTAGAGTTCCTAAAACTTTTGGAGTTTTAAATGATTTTGAATAAATTGTTAATGGTAATGTTTCTCTTGTGTGGTCTGGGCCAAAAGTAGGATCATTTCCATGGTCAGAAGTCATTATTAATAAATCATCTTCTCTCATTGCATTAATTAATTTTGCCAATTTAATATCTAATTTAGAAACATTTTGACTATATCCAATTGGATCTTCACGGTGCCCATAATGGCTATCAAATTGTACTAAGTTAACAAAGATAAATTGGTTTTCTGAACTTGATGAAGCGATATCAATTGCTATATCCATATTTTCATTGTCAGAAGCTGGACCATAAACTTTGTCAATGCCAACACCTGTAAAAATATCATTAATTTTTCCAACAGCGATAACTTCAACACCAGCTTTTTGTAAATCTTCTAAAATAATGTGACCTGTTGGTCTATTTGCGAAATCATGTCTGTTAAAAGTTCTTGTAAATTTACCATCTTCATAAACAAAAGGTCTTGAAATAACTCTAGCAACATTTCACTCAGGTTTTGAAGAACAAATTGCTCTCGCTCTTTTTGCATATTCAGTAAGTTTGTCAACGCCTAAGGTTTTTTCATCACCGATAATTTGTAATGTTGAATCAGGAGAGGTATAAATAATCATGTCACCCTTTTCCATATGTTGATGACCTAATTCAGCAAGAATAACTGTTCCTGATGCATTTCTATTACCAATAATTTTTCTTCCATCAAAAGCTTTAGATAATTCGGCAACTAAATCTTCTGGAAAACCTTTCTCAGTAAATTGAGGATTAGGAGTTTCAGTATAAATTCCCATCATTTCTCAATGACCCGTTAATGTGTCTTTTCCATTTGACATTTCGTGAATTTTAGCCATGTATGCTAAAGGTTTTTTTACTCTTTGAGTGTGCCCTGCAACTTTTGCTATTTCAGTTATTCCTAAAGCTTTTCATGTTGGTATTTCTAAAGGTAGAGCTTCAGAAGCGTGCAATAAACTATTTGCCCCCTTATCTCCAAATTCTGCCTGACGAGGTTCAGGTCCAATTCCTAATCCATCAGTAACAATAAAAAATATACGTTTAAATTTCATATTTTCTCCTTATTTATTTAATATTGGTTGTTTGCTCTGTTAAATGAATATCCATACTTTTTAGAGTTTCTTTATCAGATTCGCTTGATATTGTAGTTCGATGTAAATATAAACCAGAAAGTTTATTAATTTGATCAAAAGCCTTTTTTGCAATAGATGATGTTTTAGCACTGATTGATAAAGCAAAAAGTGTTTCTTTTAAATCTAAGGATAAATCATTATAATGTAATTCTCTTTTTAAATCTTGCGCTAATGAAATTGCCTCAGGATCTAAAACATCAATATTTTGTTCAATGTTTGCAAAATATTTTAGTGCATTTAAGATTGTTGCGCTGTTAGAATTTAAAAGATTTGATTCCTTACCAATAATTATTTTTTCCGCATTAATTTCAATTGCAGAACAAATTTTGTTATTTTTAAAACTAAATTCATTAGCTGCTCTAATAGATTTTACAATGTTAGAATTTATATTATTGTTTTTTATAATCCTTGATAAACGATTAACATAACTTTTTGGAGTCTTATCTTGTTGATAATTCACTATTGTTTGGTAATATCTACGAATTATTTCTTTTTTAGCAGCAATTGATACAACATTATCATCTGTAATACAGAAACCAGCCATATTAACACCCATATCAGTCGGCGACTTATATAATGAGCTTTTATAAATTGTATTTAATAATTTATTAAGTATTGGAAAAGCTTCTAAGTCCCTATTATAATTTGTGGCCTTAATTTTGTATGCTTTTAAATGAAATTCGTCAATCATATTAACGTCATTTAAATCAACGGTAGCCGCCTCATAAGCTAAATTGACCGGATGATTTATTGGAAGATTTCAAATTGGAAATGTTTCAAATTTAGCATAGCCAGACTTAATTTGATTCTTATTATCATGATATAGTTGTGATAGAATTGCACTTAATTTTCCAGAACCTGGCCCAGGGGCGGTTACAACAATTAAATTCTTCCTTGTAATTGCATATTCATTTTTTCCAAAACCTTGTTCAGAAACAATCAAATCAACGTCCTGAGGATAATTTTTTATACGATATTGTTTGATGACTTTAATGTTTAATTTCTCTAACTTGTGAATAAAAGTGGTAACTTCAGGTGAAGTTTCAAATTGAGTAATAATGACATTATGTATTTCCAATTCATATTTTCTAAACTTCTTAATTAAGCGAAAGATGTCTTCTTCATAAGTTATGTTAATATCCGATCTTAATTTTCGATTTTTAATATCTTGAGCAGAAATAACTAAAAGCATTTCAATATCTTCTTTAATTTTTAAAAGCATTTTTAGTTTTGAATCATGTTTAAAACCGGGAAGCACTCTGGATGCGTGAAAATCATTAAAAAGTTTTCCGCCAAATTCCATGTAAAGTTTATTACCAAATTTATTTATTCTTTTTTTAATTTCATTTGACTGCAAATTAATATATTTGTCATTATCAAATCCAATAACCATAAATATCCTCGTATATAAATTTATTTAATTCCTAAATAATTTTATATTAAATTCATCTATATTAAGCAAAATGATAAAAAATGCTTTATTTTTAAAAGAAAAATTTATAAATTAATGATATATAAAAATACTTTTTTTACTTATAAACCAAATTAAGTGTAAAAATTAGAGTAAAATTTTTATATACTATAAAAAATTTAGAAAGGCAAATCATGAAATTTAATGAACAAAGAACAAAAATTGTTGCAACGATAGGACCATCAAGCGACAATTATGAAACAATGAAGGCTTTATTTGAAGCTGGAGTTACAACAATTAGAGCAAACTTTTCACATGGAACATTAGAAGACCATAAAAAGAAATTTGATTTAGCTCGAAAAATTTCTTTTGAATTAGATCGTCCTATTTCTCTAATGTTAGATACAAAAGGACCAGAAATAAGAGTTGGAAAAATGAAAGATGGAATTTGTTTAATTCCTGCTAATCATGAACTAACAATTAAAACAGATAAGAATTCATATGAAAATTTAATCGGTGATGAAAACACCATAACTGTTTCTTATCGTATGGATTTAGATGTTAATGAAGGAAATAAAGTTTTACTTGATGATGGTAAATTAGTAACTATTGTTAGAGAAGTAAAATCAGGCGAAGTTATTGTAGAAACAATTAACTCACATAAATTGAAAACAAATAAAAGAGTCAATATTCCTGGAGTAGATTTTTCATTACCATTCTTATCACAAAAGGATATAGATGACATTATTTGAGGCGCAAAATATAAAGTAGATTACATTGCAGCTTCATTTGTTAACAACGCTTCACAAGTTAAACAAATTAGAAAAATTTTAGACGAAAACAACGGACAACATATTCAAATTATTTCTAAAATTGAATCGCAAACTGCAATTAATAATATTGATGAAATTATTCGTGCTTCAGACGGAATAATGGTTGCTCGTGGAGATTTAGGTTTGGAAATACCTTTCTATGATGTTCCTTATTGACAAAAGAAAATTATTCGTGCAGCAAGAATTCAAGGTAAAGAAGTTATCGTTGCAACACAAATGCTTGATTCAATGGAAAATAATCCATTACCGACAAGAGCTGAAGTAACTGATGTTTATTACGCAGTGGAACTAGGTGCTGATGCAACAATGCTATCTGGTGAATCAGCATCTGGAAAATATCCAGTTGAAGCAGTTAAGACAATGTCTAAAATTGCTAAAAGAGCCGAAAAAGAGTATTTCACTGAATTATTCTATGAAAAACAACTACAAAAAGTTGCTAATGATCAAAACTCAAGAATGCTAATTGCTTATGAAGTTGCTTCAATCTTACAAAGTGGTGAATATAAGTTTGCTATTGTTCTTTCTCATAGTGGAAAATTATTAAAAGAAGTTGCTAAATATAGACCAAATGCTTTTATCGTTGGGGTAGTTAGTGATGATAAATTAGTTTGAAGTTATGGAATTACTGCCGGTGTATTTTGTGAAAAACATTCAGAAGCAGTAAGAGCCTTAATTAAATATAATCATGATGCAGGACGTCAAGTTTTAACTTCATACGGAGCTAAAAAAGGTGATAAATTTATTGTTGTAGATAGTTTAAATATCACTTCACACGAATATTAAAATAAAGAATGAATGGTACTTCGCGTTAAGAGTGCTGTTTTATTTTTAAATGTTTATAATTAAAGTATAGGTGTGTAAAAAAATTGATGATGTTCAAAATTAGTACACCACCTAATTTTGAACACCGCCATTAATATCATTTTTAATAAATCAATATGATATTAGAAACGTTACGTTCATAGTGAGGGACACACATGAAATTATCGAGCCATAATTTAGATGAAATAATAATTTTTTTATATGATAATATAAATAAATTCAATAAAAGATACAACAAGAAAATTAAAATTATAATAAAAGGATCTTGAGCCTTACAACATAAAGGATTGATTGATAGGAAACCGAACGACATTGATTTATGTTTTATAAACAACGAAAATCTTACTGATAAAAGAAAATTTATCAATTTTTTAGTGAAAGAAATAGACGCTACTTTAATTAGAGAAGATGAAAATTTAATAACAATTAAAGATAAAAAATACGGAAAAATTGAATTTATTTTATTTGAACACATTGATAATCTTTTCTTAGAGAAAGTAAAAGAAACTGTATATATTGCTAATACAAATTTTTTAATAACTGGCAAAATATTAATGTTAAATTATGTAATGTCAAACTATTATTTGCACGCTGATAAAAGAGAAAAAATTGAAACAACAATTAGAGATTTAATGTTTATTAATAAAAAAAATTCATTTATTGACGAATTTAATTCAAATAAATTAGAACAGGTTATATTAAATTTAATAAATAACTCAGTTTTTATTTTCATATTTTACAAATATGATACTTTTTTATGATGAAATAAAGAATTTAATGATTATGTTTTTGAAAACAATGAAATTAACACCTTTTTTAATAAAATCAAAAGTATATTTTTTGATATAAGCAAGAATAAAAAAATTATAAAATTTATTGATTTTAATAAAAAAATTATTAGATTATTCTTTGATGGAACAATAAATAAGGAATTTTTAAATATGTCTAATATCTCCCCGTCAGGTAATGAAAAATTATTTATTAATTCAATTATTAAAAATCCAACAAAAAAAAGTGGAGTTTTTAAGATTACAAACAATCATTCAAAAATTATTTTTAATGCTCACTGCGATGAAGTTATGGGTATTTTAATAAATAATTTCAACTTAATTCAAAGAAACAACGATAATAAAATAAACGTTCTTTTACTTAACCTTTTTAAGAAATGAATGAATATAAAATCTAATATAATTTTTAGTTGTTCCGAGGAGGTAAATCTCTCAGGAATTAAGGAATACAAGCAAACTATGTGCCCAGGTAGCTTTTTAGTAAATTTAGAGGTATCTGAATTTGAAAAATGAGAAAATCATAATATTCTAATAAGAGTTTGTGATTATTTTACTGCTTACAATCCTGAAATTATTGACAGAGTTCAGAATAATTTCAATGAGTATAATATTCCGTATAAAATCACTTTTGGAAGTGGTTCTACAGACGTGACAGAAACGATTCAAAAAATTCCCTCAGTAACTATTTCGATTCCGGCAGATTCAATACATTCTATGGAATCTAAAATAAGTTTATTAAATATTATATATATGTTGCAAATTATTTATATTTTAGATACAGAGTTAAATGATGAAAAATAAAATTAAATATTCATCTTCTTTAGTTTTTTCAATGATTGGCTCTGAGGGTTTTAAATTAGCTACTGCTGTATATATTTATAAATTTACTAGTAGTTTTTGATTAGTTTCACTTTTATATTTATTAATACAGGTTCCAACTTTTATTTCTTATTTATTGAATAAAAAAATCACTGAACGTTGAAAATTAAAAAACATTCTTTTTATTTGTGATCTATTAAGTTTATCAATTCTTGCAATTATTTTAATTAGTTCCTTTTTTGTTATTAAACAAAACACATCCCCTGGAGATGGTAATACTAATTCATATTTTGTTTTTTCAATTTTTCTTTTGGTTATTAATGTTTTTTTAAATATTATTCATTCATTTAGATTCGTTGCTTTAAAATCGATTATATATTATCTGTCGTCAAATAAAAAAGACATAAAGACATATAATTTTTTAACGGTGCTGTTAACGTCTACTTCAATATTATTAGGTGTTGCCTTATCGTTTGTTTTATTTTCAAAACTTCCATTTTGGTCAATAATCGTGTTTAATATGATCACTTATTTAATTTCGGGTATATTATACTTTAAATTAAAACCAAATGTAAAAGCACTAAACACTACAGCAGAGATTGAACAAAATAAAATAGCAAACTCTCTAGAAACAGTTAAAATTCAAACTAAAAGATATATTAAAAACATTTGAATTTATACAATAGCATGTAGTTTTATTATTGGAATATTTTTATTTCCACGAACAGTAGGAATGTCTCAATTTTTCAATGAAATTAAATTCGAAGCATCAAAATCATCTTTTGTTTTAAATATTTCTTTTGCGGCATTTGGATTTGCTGGTAGTCTTATTTCCTTTTTAATAAAGGATAAAAACATTAAATTGATTTGAATTTTAATTCCAATTAATCTGCTATTTATAATGTTAATGCCTATTTTATTTTCAAATATGAATAATGTAGGTAAAAATATATTTTATTTATTATTACTTGGAATACAACAATTTTTCTTTTCATTATTTCTAGCTATTTTTTATACAAATAGTTACCTATTTTTTAAAGAACAGCAATTCAAACAAAACACTATTTATACTCTTATTTTTAGAATAATTTCCTCATCACTTGTCATTATATTACTAACATTAATAACAATAAAATTAGGATATTTTATAAGTTTCTTATTTTTTGCTTTATTTATTATTAGCGCAAGTATTGTTATTTCAATAACTGAGTATAAAATTTATAAGTATAGAAAAAAATGAATTGATGAAGATAATTTAGCATCAACTTCAAAATAATTCTTAAAATAAAAATGACCTCTAAAAGACAGGGGTCATTAATTATATTTTTTTATAATTTCTTTTCCCATATAAGGAATTAAAACTTTAGGAATTGAAATTGTACCATCTGGATTTTGAAAATTTTCTAGAATTGCGGCAACAACACGGTCGATTGCAAGTCCTGAACCATTAATTGTGTAAGCGTATTTTGTTTTATTATCTTTTGTTCTATGTCTAATTTTTGCTCTAATGGCTTGAAAATCTTTATATATTGAAATTGAACTTGTTTCGCGATATCTTTGTTCAGAAGGAATTCATAATTCAAGATCAATGGTTTTAGCTGAACCAAACCCCATATCTCCAGTTGATAAAACTAACTCCCTAAAAGGGATTTCTAATAATTCTAAAATTCTTTTAGCATCATCGACAGTTTTTTGTCATTCAACTAATCCGTCTTCTTCTTTTACAAATTTAACTAATTCAACCTTGTGAAATTCATGTTGTCTAATTAAACCCTTGGTATCTTTTCCACCACTTCCCGCTTCTGATCTAAAACATTTTGTATAAGCAACATATTTAATAGGATTTTCTAAATCTAAAATTTCATCATAGTGAAAGTTTGTAACTGGTACTTCGGCTGTAGGAATCAATCATAAATCTGTGTTTTCGATTTTAAATAAATCCTCAGCAAATTTAGGTAATTGACCTGTACCATAAAGCATATTAGAATTAACAAGGTGCATAGGCATAATTTCTTTATAACCATTTTGAATATGTGTATCTAACATGAAATTTTCTAGTGCTCTAATTAATCTTGCTCCATCATTTTTATATAAAGCAAAACGAGATTTAGCTAGTTTAACTGCCCTTTGAAAATCAACTATATCTAGTTTAGTTGCGATTTCATAATGTGGTAAAACATTTTTAACTAACCCACGACCTAGATTTGGATATTCTCCAATACAAACGTTATCATTTTCATCTAAACCAAGTGGAACATCATCATAAGGAATATTAGGAATTTGTAGTCTTAAATCATCGACTAATTTCACAATTTCATTTGTTTCATTTTCAATTTCAGAAATTTCATTTTTGATTTTATTCACTTCTTCCATTAATAAATCACAAGATTCGTTTCTTCTTTTTTTGATTCCAATTTCTTCGCTCAATTTATTTCTTTGCGCCTGTAAAACTTCAAGGTTATGAATTAATTGATTTCTTTTGTCCCCTAATTCATAAATTTTATCTAAAGCTGAATGGTCAAAGTTTCTATATGCAAGTTTTTTTAATACTTCTTCTTTATTTTTTAAAAGATATTTTAATTCAATCATTTTCAATTCTCCATTTTAAAACTATCAATAATTGTATACTTTTTTTTACAAAAAAGTAAAATAGTTATTGTCTTTAAAAGTGGATAGGTGTCAAAAAAAATATAAAATGTCGCTTTGTGCTACAATTAAAAAGATATGAAGAGACAACATTCACAAGTAATTGGGATATTTGAAAAGAGATTATGACAATCAAAAGATCGTAGAACATTGATTGTTGCTTTTCGTGTTCTTGAAAATGATAAAAATAATCCAGTTAATGTTAATTTATACAATTCTATATCAATAACTATTAAAGATAATTTATTTGAAGAACTTAAAATTCAAGCTTATGATAAGACTTATGAAATAACAATTTATAAAAACGATTCATCAAAATATTCTGATAGTTATTTAATTAACTATGATTATCCACTTAAGATTGTTCAAAGTGAAATAACGAGCAATGAGTCTTTAAATTATATAAATCGAGTAATTAAGTTACCAATTTTTAAAGATGTGGAAAATATTAAGACCAATATTTTAATAAAGGAACTAGGAGAAAATGTTTTCCAAAGAATATACGATTCAAAAAAAATGTTTGGTCCTGATTTTGGAATTGAAGAAGAAAAGTGAAACCAGTTTGTGAAAATAGTGAAAGACAATTATCAATATATAGTTGATATGACCCACTTATTTAAAATTAATGTTTCTTATTCAGGATGTAAATTAATTTTAAATAAATTCGATAGCTTAAAAAGTTTTTTAAATGAATATTTTGACAGTTTATATGATTTTTATTTTGATATTGATGAAGACGAAAAAATAAAATTATCTGATATTGATAAGATAGTTAAAGAATATAATCCTACTTCACTATTTCAAAAGAATTCAACTTATTTATATTCTGTACTTGAAGATTACTTTTTTAATTCCGGTAATACAAGAATAAAAAAAGAAGATTGTTACAAAATACTACTTGAATATTCTAAAGAAGAAAACCTTGTAACTAATATCGATCATTTTTATGATGCAATTAATTTGTTATTAGAAAAACGTCTTTTAGTTGAACTAGAGTATAATGATGGATCTTATTACACAACTCGTGACACCATTTATATGGAAGAATATATTTTAAAACGTCTAGCTAATTTAAAGAAAAAAGAGAAAAGCAAAGCAAATATAATCTTTAGTATCCCTTCGAAATTTGATGATAATCAAGCCAAAGCAATTAAAGCAGCTTTAACTAAAGACTTAGTTTTAATTACTGGAAACCCTGGAACAGGTAAAACATTAATAACTAATGAAATCATTGATCAATTATTAGACAATTATCACGAAGAAGATGTTGCCATCTTAACGCCAACTGGAAGAGCAACAATAAATATTAATGCTAATCAAGAAAGAAAAAGAGCTCAAACAATTCATAGTTTCTTATGGTGAGATCAAGATACAAACAGATATTTTGTTAATGAAAATGCACCTTCTGATGTAAGCATTTTAATTATTGATGAGTTTTCAATGGTTCCATTAGGTCTTTTTTATAAATTGTTAAAAGGAATTTCAAAATATACTTTAGAAAAAATCATATTAGTTGGTGATAAAGATCAACTTCCAGCTATTGGTAGCGGTTATTTAATTAAAGACTTTATTGTAAATGATATTTTTGACACAATTGTGTTAAAGAAAATTTACCGTCAGGCAGGAAATTATGAAATTGTAAATGATGCTTTAAAAATTAATGATGGACTTTTTCCCGAATTTAGTTCTAAAAACTCTCAATTTTATCCTACTAAAAGAAAAGATTTAAAATACAAAATCATTGACAAAATTGAAGAACTTTTAGCAAAGGGATATGATAAAAAAGAAATTGCTGTTTTAAGTCCTATGTATAAGCATGAAACAGGAATAGATGAATTGAATGAAGTTTTATCTACTTATTTTAGAGAAAAAGAAAAACCTGAATTAGCGATATACCGTGATCGAATCCTAGCCTTAAACGATAAGATTATAAATTTAAACAATGATTCTAAATTAAAGGTTTTTAATGGTGAAATAGGATACATTTCAAAATTTATTTATTCTACTGATTCTAAAAAAGAAAAAAAATTAACTCATGTAACAGTTGATTTTGATGGTAATGATAATAAATCTGTTACTTATTCAAGAAATTCTTTCCTTGAAAACACATATCCAGCTTACTGTACTAGTGTTCACAAATATCAAGGTAGCGAGTGTAAAGCTGTTATTGTTGTGTTATTTTCAGAGGCTAAAAGATTGATAAGTAAAAAATTAATTTACACAGCAATTACAAGAGCAAAAGAGTATAGTGTTATTGTTGGAGAAAAAGAAGCCTTAGAGTTTGGAATTAATAATGATAATGATTCAAATAGAATAACTAATATTCGATATTTATGACAAAAGAAATATAACAAGTAGTAAAAAGGAGAAATATGAAACTAATTGTTGGTTTAGGAAACCCAGGAATTGATTATGAAAAAACTAGACACAATGTCGGTTTTATGGTAATTGACAAACTATCTGAAAAACTAGAATGTCCCTTAAAAGAAAAAAAGTTTAATGGTATTTTTTATAAAGATAAGGATGTTATTTTAGCAAAACCATTAACTTATATGAATAACAGTGGAGAATTTGTTAAAGCAATAGTTGAATATTATGATGTTTTAATTGATGATATTATTGTTGTTTATGACGATATGGATACCGAATTAGGAAAAGTTACTATTCGTCAATCAGGATCTTCAGGTGGACACAATGGAATCAAAAGTATTATTCAACATTTAAATACTCAAGACATTAAACGCCTAAAAATCGGCATTGGTAGAAACGAGAATGCAATTAATTTTGTTTTAGGTAAATTCAGTTTTGCTGATTCAAAAATTATTGAGAAAGTTGTTGATGCCGCCGCTGATGCTTTAATTCAATTTATCGGAAATGATATTAGATATGTAATGAATAACTATTCAGGTAAAATCTATGGAAAATAATTTTGAAAATTTAGAACAAAAATTTTTATTTGAATTTGAAAAAAATAATATAGATAAAAGTTCAACTTTTGTTTTGGGAATTAGTGGCGGTCCAGATTCAATGTGGTTGCTAAATTTAATGAAGAATTTAAATGTTATTGTTGCTTGTGTTAACTACAATAAAAGAAAAGATGCTTGAAATGATCAAAAAATTGTCGAAAATTTTTGTTCAAAAAATAATATAAAATGTGAAACATTAGTTTTGGATAAAAATCAAAAATATGATGGTAATTTTCAAAAAATTGCCCGTGATCAAAGATATGATTTTTATCAAAAAATTTATAATAAATACAAAGCGTCAGCATTGATTTTAGCTCATCATAAAGATGATAATTTAGAAACTTATTTATTTCAAAAGCAAAGTAAAAGACAACCTAAAAATTACGGAATAGCTAATATTAATCAATTATTAGAAATGACTATTTTTCGTCCAATGATTAATTTATGGTTTAAGGATGAAATATTAACATTTTGTAATTTCTTTAATATTCCGTACGCACTTGATTATACTAATTTTTTACCTATTTATACGAGAAATAAAATTAGAATAGAATTAAAAGAAAAAACAAAAATTGAAAAACAAAAACTTATTGATGAAATGAATTTTATAAATAAAGAATTAGAGCATAAAAATTTAATTGTTAAAGATAAATATTTAAATTTTAAAAACTCTGATTATAATTACAAATTATTAGATTTGGACTGTGAGTTTATTAATGAAATTTTGTTTGAATTTTTGCATGATAATATCGAAAATGTTAAAGTTTGTAAGAATAAACTAAATCTTTTTAAAAACTATATAAAGTCAACAAAAAATTTTAAGCATTTTAAAATTAACGACAAAAATTATGTTTATAAGCATCAAGGAAAATTAAAAGTAGATAAAATTTAACTTTTAATCTATAATATAACATTATTAATTTTAATTAATATTTGATAAAACAAGAAAGGAGTTTTATATGAGTGCAAATAATCATTCTCCTAAACCAAAAGAAAAAAAATCAATTGGTTTATTTGGAGTAATTGGTATTTTCATTGGTGTGATTGCCTTAATTATTTTGATCTTAATCGCCGTTGATCAAATTAGAGCAGCCTCAATTAAATACGAAAATTTGAACTTTTTAGAAAAAGTTGTAAGAGAATCTACTAAAAGTATAAATGATGACTTTTATATTTCACAGTGAATTGAAAATACTTACGGAGATACTTTAACTGTTACAGTTGTTGGTAAGGCCACGGATATTGGAAACATTTTAAATAATCCAAGTTATCCTTTTACATCGTATACTTTCACAATTAATTTAAGTGGTTTATTAGAAAGAGAATTGCCACAAGCGATGCTGAGTTGAACTGGCGCTTCAACATATTATGGAGCAATTCAAAAAGCAATAACTGGTGATAATGGTGCGATGGGAAGCGTTATATCAACACCAATTCCTAAAGCAGGAATTTTTGATAAATATATAAGTCCAGCAATTAATGTAATTTTCTTTGGAATTATTATTATTGCAATTATTTTTAGCCTTAAATCAATGGCTAAAAGAGGAATGGGCGGTGAATTTGGAATTGGGAATAAATCATTAGCTCAAAGAGTATATTCAGACAAGAAGTTTTCAGATATTGCCGGAAACGAGGAAGTTAAAGAGGAAGTTTTTGAACTTGTTGATTATTTAAAAAATCCTAAAAAATATGATGCAGCGGGAGCAAGAATTCCTAAGGGTATTTTATTAGGAGGCCCTCCAGGAACAGGTAAAACTTTAATTGCTAAAGCCACAGCAGGTGAAGCAAATGTTCCATTCTTCTTTATTTCAGCCTCAAACTTTGTTGAAATGTTTGTTGGTCTTGGTGCTAAACGTGTTAGAGATATGTTTGAAGATGCAAGAAAACATGCTCCAGCAATTATTTTTATTGATGAATTAGATGCTGTAGGTAGATCAAGAGGGGCCGGAATTGGTGGTGGAAATGACGAGAGAGAACAAACACTAAACCAATTATTAGTTGAAATGGATGGTATCAAAGAAAATAGCGGTGTCTTAATAATGGCTGCCACAAATAGAACTGACGTTTTAGACCCAGCCTTATTAAGACCAGGTCGTTTTGATAGAACAATCACCGTTGGATTACCAGATATTAAAGAAAGAGAAGCAATTTTAAAATTACACTCTAGAGGAAAAAGAATTGATAATTCAATTAATTTTGCTCAACTTGCAAGAAGAACACCAGGCTTTTCAGGGGCGCAACTTGAAAATGTAATTAATGAAGCTTCTTTATTAAGTGTTAGAGAAAAAAGCGAATTTATAACATTGGATCAAATTGATGAAGCAATTGATAGAGTAATGTCAGGACCTGCTAAAAAATCAAGAACAATTTCTGAAAAAGAAAACATTGCTGTAGCTTATCACGAAGCCGGACATGCTGTTGTTGGTTTAAAAATTAAAGGTGGAAACAAAGTGCAAAAAATTACTATTATTCCACGTGGTCAAGCGGGCGGATATAATTTAATGATGCCTGAAGAAGAAAAATACAATCATTCTAAATCTGAATTATTAGCAATTATTACATCATTTATGGGTGGCCGTGTTGCTGAAGCAATTATTTACGGAAAAGATAATGTTTCAACTGGTGCTAGCGATGACATAGCTAAAGCTACAAATATTGCTCGTAAAATGGTAACAGAATGAGGTTTATCAGATCTAGGTCCTATTAAATATGAAGAAGATACTTCTAATCCATTTTTAGGTAGAGACTATATGAAAAATGCTTCATTTTCAAGTAAAATTGGACAAGAAATTGATGAAGAAATTAGAAAGATTATTTTAACCGCAGAAAAAAATGCGCACAAAATTATTTCGGAAAATCGTCAATTACTAGAATTAATTAAAGATGCTTTAATTATAAAAGAAACAATTGTCGCCGAAGAAATTGAATATATTGCAGAACATATGAAATTACCAGAAAATCTAACTCAAACCAAAGAAACATTAAAAGAAGAATATTCAGAAAAAGATTTTAATATTTTATTTAATGAAGTGTCTGGTCAAAAAAATATTTTTGAAGATAAATATAAAAAAGATCTCGAAAAAGAACTAGCTAAACATTCCGTTTCTGACAATGAAGAAGATAAAGAAACAAAAGAAAGCAAAGAAGAATCAGACTAAAATTAATAATTTAGAAAATTACGACCCAAAATGGCCGTAATTTTTAATTACAGTTTTTGCACTTAATTGCTAAATATAGTTATATTTACTTATTAAATTATTAATAAATATTATAATTAAAAAGGATTTAAGTAATAAATCAAGTAATTTAACTAAAAAAACAAAATAAGGAAAGATTATTATATGAAAAAAATTTATAAAACTTTATTACCATTAGGTGCTATTGCATCAATTACTATTGTTCCAATTAGTGCGCTTTCATGTGCTCAAACCGAAAAACAATTATTTGAAGCTGAAATTAAATCAGTTCAAGATATTATTAAATCAACTTCAAATGGATTTACAGCATCAACCAAAGTTAAACTATCTAAAGCAGTTTTAACTGCACAACAAGCTTTAGCAGCAGCTCAAAACGATCAAGAAATTAAAAAAGCTAAAGAAGCTTTTATTAATGAAGTTGCCGCAATTAAACTTTCAGACGGAAAACCTGACCCTCAACCTCAACCAAACCCACAACCAAACCCACAACCAAATCCTGGAACTTCTTCAAAAGAAGATCAAGTTGTAAAAGCACTTTCAAATATTTTTACAATTGTGGAAAGTCAAAAGGATACTTATGGACAAAAATTATTACAAAAACAAGTTTCATTATGATATGACAGAGTTGGTAAAAAATTAGTTGTTACAGATAAAGGAAAAACACCAAATTGAAAAGGTGACAAGACAAATCTTTTTGATATTAAATCAACCGCAAATTTAAATGGCACTCAACTTGTTAATGTTACAAAACCAACATACACGAACAAAAACAACCAAGTAGCATTATCTTCGCAATTAGACTATGATATTAAAGTAAAAAGTCAAACTGATGCTGAAAATGACACTAAAACTGTTGTTTATGAAGTTATTATTAAATATAAAACTGCAACATTTAGTAACACCGGAAATCACGCTATTTCTAAAGAACAAAATAAATCAGTTGTTGAAATAACAGTTACCGTTTCTAAGTCAACTCAAATCGACGAAGGATCTACATCAGGTAATACAGAAAACCCTGATGCAGATGTACAAGAAATTAATGCCTGAGCTGAAACAACTAAAAATAAATTTAAAGTTAATACAGGAATTGATAAAGAAGCATTTAAAAAAGGGTTAAAAGAAAAAAGCATTGATTTATACTTTAGTTACAAAACATTTAAGGTAGCTAAGGTTGCTAAAGGTGGACACCCTAACTGAAAAACATTACAAGACAATGATTTTATTTTAGTGCCAGTAAATGATTTTGAATGACAACCTGGCGGAAAACAATATCAATTAGCTCACCCAACAAATTCAACATATAAAAAAGGTAAATTCACTAATATTAACACTCAATTAGATTACGAAGTTAAAGAAGAAAGTGGAAAATTTATATTAGTTCTAAAATATAAAGGAGCACAATACATTAAAGGTCAAGCTCCAAAAATTGGTACACAAGAAATTACTTGAGAATTAGAAATCGCTTAAAAATAAAAAGAAAAATAGTGGAGGTGAATCCACTATTTTTAATTCCTAAAAATTAAATATCACCAGAATTTATTAACATTTTTTTAATATCATTAATTAATTTTTTAGAAAAAACACCTCTTTTTAATCTGCTTTGTTCTTCTAAAAAATCTAATTCATTATAAATACGATAAATCAATTTTAATGGATAATTTAGCTTTGTTATTGACTCTTTAAAATCGTGTCAATCAATAACGTTAAACTTGTTATCGTTATAGCATTTAATATCTAGATCAAAATCAATATATTTTATAATTTCATCTTCAATAAAAAAAGGGCTTGCCAAGTTAACATAAATATGATTTTGTCCATTTTCATTCAATGTAATCGAAGCATTATAAAATCTGTTTTTAGCAAAGAAAAATAAAATTGGTTTTGATACAACTCAATTTATTGATGTTTCTTGAACTTTGGTTTTCATTAATAAAACAACAACAAAATCATCAAGATTAGCGACAATTTTACATCCTTCATATTGACGATATAATGTACCATCATATTTAAAAGCTTGAATTGTTGTTAACTGTCCCATTTGATACAGTTTTCTCGGTTTTCTTTCTTCAGGTTTTTCCTGATCATCTTGTTGTATTAAATCATGAAAACTTCTAATGTCTTTATTAGAATTCATGTTTCCTCATTCTTATTAAAATATATATGTTATAAAAAAACTATTAAATAGTAATTTATCAATTTAAATTATAAACAAAAACATGCAAAAAAGAAGTATTTTAAAAAAATTAAAATCATATTTTTGGATACAATTTAAATTATGAGATTAAGACATAATAAAAATGCAATTATTTTGCTTGAAGACAGTGAATTTTATATTAATAATTTTCCTTATGAATTAAAAGAAAATACAGTTCTGGAAATCGGTATGGGTAAAGGTAAAATGTTGTCTGAACTTGCTTTTTTGCATCCGGAAATTAACTATATTGGGATGGAAAAATATTCTACTCCAGCTTTATCAGCTCTAAAGAAAATAGAAAAAAATTCTTTAAAAAATATGAAAATAATTGTTAAAGACGCAATTGATTTGGATAAATATTTTTTAGGAAAGGTTAAAAGAATATGATTAACTTTTTCGGATCCTTGGCCTAAAAAAAGACACTTTAAAAGAAGGTTAGTTTATAAAACTTTTTTAGAGCAATACAAAAGAATTTTGGCTAAAGACGGAATGGTATATTTCAAAACCGACAATCAAGGACTGTATATGTTTGCTTTAGAACAATTAGAAGAATTTAAAGGAGCAAATATTATTTATCAAACAACTGATTTACATAATTGCAATTTCGAAATTGAAAATTGTTTGACTGATTATGAACAAAAATTTAAAAACGAAGGTAAAAATATATATTTTATAGCTTTCAAATTTTAAACACAGCGTGCTGTGTTTTTATTTTACTTTGTCTTCTTTTTGGTATAATTAATATATTACTTTTGTAATATATTATAGGAGGACATTTATGCTAATTGACGATGATAAAGAACTAAAACCAGAATTAGAAGACAAACCGGAAGATAAAAATGAACAAATAGAAGATTTTTATATTGTTAACGACGAAATTCAAAGAGTTTTTGATGAAGAAGCCAAGGAAGAAATAGTTGACGACGAAGATGAAGAATATATTCCACAAGATAAAGAAGGTTATACTGTTCAAAGTCAAATTTTAGATAGCGAAGAAAATGGATTAAAACCTGCTGATTTAGCAACAGTTATGAAAAACTCATTTTTAGAATATGCAATGAGCGTTATTGTTGCTCGTGCTTTACCAGATGCTAGAGATGGATTAAAACCTGTCCATAGAAGAATTCTATACGGTATGAGTGAACTTGGTATGTTTCATAATGTTCAACATAAAAAATCAGCGCGTATCGTTGGGGATGTATTAGGTAAGTACCACCCACATGGTGATAGTTCTGTTTATGAAGCTATGGTTAGAATGGCTCAAGACTTTTCTTTACGTTATCCTTTAATTGATGGTCATGGTAACTTTGGTTCTATTGATGGAGACTCTGCTGCTGCTATGCGTTATACTGAAGCGAGAATGTCTAAAATTGCTGGAGCAATGGTAGATGGTATCAAAAAGAACACAGTTGATTTTATTGATAACTATGATGGTACTGAAAAAGAACCTGTTGTCTTGCCTTCAAGATTTCCTAACCTATTAGTTTCAGGATCTTATGGAATTGCCGTTGGTATGGCAACAAGTATTCCTCCTCATAATTTAGGCGAAGTTATTGATGGTGTTTGCGCTTTAGCAAAAAACCCAGACATTACAATCGCAGAATTAATGCAATATATTCAAGGGCCAGATTTTCCAACTGGCGGAATCATTTTTGATAAGGAAGGATTAATCAGAGCTTATGAGACTGGAGTTGGCCGTGTAACTATTCGTTCAAAAGCGACAATTCAAGAATTAAGCAATGGTAAATCTAAAATTTTAATTACTGAAATTCCTTATGGAAAAAATAAGTCTTCTTTAATTGAAAGCATTAGTCATTTAATTAAAGATAAGAAAATTGAAGGTGTTTCAGACTTTAGAGATGAATCAAACCGTGACGGAATTAGAATTGTTATTGAAATTAAGAAAAACTATGTTCCTGAAGTTATATTAAATAAACTATTTAAATTAACAGAATTCCAAACTAGATTTTCATTTAACATGGTTGCTCTAGTTAATAACGAGCCCCAAAAGTTAAATCTTAAATCAGCTTTAGAAGTTTATTTACAACACCAAATAAATGTTGTAACAAGAAGATTACAATTTGATTTAGAAAAAGATTTAGCAAGAGCACACATTTTAGAAGGATTAAAAATTTGTGTTGAAAATATAGACCGTGTTATTGCTATTATCAAACAATCTAAAACTGATGCAGAAGCACAAAAGAAACTTAGTGATGAGTTTAATTTAACAGAAATTCAAACTAAAGCCGTAGTTGATATGAGATTAGGAAGATTAACCGGCTTGGCTATTGAAAAAATGAACGAAGAATTAAATCAACTTCACGAAAGAATTGCTGAGTATAGAAGAATACTTGGCGATAAAAATGCTTTAATCGATTTAATTGTTAAAGAGTTACAAGAACTAAAAGAAGCATATGGTGATAAACGTAAATCAGAAATTAATTGAGAAGAAGCTTCTGATATCAATAATGAAGACTTGATACCTAGAAAAGATGTTGTTATTACAGTTACAACTAACGGTTATTTAAAACGTCTTGACTTAGATGAATATAAAGAACAAGGACGTGGAGGTGTTGGAGTTTCAACAGCTAAAACATACCAAGATGATGATATTCAAGATATATTGGTAGCAAACACCCATACTGACTTATTAATTTTTACTACTGATGCAAGAGTATATCGTGTTAGAGGATATGAAGTTCCAATTGGGACAAAACAATCCAAAGGTGTTCCAATTGTTAATATTATCGGTTCACTTGGCAAAGATGAAAAGGTTGTAAAAATACTAAGTGTTGATGATAGTGATTATGAAAAAGAAAAATTCTTAATTACTGCAACAAAAAAAGGTATTATTAAAAAATCAAGTTTATCTCTATATAAATTAATTAATAAAAATGGTAAATTAGCATTTGGATTAAAAGAAGGCGATACATTAGTTGATGCTTTAGTTGCAACAGATAGTGAAGAAATTTACATTGCAGCAAATAACTCAAAAATGTGTAGATTTGATATTGCAGATATTAATTCAATGGGAAGAATTGCAGCTGGTGTTATTGGTATTAAACTTTCTGATAATGAAAAAGTTGTATCAGTTTCAACATCTTCTGAAGGAAAATATATTTTTAGTTTAGGCGCTAATGGTTTTGGTAAATTAAGTCCTGTTGATACCTTTAGAAAAACAAGAAGAAACTCGAAAGGTGTTTTAGCCTTGAATGAAGATAAGGCTGGCGAATTAGCTTACTCTGCAGCTGTTAAAGGAACTGAAGATATTATCGTTATTACTGACGAAGGTGTTTCAATAAGATTTTCATTAAAACAAGTAAGCATTACCGGAAGAAATACAAAAGGCGTAAAACTGATTAATCTAAAGAAAAGAAATTCATCAATTGTTGGTGTAGCTAAAATAGTTAATGAAACTGAAGAAGAATCACAAGAACGTGAATTAACTGAAAATGAATTAAAAGAAGTTACACAAGATATAGATCTAGATTTAGTAAATCAAAATTTAGACCAAAATGAAGAATAATTTACTCATTTAAAAATTTTTATCATTAAAAATAATATAATATAAGTGTATTTAAAAAGAAGCACTAGATGTTGCTATATATTAAATACGCATAGTTGCTTAAAAAAAGCCCAATCTGGGCTTTTATTTTTTAAAATTTTTCTTAAAATAAGGTTTGTGTTATAATTTTTGGCATAAAATGAAACAAAATAAATTGCAAATTTTAAACAAAATAAATTAAGGATAAGAGGCCACATTTTTTGTGGCCTTTTTCTTTTAAAATTGAAAGGAAATTAAACGTCTAAAAGCAAAAAATTTTTACTATCTCTTACTTTAATAGCACCAACAATGGTTATTCCTATGTTATCTATTTCTTGCAACAACAAAGTAAATCAAGAAGATACAACCAAAGCTAAAACGCTATTAGAAAATGAAATTAAATTAATTGAAGAATTATTTAATGCAAATAAAAACTCTTTAGCTTTTACTAAAGTGCAAGCAAAAACTTATGAAGTTGCTATTAGTAATGCTAAAAAAATATTGGCAAATTCAACTAAGTCAATTGAAATTGAAGCCATTACCGTTTTAATTACAAAAGCAAAAGAAGAAATGAAAGCTAATATTACTGCTCTTTATTCAAAAACTGATCAAGAATTATTAATATTAGCTGAAGAATACTTAACTTTTAGTTATCCAAATATTTCAGAAACAAAATTAGCAGATGCTGATGTAGAAAAAATTGCTTATACCTTACCAAAAGAATTTGAGTTTAGTAAATATAAAGCAGTAAAAAATGAAGAAACATCAGATATTACAATTATTTATAAACTTCAAAAAATTGGTTCAGATTTTGGACATACTAAAAACCAATCATTTACTTTAAAAGGTTGAGCTAAGTCAGAAGCTGATATTCAAAAAGAAAATCAAGAAAAAGAACAACTAAATCAAAATCTAACTTCTTTAAAAGTAAGATTCTTAAATGAAAAAGCTTACCAACATGTTAACACTAATTTAACAATTAATAACTTTGAAGATAAACCAAATTTTGTTGTTGATGAATACAATAAAGATTTATATAATTTTGAACTTTCAAATCTTGTTAAAGAAAGTGAAAATACATTTAAAATTGATGTTTTATTAACTTCAAAAACTAATGAAGAAATTAGTAAGAAAGCAACAATCTTAATTGATAAAGAAAGATACTCAAAAGAAAATTCAATTAATCCTCATAATCTAACAGAACAAGAACAAATTGCATACTTAAATGCTCAATTTGAAGAATTATATATTTATCCTTTTTATTCAAAAGATAAAACTTTCTTACAAAGAGAAGATTACGCTAAATTGACTGATAAATCATATTGATTAACAAAGAAAAATAATCAATTACATTATTTATTTAAAGAAGTAAGGTCTGAAGAAGAAACTAGAAAAGTTATTGTAGAAGTGTCTTTTGACAATTGATTAGAAAGTCCAAAAACTTCAAGAGAAATTATAATTGATTTATCTAAACTTGGTGTTGATGAATTAAATAAAATTAGAAAAGAAAAAGGTCAAGACCCTGTTGAAGATTATGAGGCTCCAAGTGCAACAATAGACGAAGTAAAATATAGCAAAGTTGAACTTGTTGATTTTCAGGATACGACAGAAGATGAACACTTAACAGAAGTGGCTGGATATAGATATATTCATGATAAAGCTTTAAAAAATCTAAAATCAAAACCGCTTTTATTATTAAACAAGGAAGTTGAAGACTTAATTAAATCTGAGGGAGAAAACTTTGTTAGAGCACAACATTTTGTATTTAACAGAGAAACACTCAAGAGAGATTCTGAGCTATTTTTCTATAACTATACAAAAACATTTGTTGATATTCAAAACGTATTAATCTTTTCAAAACCAGTATTTGAAGGTGAAAAACTAAAATCTATTAAAATTACATTTGGAAGTTTATCAGATATTATTAATAGGGATTATTCTAAATTAAGTTCAACAAGATTAAAAATTGATACAACAAAATACGGTGAGGCAGATCTTAAAAAACTTGAATTAACTGAAGAAATTAAAGTCAAGGGTTTTGATAGAAAATTAACATATAATGGTAAATATACTAAAGCAGATTTTAAACTTGAAAATCTAGTATATACAACAAAAGTTCCTGAAGGTTATACAATGATAAAACCAACTGAATTTACAGTAAATAAAAATGAAACAAAAATTTCTGTTGTTGTTAGATATCAAAAAGACGGTATTGAATCATACGCTTTTGTTACTGAATTCCCCGTGAAATAATTAATATAAAAAACTGGCTAAATTACAAGGCCAGTTTTTAATATACACTTATTTTTTTAGAAGTATAATTAATCTTATTTTTAATAATTCTAATAATTGGATAAATTGAAAAAATTAAAAATGTGTAAATTGGAATTTCAATTAAGCTTTTAAAAATAATGGGAACCATAAAAAAGAAATAATACTCATTATATTTTCATGTTCCACTTCTGAAACGATTATGATAATTTATATAAGCAAAAGGACCTCATAACCATCTTGTAATTACTATAATTGCAAATACAGTAATAAAAATATTAAATAAAAGGTAGGAAGAATATTTAGTTTTTATACTTTTGGTTTTAATATATAAAGTAAGAAAAATAATTGAAAGTATTCAGGTTAAACTTATTCCAAATGTTGATATCCCAATAACAGCTTGAAGTGAATATTTTTTCTTTCTTTTAATTGAGGTTTCACTTAGTGGAAGCGAGTTGTATTCTCTGGCTAAAATCACGATAAAAATAATTGTAATAATAGCTAAAAATATAAAGCCAATAATTCATGTTTTTTTATCGCTGCCTTTAGTTAAACTATTAATAAAAAACCCAGATAGAAATGCTATTAAAACAGGTATAAGAGCGTATTCTGGCATTCATGTAGATATCCCAAAAATGACTTGGTTAAGTGTATCACATAAGATTCCAATGATAGCACCTTTTCAAGGTCCAAGAGCAAGTCCAAAAACAATAAAGACTGCATAAGTAATCGATATATTAAAAGCTCCAACAAAAACAAATCTTTCGAATAAAGCCATAATCATATATAAAGAAAGCAATAATCCAAATAAAGCAATTTCAAAAATTGAAAGACGATATGTTTTTGTCTTAATTGTTCTTCTTATGTTTCGTAATCAATTTATAAAAAATGTATTAATTACCCCCTTTTTTGCAGTTAATACAATTACAATTATAGCAAATAAAACTGATTATAGAATACAAACAAAAAAACAGGCCAAAACCTGTTTTTAAGTTAAATTATTTTGATACCAATTCTGAAATAGTTTTAACCATTGCAAACATTGGTTTTTCATTAATATCACATGTTCCAGCGATATCAAAGTGAATGTATTCAACACCATTTGTAAATTCATTTAAGAACATTGCAGCGGAAGAAGAACCAGCGTTTCCGGTAAAGTCTGTATTTTTTAAATCAGCAACAATTGATCCCTTAATGTATTCAGCATATTCTTCATCAAGTGGCATTCTTCAAACAAGTTCATGTTGAATTTTAGCAGCTTTTTGCACATCCTCTCAACCTTTATCAGTTGTACTTCAAACTCCGGTGTATGTATCACCTAGGGCCATGATCATTGCTCCAGTTAATGTGGCAACATCAATTAATCTTGTGGCATTTAATTTTGTAGCACCATAGTAAAGACCATCAGCCATAACTAAACGACCTTCAGCATCGGTGTTGTTAACTTCAACTGTTTTGCCACTCATTGAAGTTCAAACTGAGTCTGGTAATGAAGCATCACCATTAACTCTGTTATCAGTAATACACATAATAGCAGCAACGTTTGTTTCAGGTTTGGTTTGAGCAATAACTTTCATTACTGCTGCTACAACTGCTGATCCACCCATGTCATATTTCATTCCATTCATGTGACGACCAGTTTTAATGTTGTAACCACCTGAGTCAAAGGTAATTCCCTTACCAACTAATACAGTTTTTTCTTTTGATTTTTTATTTCCGTTGTATTCAATAACAACAACTCTTGGTTCAAATACAGAACCTCTGTTAACTGAAAGAAGTAAACCCATTCCTAATTTTTCAATTTCTTTTTTAGTTAAAACAGTAACTGATAAATTCTTGTATTGTTTTAATTCTTTTTCAGCGATTGCAGCTAATTGTTCTGAGTTTAATTCATTTGGAGGTGTAACACCTAAGTCCCTTGCTCAGTTTTGTGCTTCTGAAAGAATAACGGCTTTGTTAAAATAATCTAATAGATCTTTTTGAGGATTTTCTAAATATAATGAAAGGTTATTTTTGTTTTCTTTTTTATAAACAGTTTTTTTGTTAAATAATTTGGCAGCAGAAAAGTTAATTCCTTTTGTAAAAGCATCAGTTGTATCATAAATACAAATATTTTTATCAACAGGAAATGTTTGTAAATCGATTTGATAATTTCTAGCAGCATTTAAAGCCAAAGATTTAGCAAAATCATACATTTTGTCAAATCCCATATTTTCTCTATCACCCATGTACACATAAGCAACATTTTGTGCTAAAAATTCTGTAATTGCGAATTCTTTTTCAACAAGGTTAGCAGGTAATTCATCGCCTTTAAAAACAGCTTTTAGTAGTAAATAATCATTACGTTTTGTATCAATTTTTTTAATTAATTCCATAGTATTTCTCCTTACTTTCTTTATTTTTGTTTTTCGGCTAATTCAACTAATGTAGAAACTAAAATACCTAAACCTGTGTTATTTGCATCTGCAGTTCCTGCAACATCACAATGAATGAAATCAACTTTGTTAGCAAATTCATTTAAGAACATTGCTGCTGAGTTTGAATCTGCTTTTGAAGAATTATTGTAGTTATTTAAATCAGCAACTAATGATGTTTTATTTGTTTTATGAAAGTCTTCATGCATTGGAAGTCTTCAAACTTTTTCATGTGCTACTTGAGCTGCTTCACTGAATATGTTTCATCTTTCATCATTTGTAGCATAGATTCCTGAGTATGTTTTACCTAACGCTCTTAACATAGCTCCGGTTAATGTAGCAACATCAACAATTAGAGAAGCATTTAATTTCTTAGCAGCATAGAAAATACCATCAGCTAATACTAAACGACCTTCAGCATCAGTATCTGTAATTTCAACTGTTTTACCGCTCATTGATTTAACAACTGATTCAGGAACTGTACCATGTGTATCAATAGCATTATCGGTTAACATCATAATCGCAGCTACGTTTGCTTTAATTCCTAATTGAGCGATTGCTTTAACAGCGTAAGCAACGATAGCTGAACCCGACATGTCAAATTTCATACCTTCCATATGGTATCCTTTAGTGTTATAACCACCGGTATCAAAGGTAATTCCTTTACCAACATAAACAAATTTTTCTTTGCTTTTTGGATTTCCATTATATTCAACAATAACAACACGTGGTTGATATGAAGAACCAGCATTAACTGCTAGTAATAATCCCATTCCTAATTTTTCAATTTCTGGTTTGTTTAATACTTTAACAGTTAAACCTTCAATGTTTGCGAAGTCTTTTTTAATTTCACGTGCTATTCATTCACTTGTTGCGATGTTTGGAGGTGTAATTTGTAAGTCACGAGTTTTTGTAACGTTTTCTGAAATTAAAATCAATTTCTTAACAAACTTTAGATAACTTTTATCTTCTAAAAATAGTGATAATTCAATTTTATTTTCTTTAGATTTTTTATCTTCTTTTTTTGCTGAGAATAATTTAGCATCAAAGAAAGCCATTCTTGTAACAAAAGCTCTTAAAACTTCTTCGGTTGTTAAAAATGGTAATTCTGCAAATGAAGCAATATCAATTTGATAGTTTCTTCTTTTTAAATTAATAATATGGTCGACAATTTTTAAAAAACCATAATAATCTTTTACTTCTTTTGAAACGTAAATGTAAGCAACATTTTTATCAAAGTTTTCTGTTACATACTTATGAGTAGTTGCAACACATGAACAAAATTCTTGTCCTTCGTAAGCAACTTTTAATAACATATTATTATTACGTTTTGTTTCATAATTTGATATCATAAAGTCTCCTTCTAAATAAAAAAATACTATTTTTAATAGTATTCTTAAATTATAAACATTTTTATTTTAATTATGTTATTTTGTACTTCAATCAATTTCTTTTTTACCTAATTGTTTTAGTTTGTCATTAATTTTCTTAAAAACATTACTTCCAATAAAACCTCTTCAACAAGAAAGCGGCGAAGGATGAGGAGTTTTAAAAATTAAATCTTCATTTACATTAAGTTCTTTAATAAAATCAAAAGCATCTTTTCCCATAGTTAAGAACAAAGTATTAGGTTTTATTAAAATCAATTTCTTTAATAAGTTAATGTTAAATATTTCTCATCCAATATTCTTGTGAGAAAGAGTTTTATTTTCCTCTGTTGTTAAAATTGTATTCAAAAGTAAAACGCCCTGATTTTTTCAAGCACTTAAATTATTGGTTAAAAAAGTTGAATTCGGATAAGAGTTTTTAATTTCTAAAAAAATATTTTTGAGTGAAGCCGGAGTTTTTAAGTTGTTGGTAGAAAAAGCAAGGCCATCAGCATTATTATTAGTCGGATATGGATCTTGACCAATAATAACAAGTTTTAAATTATCAAAATCGAAATTATCAAAAGCAGCAAAAATTAATTCTTTGCTTGGCACAAAATTATCTTTTGATATCACTTTTTCAATATTCTCTCAATATTTTTCTTTCTTTTGAGAGGATAAAAAATCTATAAAGTTAAACTTCATAAATAACCTTTTTCTTTCCTTCAAATTGATATTCAATTAAGTATAAAAAACCATCTAAGAATTCAATTTTAATTGGTGTTTTTATTTTTGATAAGCTAGCTCTAAAAATTTTTAATCTTTTATTGTTATAAATAATAAAAGCACCTGGCTGATCATTAAAAGCTCTTATTTTATTTAATGCTTGTTGGCAAGTTATATTTGTAAAAAGTTCCGCTTCTTCATTTTGAATTTTAGGCGCAAAAGTAACTAATTCTTCATTTTGAATTTTACGTTCAAAATTGTTGTTGTAAATTTCTTCAAGTCAATTGCCAATAACTAATGATGTTTTCTTTGCAAGTTTATCAAAAAGTTCTAAGGCAGTATCTTCTGCTTTTATTTTAATTTGAAATGATTTAAGAATATCGCCGGCATCCATTCTATCAATCATTTCTATTAAGGAAACCCCCGTTATTTGGTCGTTATTTAATAAAGTATATTGAATTGGTGACGCGCCACGATATTTTTCCAACAAACTCCCATGGACATTTAATGCCAATTTTTTAGGTAAACTTAAAATGCTATTTGGAATAAATTGACCAAATGATGCTGTTATAAAAAAGTCAAATTCTAATAATTTTAAGTCTTCATAAATTTCTTTAATTTTATTTGGTTGAAAAATTTTTAAACCAAACTCATTAGCTAATTGTGCTATTGGGGTCAAAATAATATTTTTATTTCTATCCATTTTTTTGTTTGGTTGGCTTATCAAACAAAGCACTTCAAATCTTGAATCCAAAATTAATGATTTAAAAATTGTTTTTGAAAATTCACCTGTTCCAGCTAAAACTATTCTAATTTTTTTCATAAAAAAATTATACTTGATAAATAGGATTAAAATAAAAAGCCAATTATTATTGGCTTAATAATTTTCGATTGAATAATAATATTTTTTATCATTAGTGTCTAAAGACATTTTAAATACTTCATATTCTAGTGAGTTAATATGTTGTGATTCTGATTTTCGATAAGTTGTTGTGCGTCGTTTATTATTTTGGTATCTTGTAAAGAAGTTGTTCCCCATATTATTTCAATTATTATCATTTAATAACGAGAATATTTCCTTGTTATCTTTTAGATTCAAGTCATATTCTCCATTATTATCTAAATCAATTCAGAGTTTAATATCAAATTTCTTATTTTTAAATTTAGATTTTAAAGTATTTTTATTAATGTTATTTATAAAATAAGAAACATATTGATAATCTTTATTAAATAAATCAGGATAAATTCAAGATTCATCTCAGTAGTCTTCTTGTTTTGTATTATCCTTGTGATATTGAAAAATTGAGTTTCATTTCTTTTTACTTATAAAGTTATAATCATTAATATTATAATCAAGTGACATAAAGTTGTTTTTGTCGTCCTTATCTACTAAAAATATTTTAGATTTTACATTATCTAATTTCTTACTTTCTAATAGTTTTTTAGGTAATTGAAAATAACCACCAAAATTAATATAATCCTTTTTATTATTATTTAAATTATAATTTGTAAAACTTATTAATTCACCTCAACCCATTAAATCGATATAGGCCTTAAATAATCCTTTTTGTCTAGAATCACCGACATTTTTAAAAGGTTTTTCATAGGTGTTAGTTTCGTGATTTAAAATATTAGATTTAAAATTCTCTATTTGATCTTTAAAAACTCAGTTTGAAGCGAAAGTAACTAATTCTCGATCAAGAGGGTAGGTAGTTTTTTGTAAAAAAGCCAGGTTTTTTAAAATATCATCACCAGCGGCATTAAAAATTAAGCCTGGTAATTTTTTATTTTCTTTTTGGAAGTAAAAGAAGTTTTCAGTCAAGCTACGGCTAGGATTATAAAATCAAGCATTTGGCCCTAAAGATAATTTAATAATTTCTCTTGGAAAAAGCTCAGTCATTGAAAATGTATATCTAATAGTTTTAATTGAAGTTGGAGAAGAAAAAGTAATTCCTTGATATTTATTGTTATTAAAGAAATATTTCTTGCTATCTAAAATTTCATATTTTTTCTTTTCACTTAAATCAATATTAACATTTGCAGCTCTAAATAAATCATTAGCACTAAAAAAGCGATAAACAGGAATCTGATCTTTATCGTAGTAAAAATCCTCATTACTTCTTAATAAACGATTATCCCCGGCATTTCCAATGTAATTAAGATTAAATCTAAATTCACTTAAAAATTTTTCATTGTTTACTTCAAAGTGTTTATGATCATGATCACCATCGTACTCAATTAAGTCATTGTTAGAAAGTGGATCATCTCTTTTGATTGCTTTATTATACATATTATCAATATGATGAGTATATTCATGCATTAGGACGCCAAAAATCATTTCAACCCTTTTTTCTACTGGCTTACTTAGTAATTCTAGGTTTTCATCCAAAATGCCCTTAAGGAAAATAAAAATTTCTTTTGAAGAAGGAAAATACGCGCCATTAGTTCTATCATCGGAAATATGAGAATTATTAACATTAATATTTATAAGTTTAACAGCATTAATTTCAGGTCCAAAAATTGCACGTTTTTTAAACATATCATTTAATAGTTTTAAACCTTTTTGCCCTAAGAAATATATTGGATTATTATTTTTATCTTTAGCTACAGGTTTTTCTAAAAAAGATAAATTCCCAATAACAAAGTTTTTATTTAAATCATTTGAATCATTTGTATCTTTTCTATTGAAAATTAAAGCATTATCTGATTCTCTTTTTTCTATTACAATATTTTTGCTTTTGTTAATTTCAACATTATCTTCACCATCTTGATTTTCATCAGGATTTAAGGGAGTTATTCCTCCTTCGTCTGAGTGTTGGGCTTTATTTTTTTTAAAAATTGCATTGTAAGTAAAATAACCAGCAGTACCTAAAAAACCTAAAGTAACTGCACTAATAAATAGTCCTAATAAAAATTTTCCAAATTTTGATTTTTGTTTTTCTGCCATATTATTTTCCCTTCATTAATTACCCATTTATAATAGAAAAATTATAAATATTTAATAAGTTAAATATTACACTATTTTTATAAATTATTATAATTATTATTATGTTAAGAATTATTGCAGGAAAATACCGTTCAAGAATATTAAAACAACCATCAAAAACTACAACAAGACCAACTGTTGATCGTGCTAAGGAAGCAATTTTTTCTTCAATCCAATTTGATATTGAAGGTAAAGAATTTTTAGATATATTTTCAGGATCGGGTTCTTTTTGTTTAGAAGCATTATCAAGAGGTGCTAAAAAAGCAACTTGTGTTGAAAAAGATCGCGCTGCATATAAAATTATTTTAGAAAATAAAGCAAGTTTAAACGAGGAAAACTTACAGGTCTTTAACACTGATGCTTTAACTTTTTTACAGAAAAATTTAGAGAAGAAATTTGATTTTGTTTATTTAGATCCTCCTTTTATTGAGAAGGAGTTACTGGTTAAATGTATTGATATTTTAACAGAAAATGGGATGATAAAATTGGAAGGTCAGATTATTGTCGAAACAGATTGACAAGATTTTTTATATGAAAAAAATGGCTTTGAAATTGTAAAAATGAAGAAATATGGAAAAATATATATTTACTTTATTAGAAGAAAATCATAGCAAAAATGTATAATTGATTATTAATATAATAATTTGTCTTAATTTAAAAATAAATAAGGAGAAAAATATGGAGAAAAAGTTAATTATTTTTACTGGTCCTTCTGGTGTTGGAAAAGGCACTGTAGAACAAAGTTTATTTACTAATCAAGATTTAAAATTAAAATTGTCAGTTTCAATCACTACAAGAAAACCACGTGAAGGTGAAATTGATGGTGTTCATTATTATTTTGTTCCAAGCGAAACTTTTGAAACTTTCATTGAAGAAAATAAACTATTAGAGTATTCAAAACATTTTGATAATTATTACGGAACTTTATATTCAGAAATTTCAAATATTCTTAGTTCTGGAAAAATTCCATTTTTAGAAATTGAAACAAACGGAGCAAAACAAATAATTGAAAAATATCGTAAAGAAGGAAGAGAAGATGAAATTTGTTCAATTTTCTTAATGCCACCTTCATTAACTGAACTTGAAAGAAGAATTGAAACAAGAAATACAGAAACATATGATTTAATTTTAAAAAGATTAGACAAGGCAAGAGAAGAGATTATTCTTTCATCAATGTTTAAATATGTAGTTGTGAATAATTCAATCGAAGACACAGTTAATAAAATTAAAGAAATCATTAAAGATAACTTTGCTCATATAATTGAAGCTAATGATCAAGGCGAAGCTGGTAGGAAGGCATAGGATAAATGGATTATATTATTAAAACTGATAAAGGAAAATTTCGAAAAGAAAATCAAGATAATGCTTCAATTGCTTTTTTGGGCGATTGAAGTCTTGCAGTTTTATGTGATGGAATGGGAGGCCATTTTGGGGGTTCGCTATGTTCACAAAAAACTATAGACTATCTTTTCAAATACTTTTATGAACGTTTTAATAAGGATATAAATTTCGATGATAAAAAATCTATTAATAAATGATTTAATAACGCGTTAAGCTATGTTAAAAAATCATTAAAGAAAATTGTTGAAGATAATAAAGATTATGAAGACATGGGGACAACTTTAACAGCTGCCCTGGTTTTTAATTTAAATAAAGAAGCTTATATATTTAATATTGGTGATTCAAGGACCTATGCTTATAATGGGTTACTTCATCAGATAACTACAGACCAAAATCTATTGCATCAACTTGTTAAAATTAAGAATGTTGACATTGAATCTGCCAAATTATTACCTGATGCTAATAAATTAGTAAGTTGTTTAGGACCTAAAAAGACAATGAAGTGCGATAGTTTTTTATTAAAAAGTGATGAGAAAGTAAAATACTTATTATTGACCTCAGATGGTGTACATGATTATATTGATAAACCAAATATTGAACAAATATTGCAAGATAAAAAATTAGATTTAGAATCAAAATGTACAAAGTTAATAAAAATTGCTAAAACAAATATGTCAAAAGACAATCTTACTGTTTTATTGTTGGAGTTTTAAATATGTTAAAAAGATTAGATAAATATGATAATGTTAACAAACACTTTGAAGACTTTGTTTTAATTGGAAGTGGCGGATACGGCGAGGTTTATTCAGCAACTTTCAAAAAAACAGGTAAAAGAATGGCAATTAAAATATTAACTGTATTTGATGCAACCAAAAAAGAAGTTAATCAAATAAGATTCAAAAATGAATGTAATGTACTAAAAACAATAAACTCTAAAAACGTTGTGCGAATGATTGGTTATTATGTTAGTGAAAACGAATCTTATTATGCAATGGAATTAATTAAAGGTATTAATTTAAGAAGTTTAATTTCTAAGTATAAAAAAATTCCCGTTGAAGAGGCGGTAAGGATAGCGAGAGAAATTTGCGAAGGCTTAGCTGACATTCATTTAGCAAATGTTATTCATCGGGATTTAAAACCAAGTAATATCCTAATTGAATCAGAGACAAACACTGTTAAATTAATTGATTTTGGAATTTCTTTAAGCGATGATTCTTTAAGGGTAACCGCAGATAATAAAACTGTTGGTTCGGTTCAATATCTTGCTCCTGAAATTCCTACAAGAAGTCAAACAGCATCAATTCAAAGTGATATTTATGCTTTTGGAATGATTCTTTATGAAATGTTGGCAGGTCATCCTGTATATCAAGGAATTGATGCTCAAGCAGTGCTATTATTACAAATTAATGGCGAAATACCACCATTAGAAGGTGTAGGTAAAACAATACCACAAGCAGTTGAAAATATTATTATCCGCTGTACAGCAAAAAACCCATCAGATCGATATAAGAATTGTGTGGAAATAATAAGTGATTTAAATCATTGTTTACAGCCACAAGCAGCTTTAGAAAAACGTTTGGATTTATCAAACAAGGATGTTAATAAAAAAAGAAAAATTAGTAAATCTTTAACAATAGCCTTAATAACTTTAGGCTCTAGTGCTGCAGTTGGATTATTAATTTATTTAATTATTTTTTTAGTAGATTATTTTAAAAAGTAAAGAAGGTAAAGTGGAAAAAGGCAAAATTGTTAAATCAGTAGCAGGCTTTTATGATGTTAAATCATTTGAAGATAAAAAAGTTTACCGTGTACGCGGTTCGGGTAAATTAAGACTTTTAGATATGAAACCTATTGTTGGTGATAATGTTGAATTTGAAAAAGATGGTTTGATTCATCATATTTTAGGTAGAAAAAATTTCTTTATTCGTCCTAAAATAGCAAATGTTGATCAGGCAATTGTAGTCATGTCATTAGTTGAACCCGAATTTAGTTCACAATTAGTTGATAAATTTTTAATAATTATTGAGAACAAAAATGTTGAACCGATTATTGTTTTAACTAAAAAAGATTTAACCTCAACATCAAAGATTAACTATTACAAAGATCAAGGCTATAAAGTGTTTGAAATCAACTATGAAGATAATACTGGATTTGATGGGTTATGTGAATTATTTAGACATAAAACAAGTTTTTTTGTTGGACAAACGGGAGTTGGTAAAACAACATTAATTAACTATTTAGCTAAAACTAATTTTGAAACACAGGCTATTTCAAAAGCTCTAAATCGTGGTAAACATACCACTCGCGAAGTTAGTCTAATTGACTTTGGTGGTGGTGAAATAATTGACACTCCGGGTTTTTCATCAATTGAATTTGATTTAACAATTGATGAAATGCCAATAGCATTTAATTCATTTAGAGAAGCTTCAGTATTTTGTAAATTTAGAGGTTGTAGACATTATCATGAAAAATTAGAAGATTGCGAAGTTAAAAAAAGAGTTGAAAGTGGAGTAATTAAAAAAGAAAGATATGACAACTACATTAGTTTCATTAAACGTATGCTTGAACCAATGTATTAATTTATAAAGGAGATATTATGAAAAAAATTAGTCCATCAATATTAGATGTTTCAAAAGATGAATTAATTAATTATGTTAATAAACTAATTGAATGAAATATTAACAATGTTCATTATGATGTTATGGATCAAGAATTTGTTCCCAATCAAGCTTTATCATATAAAGAAATAGAACAAATTTATAATAAATGCCCAAAACATCAAATGGATATTCATCTAATGGTCAAAGATATAAATTATTATTATGATTTATTTAAAAAGTTTGATGCAATTCTTACTTTTCATTATGAAGCCTTTAAAAATGAAAACCAAATCCAAAAATTAATAAAACAAGCAAAAAAAGACAATGTAAAAATTGGGATAGCTTTTAATCCAGATACAGAAGTTGATAAAATTTTACCCTTACTTAAAAATTTTGATTTAGTTCTACCAATGAGTGTATATCCTGGTAGAGGTGGCCAAAGTTTTATTGAGAATACATATACAAAAGTAAAAATGTTAAAAGAATATATTGATAAAAATAATTTAAATACTATTATTGAAATTGATGGTGGAGTTAAAGATTTTAACATTAAAAAATGTTTTGATTCTGGCGTTGATTTAGCTGTTGTGGGATCTTTCTTAGTCAAAAATTTTTCTAAAGAAACAATTGATAAATTATTAGAATAATCTAGCTTAAATAAAAAAGGAAACAATATGATTGATAATAAAAAACAAGAAGAAAGAAAAAAACTTCATAATTCTATTTGAAAAATAGCTGAAGAGTTGCGTGGATCAGTAGATGGTTGAGATTTTAAACAATATGTTTTAGTTACGCTTTTTTACCGTTTTATTTCCGAAAATATCACAAAATATATCAATGATAATGAACGTGAAGCAGGTAATACTGCTTTTGATTATGCCTTAATATCTGATCAGGATGCAATTAATTCTAAAGAAACATTAATAAAAGAAAAAGGTTTCTTTATTAAACCTTCTTCATTATTTATTAATGTTGTTAAAAATGGTCAAGATAATGAAAATTTAAATGAAATATTAAATAATATTTTCAAAGAAATAGAAAGTTCGGCTATTGGAACAGCTTCTGAAGAAGATTTTAAAGGTTTATTTAGTGATATGGATACCAATAACACTCGTTTAGGAGCAACGGTTATTGAAAGAAATAAAAAACTATATAGCATTTTAAAACATATCTCAGATTTAGAATTAGGAAATTATCAAGATAATACTATTGATGTATTTGATGATGCTTATGAGTTTTTAATGGCTATGTATGCATCTTCTGCAGGTAAATCTGGTGGAGAATTTTTTACACCTCAAGAAGTATCTGAGTTATTAGCTAGATTAACATTGATTAATTTTAATGATGAAAATAAAAAAGATAAAACGGAAATAGATAAAGTATATGACCCATGTTGTGGGTCTGGTTCTTTATTATTAAAATATGCAAAAATATTAGGTAAAGAAAATATTAAAGAGTCATTTAGTGGACAAGAAATTAATTTAACAACATATAACTTAGCAAGAATTAATATGTTCTTGCATGATATTAATTTTGATAAATTTCATATTCGCCTTGGCGATACCTTGACTAACCCGTTACATATTGATGAAAAACTTTTTGATGCAATTGTTTCTAATCCTCCTTATTCAATTAAATGAGATGGTGATTCTAATCCGACTTTAATAAATGATGAAAGATTTTCAGTTACAACTTTAGCACCAAAATCAAAAGCTGATTTAGCCTTTGTTTTACATATGATTAACCATTTATCTGCAGATGGTACAGCAGCAATTGTTGAATTTCCTGGCACACTATATCGTTCTGGGGCTGAGGCTGATATTAGAAGATGAATGGTTGAAAACAAAAACGTTGTTGATACAGTTATTCAATTACCATCTAACTTATTTTTTGGAACCTCAATTTCAACATGTATTTTTTATTGATGCATATAACGAATTTTTAAAAGAAACCAAGACTAATAAATTAACAGAAGAAAATATAACTAAAATTGTTGAATTAACAAATAAATTAAAAGTGTTTTTCTATAAATTTTTAAACTAATTTTAATAATATAAACAAACCTTTTACAGCAAACTTTCTTTGCTGTTTTTATTTTTTAAAAAGTACGCAAATTGAACAAATAATAATAAAAATAAAACTTTATAAAATAAATTATAAAAATAGGTAAAATGATTTTAGAAAGGAATAAATATGTCAGAAAAAAGCAGAACAATTCTAACACTTCTATCATTTTTCTTAGGTGGACTAGGAATTGATAGATTTTACGGCGGTAGAATTATTTTGGGAGTACTAAAATTACTTACAGCCGGAGGATTTGGAATTTGAGCACTTGTTGACTTTATTTTAGCAGTTTGTGGCGCTCAAAGAGACGGACAAGGTCAATTAATCCGCAAGTGGTAAATATTGAAATAATCCTAAAAATAAGAACAAAAAAGTTAACGGCATGTTAACTTTTTTATATTTAATTTCTTATTATGCACTTTGGTTAGTTTTAGCTTTTTCTAAAACTTCATTTATTTTTTTATCGTTATAGAAATCATCGTATTCTAAATTAATATCTGGTTCAACACCACTTTCGATTTCTTTGTTAGTTTCACCAAAAACGGCATTATTTGGTGAACTAATTGTAATTGTGGTTCCATCAATTAAAGTAATTGGCATAATAGCAGACATACCACCACCGGTTCTTTTACCAATAATTTTCGCAATACCCATTTCTTTTACAATACTTGTTAATTGGTTAGCCGCACTAAATGTGTTTAAACTTACTAATAGATTTCAGTTGTATTTTTCATAAGCATCACCATCATAATTATTATCACCATCGGTATCAACTTTAGATTTGCTTAAATCGCCTCTTCTATTTAAAATATCAAATTCACGATTTAGAATTGGTTTATCAGTCATAAATCCTAATGTTCTAACCATTGAATTAACACTACCACCACCATTTATAGCAATATCTAAAACAATATTCTTAATTTCTGGTTTTTTAGATACTTCTGACATTAAATGACGCATTAAGAAGTATGTATCATATTTTCAAGCATCTGGTCCTTTAATATCTTCTTGAGTACCATCTTCAAATTGTAATAATGTTACTATAGCGGTATTTCCGTGGTAACGAATGTAATCGTCTGGACCAAAGTTACTAATTTTTTTACCAAATTTCTTTTCAAATTTGTCAACTAACATTTTTCTGTTGTTTTCAAAATCAATACGGTATTTACTATAATCATTTGGATATTGTAATTTTTTTTCTAGTTCTTGATCTCATTGAGTTTCGTAGTATGAAAATGAATTTAGTCTTGTATGCAATTCATTTAGTTGTTTGTGAAAAATATTTACATATGCTTTATTATATTGTTCAGGATCTGTTGAAAGTAATTTAGCTTTATCTTCAGCACTAATAAATGATTCAAATGATTCAATTTGTTTATAGTATTTTAATCCATAGAAATAGTCCATTGTAAATGCTAAATGGTTAAAGTTAGCTTTACGTTCTTCAACAGTGGCTTTTTGTCCGCTTAATCCAGAGTCATGTCTAATTCTTGTTCGAGGTTCATCTTCAATTGGGCCCCAAGAATCTAAACCAGCTTCTAGGTTTGTGAATGTTTTACCATTAAAGTAAATATTATTAAATGTTTGGCTCATAAATAAAGTATTGAATACTGAGAATGGAAGTAATAACTTACCATCTTTATATAAAATATCCATATGATATTTTCCAAGATCAAAAGATACTCCCTTATCATCTTCATTTTTACTTTCATAATCTATTTCTAAGAATTGATTACCATCTGTTAATTCTTGTGGTTTAAGAATTTCATGGAAGAATGAAGTGTTTGTTGTAAAAATCTTGTTTTCTTTTCAATCAATGATTAGTTTATTTAATGTTTTACCATTTTTTTCCTTTGATAAGTAAACCTTTCTATTTTTAACTTCGTCTATATATGAACTATATAGTTCTAGATCAACTAAGCCATCTAATACTTTTAAAAATTCATCTAAATCGACATAAACAACTTTAGATTTATCATCTTTAATCTTGTAAGCATTTACATCATTTTTTTCTTTAATTGTATATTCTTGATTAAAGTTTTTAAAATTGTGAGCTGAGACTTCTACCTCAACAGCATTATCATTTTGCGGAGTGGCTTCTTCGTTTTCTTTCTTTTCTTTTTCTAATTGCTCGATTTTTTCATTCTTTTCGCGAAGTTCTTGTTCTTTTTGTTCTAATTCCTTTTTAATTTTTTCTAATTCATCATTAGATGCAGCATTATTTTGGCAACTTGCAGATAAAATCGCAACTGGTGCTAAACCAACTGTAGCTAATGGTAATAAATAATTTAATAATTTAGCTTTTCTTGATTTATTCATAAATACCTTTCTTTGTAGTTTAATATACATTTTTTATATTAATACTTTTTTAAAAAAAGATTAAAAAAATCTAAAAATGAGCAATTTTTATTTTTAATAGTCTCTAATATATATGAAATATATATTAAAAACAGGGCTTAAATTTTTCATCTTTAATTTTTTAAAAAAGAATTTAAAAAATAAATAAGAAACCGCTTGTTTTTTATGAAAAAATCTAAAAAATACAAATTTAATGTAAAAAAAATAAAAATGTAATATTTTATCACTTTAAAATTTTGTGAATAATTTTTACATTCAAAAAATTTTAAAATTTAATTATTCTTTTGTTTTGATTATTTAAAGTATTTTTATAATATAAATTTAATTTATAGTATAATATAAACGCTTTTAATAGCAATAAGTAGATTCATTTCTCACCTAAGTGATTTTTTGCTGGGTCGCTACACATAAAGAATATTTATTATGTAGTTTTTGGGAAGTGGTCTAAACCCACTTTTTATTTATTTTAAGGAGGAAGTTATACCAAAAGATAACTCAAATTTTGCAAACAATCAAAGCAAAAAACCAAAATCAGAACACGTCGTTAATAACGAAATACCTTATAAAAAAGTTTTTGTTTTAGGCCCAGATAATGAAAAGATTGGTGTTTTAACAAAAGAAGAAGCTCTTGATAAAGCATCTGATTATAAAATGGACTTAGTACTTATCTCAATTGAAAATAATAAACCAATTACTAGAATTATGGATTATGGAAAATTCAAATATGATAAGAAGAAAAAACAAAAAGCTGTCAAAGAAAAACAATCAGTAACAATTAATCGTGAAATTAGATTAACACCTTTAATTGGTCAACACGATTTAGAAACAAAAGCACGTAAAGCGCGTGAATTTATTTTAGAAGGTAACCGTGTTAAGGTATCTGTTAAATTCAGAGGTAGAGAACGTAGCAGAACAGATCTTGGTGAAGACATATTAAACAAATTTTATGTTTTAATTGAAGACATTGCAAAAGTATCAAAAGAAGCAACTTTAGTAAATGATCGTTTTCTAGATATGTATGTAGAAAAAGATAAGAAGAAAGTTGAAGCTTTAAACAAAAAAAATAACGAACCTTCAGAACAACAAGGAGAATAACATGCCAAAAATGAAAACCAAAAGCGGTTTAAAAAAGAGAATTAAAATAACTGCAACCGGTAAAGTTAAACGTGGAAACGCTTACCGTTCACATTTAGCACAAAACAAAACAACAAAACAAAAACGTCAATCTCGTAAATCATCAACTCTATCAGCATCTGATTTCAAGAGATACAAAGAATTAATTTAATTTTATAATTTAAGAAAGGAAATATTATGCGTACAAGAGGCGGAATAGTTACAAGAAGAAGACGTGCAAAATGATTAAAATTAGCTAAAGGTTACTGAGGACACAAATCAATCGGTTACAGAGTTGCTAAACAAGCTGTTGTTAAATCATGAACATATGCATTTAGAGACAGAAAACAAGTTAAACGTGAATTCAGAAAATTATGAATTGCACGTATTAATGCAGCTGCAAGAACAAACGGAATTACATATTCAAGATTAATCGAAGGATTAAGTAAAGCTAACATTAACATTAACAGAAAAATGCTTTCAGAATTAGCAATCAACTACCCAGAATCATTCTCAAGAATCGTTGAATCAGCTAAAAAAGCTTTATCTTCAAAATAATAATATAAACCTAGGTAAAAAGCCAGGTTTATTTTTTTATTATATAAAAACCAAACCATTTTTTAATCTCAAATTTTAAAGTAGTAAAATTATGAATACAAGGTTTTAAATCAATATCTTTTTAATAATAAAAATTTTATGTATAAATACATAAAAGATTTTAAATTGTGTTATTATTTTTACCATAATTGAGGACATATGAGAATACAGAAAAATAAAAATTCATCAAATGAAGTAAGGTTGGATCTTGCAAAAACAAATCAACTTAAAACAGAAGAATTTATTGCACTAAAAAAAGAGAACAAAAAACGTAAAAATAAAAAACTCCCTTCAAATGTTCCATATGATTTAAATCCATATGGCGTAACTTTTTTTAATGTTTGAAAAAAATTTCCTAAGAAGATGTTAATGGTCTTTCTTTCAGCAATTTTATATAACGTTGCTATAGCGACATTCCTTGCAAAAGCTGCTACTGTTGCAACTGGTGTTTCCGCATTAGTTCAAGCCTTAACTTTTACAGTTTCAGTTACAGCACCATACTTTGCTTACATTTACTTTTTATTAAACCTGCCATTGATTATAATTTTTTGAAATAAAAATTCAAGAATGTTTATGATACTTACAACTTATTGGTTATTATGACAAGTCGCATTTCAATCGATCTTATTAATTGGGCCAGTTGGTCACTTCTTCCATAAAATTTCAATTTATTATGTAAACTGAATTTCACCAAGCGAATCAAACTTTACCAACGATTTCAAAAGTTTAATTCCTTGAGATGTTTATGGGACATATGCTAATTCTTATCATAATTTATTTGATTGAATGAATAGTTTACCAACACCTAATTCAGAAGGATTATATATTCTTGATTTAAATAATTCTCTACATGCGGGTATTTCAAGAGAATTGGGTTATATTAGTCATTTAACTCAATCTCAATTTGAACAATTATCACACTTTAAACATTTAATTGGAAATGGTTTTGGAAACCCTACTTGACCAATTATTGTTTACGCAGTTATTGGTGCTGGTATGGCTGGTATTGCTGGTGGAATTGCCTGAAAAAATTCAGCTTCAACTGCTGGCGGAGATTTTATTGTTTATTATATTTCAAGAGTTAAACAAAAATCTGTAGGTCACATTTCAACAATTGTTGCTTTAATATTTGGAGCTTTTTCAATTGTAACAATTACTATCGTAGAATTACTTGGTATATCTGCCGATCGTCCATTTAACGTAGCTGGTTTATTATTAAGAATTTTATGTTCTATTGCTTATGTGTTTATTTATATCTCATTTATTGAATTAATTTTTCCTAAATATCGTAAGATTAGAATTGAAATATATAGTAAAACCCCAGAAAAAATTATTGATCGTTTCAAATTAATTAATTATTGACATGGTTACAATATCGATAAACTTGTTGCTGGTTATACAAATACTGAAACGGTTAAAATTGAAACTTTTGCCCTATATTTAGAACAAAACTTAATTAAAAATGAAATTTTATTAGCTGATCCTAATGCTTGAATGACAGTTTCAAGAGTTCATAATATTATTGGAAAATTTGATACTTCAAAGGTTGAGTCATAATTAAAAAATCAGGTTTTGATATGAAAACCTGATTTTATTTATTCGTCTTGTCCTAGTTCATCTAGTTTGTTAATACGAGCAATATGTCTTCCACCTTCAAATTCTGTATTTTCTCATGTGTGAAACATATTTTCGACTTCGTTGCCAGAAAGTAATCTTCCGCCCATACATAAAATGTTTGAATTATTATGTGCCTTTGATAATCTGGCTTCTTCCTCATTAGTTACTCTTGCACATCTAATATTCTTAAAGCGATTTAATGCCATTGATATTCCAATACCTGAACCACAAAAAGCAACAAACTTAGTGTCATCACGGTTTAAATCTTTTTTGACTTCTTTAGCAAACTCTGCACCAACTTCGGCATAAGAAATTGGTTCGCTTTCGCTTTTAGAACCAAATAATTCTACTTGATATCCTTGGTTTTCTAGTCTATCAGCTAATTCCATTTTAGCATTGTGACCGGCGTGGTCACTTGTAATTTTAACAATATTTTTTCCCATTTTATTTCCTTAAAATTTCGCCATCTTCAACTCTAATAATTTGACTTGGCTTTTGACTCATTTCCCCAAAATTATATACGTTAGTTATTTCTGGGAAAATAATTTTTGCATTCTCAATTGTTTTACATACTGGAGCATTAGATAGATTGCAACTTGACATATACGCAGGGCCGTTTTTTTCTAAATACTCTAACAATAAAGGTTGATTAGGCATCCTGAAGCCTTGATCATTAACAACTAAAGTTGTAGCACCTGGCCAATACTTTTTAGCTAATTTTTCAGCTTCAGGATTTCATTGCTTAAACATGCGCGCTTGTTTAAGCGAAGCAACCAAAATAATTAATTTTTTATTTTTGTCCCTTCCTTTAATTTCATAAATCAAATTTTCAGTTTCTCTATCAACAGGACCACCAATACCTAAAACAGTATCTGTTGTTGATATAAATAATTTATTATATTTGTTTAACATAATCATATTATATAACATTATAATAAGTAAAAGTATATAATAATACTATGCCAGAATTACCAGAAGTCAAGACTGTTGTCAAAAATTTAAACGAGACAGTTTTAAATAAAAAATTATTTAAATTAGAAGTAATTAAATCTAAACTTTTTAAGGAATATGATATTCCATATTTTCAAAATAATTTAGAAAATGCAACAATAAGCAAAATAGAAAATAAAGGTAAACATATTATTTTTTATTTTGATAATGATAAAGTTTTACTTTCACATTTAAGAATGGAAGGTAAATATCGTTATTATCAAGAAAAACATGAGGAACCTAAACATTTGATTGCAAAATTCATTTTTGAAGACCAAAGTGAATTGGTTTACTTAGATAGTAGAATGTTTGGAACATTTCATTTAAGAAATATAAATAACTATGATCAAATTTTACCATTAAGTAAAATTGATGAAGAACCCAAAGATGTTAATATTGATAAATTGTATGAAAAATTTAAAAATAGTACAACAGCAATCAAGACAAAATTATTGGATCAAACAAATGTTGCAGGCCTTGGAAATATTTATGTAGATGAAGCTTTATTTGCGGCCAAAATTCATCCCCAAAGCCAAAGTAAGAATATTTCTAAGGAACAATTAAAAGATATATTGAAAAATGGACAAAGAATAATGGACAAAAGTTTTGAACTTGGTGGTTCGACAATTCATACCTATGAAAGTTTTAATGAGCAAACTGGTCAATTTCAAAACTTTTTATTAATTCATAGTGATAATATCAAATCTTGTTTATCATGTAATAATAAAACAATTAAAATAAAAGTAAATGGGCGTGGAACATATTTATGCCCCCATTGTCAAAAGGAATACTAACATGGGTTTTTATTCTTTTACAATTGATTTACACGGGCAAACTAGTGAGGAAGCCATTGTTAATGTTTTAAATGCATTATTTAGCTTAGAGCAAGAAGAATTTTATGAATTTTTTGACATTATTGTAGGAAATGGAACAGGGACGTTAAAATTTGTTGTTAGTGATCTATTAGAAGAAGAAGGATACTTATTTGATTTTATTAATTCTAATCATTCGATCATTAGAGTTTATCGCAAATAAAACAGATAGAAAGGAAAGTTATGCTTTTCTTTTTTTATTAAAATAAATTAGGTGAGTTGATAATCATTTATAATTATTTATAATATAAAATAACTAATATACAATTTAATAAATTAATTTTAATAGGAGAATATATGGCTAAAAATACTTGAGAAATTGCTAAAAAAGCAATTGAAGCTCATGATAATATTTTTATTTTTCATCATATTAGACCAGATGGAGACTGTTTAGGTTCACAATTTGGTTTAAGAGAATTAATTAGAACAAACTATCCCGAAAAAAGAGTCTTTGTATTTGGGGATACTGGAGGAATTTTTCCTTTCTTTGAATGAGATTTTGATAAGTTTGAAGATGTTCCAAAAGAATGCTTTGAAAACTCACTTGGTGTTGTTGTTGATGCTAATTCATCAAATAGAATTCAATTTGCACAATACATTTTAGATAATAACTTTACTCATATGTTAAGAATCGATCACCACCCTGTTGATCCAGATATTAACTATGACTATACTTGAGAAGATGCAACTTTTGCTGCTGCCGCAGAACAAATTGCATATATTGCAATGAAATCAAAATGAATAGTTACTGATAAAGCTGCTAAATACACATATTTAGGTATTAATACAGACTCAGGAAGATTCCAATATGAATATGTTCAACAAAGAACATTTGATGTAATGTCTTATTTACATAAAGGAAATAACTTTAAAGTTTGAGATGTTAACTTTGAACTTTCAAAAAGAGATGAAAGAAAAGTAAGATTTGCTGCTTATGTTTTATTAAACTACAAAAGCGATGGTAAAGTTTTATATTTCCACGTTACAAAGAAACTTCAAAAGAAATTTAAACTAAATGATAATGAAGCTAATGATGTTGGCATTTTAGCAAATATTGGCGATTGCAAAATTTGAGTTTTATTTATTGATTTACCAGATGGTAATATTAGAGCGCGTGTAAGATCAAATGGAATCTGAATTAATCATATTTGTGCAAATTACAAACCAGGCGGTGGGCACGAAGTTGCTTCTGGAGCAACATGTCATTCAAAACGTGAAATGAAGGCGTTAATTGAAGACTTAAAAGCTGAGGTTTTAAAACATGATAATAATTAGCAATGAGAGACTTGAAATTTTTAAAAAAATTGAAGAAAAAATTAAAAGTCATAATAATATTGTAATTTTTCATCACATTAGACCAGATGGTGACTGTTTGGGTTCACAATTTGGGATGAAAAATTTAATTGAAGAAAATTTTCCAGATAAAAAAGTTTATACAGTTGGAGATACAAAAGGTATTTATCCTTATTTAGATTTTCCAATGGATGATCTAGAACTTAAAAAGTTAGACGATTCATTAGCAATTATTGTTGATGCTAATTTTAAAGAAAGATTAGAATGCCGTGAATATTTAGATAATAATATTTTTGACGAAGTAATTAGAATTGATCACCATCCAAATGATGATGATTTAAATGCTTCATTAGTTTGAGTTGATAGATATTCACCTGCTGCTGCTCAACAAGTTGCTGAAATTGCTTATGGTCTAAATTGAAGAGTTAATGAAAAAGCTGCAACTTATTTATATTTAGGAATTTACACCGATTCTGTAAGATTAACAACTAATTTAACTAATGATAAAACAATGTTTTTAGTTGCTTGATTATGATCAAAAGGTGCCCAAAAAGATTTATTACATGAAAACATGGCTAAAAAATCTTTGGAAGACATTCGTATTAATGCCTTCATTCAACAAAATATGAAAATTAAGAATGGTATTGTATCATTTTACTTTTCTCTAGAAGATCAAATAAAACTTGGTATTAACGACCCTTTAAAGGCAAACCGTCCTTTTGTACTATCTTCAATTGATGATAATAAAGCCTGAGTATTTTTTACACAAGAAAAAGAAAACCAAATCAGATGTGAATTTAGATCAACTGGAGCATGTGTAAGAAATGTTGCTGTTAAATGAGGCGGTGGTGGACACCACAGAGCTTCTGGTGCGCAAATTAAAGATGAAAATCTAATTCCTCAAATTGTTTCTGATTTAGAAAAAGAAATAACAATTTTAGAAAATTACGATAATAATTAAAATTAATTAATAGTATTAAAATATTCAAACTACAACCTTTTTGTAAGGTTGTTTTTTAAACAAATAGTCAAAAAATGTCATTTTCACCTTTTCCAAGTCGTTTGGTTTAAAATTAGAATATAAACAAAATTTACTAAAGGAGATTATGAAGAGGATATATATGCTGATTTCTAAACAAAAAATAAGTTATTATCTATTTACACTAATATCTTTAATCATCGGTATTAGTATGTTAGTATTTAGAGATTTTTTTGACATGCTTAGTTATTATGCTCACGTTGGCTTAATATTTGCTATACCATTATGAATGACAATTAATATTTTAATCACACAAAATAAAGATGATTTAAGAAAGTTCTTCTCCTTTAAGAAAAAAAGCTGATTTTTATCAAATGAACATAAATTAACAATTTTAAATTTTGCATTTTCATTATTTATTATCGTTAGTTATTGAGTTTTATTCTTTGCTGGTTTTCAATTAACTAGAAAAATAATATTTTATTCACCGGAATTTGCAATAGCAATGTGCATTTTAACTTTATGAATGTTATATCAATTAAGCCTTGTTATTAAGAAAGTAAATAAGATTAAATTATTCTTAGTTATTGTTAATGTTATTAACCTAAGTTTATTCTTATTGTTTCTAATTAGTTTTATAACTTGACTTTCATTATATTTAACTATAGGAAAAACAAACCCTGATTTTTACGATGTAGAATATAATTACTTTAGCATTTGTATAAATATTTTTACATTATCAGGTATTCTTTTTGTCTTTTCAAAATTGCTTTTATTTACTTACTTAAAAATGAATAATAATTCAATTAAAGCAAGCATTTTTCCTATATTACATTTTAAAAATATAAATATAGCAACCGAAAAAAACGAGAAATTAAATTTAGCACTTTGAATAATAAATTCATTATTTATAACCTTAATATCTTCATTAGTTTTATTTTTATTTTTTTATGTTCAAACTCCAATTATTGTTTTATTTATTTTAATAGTTTTCTCATTTATTACTAAAGCACTTAGCATTTCTTATCAAAATGAAATCAATAACTTTCAAAAGATGAAATGCTTTCAAATTAAATAATTAATATAAATAAGATATTTTGTAATGCCTAAACATTAAACAAAATAAAACCGACCCCTGGCCGGTTTTTTCATTATTTTAAATTTCAAAATTATTTTTTTAAAAAATTCTTTTCGTAAATATAATCATCGGCTGTATGATAAATTTGTCTTATGTAATCAAAATAAGTTTTATACTTTTTAAAATCACCTTTTCATACAAATTTCTTATTTAAACTTTTTGAAAAATCAATGACTAAATATAAATCAAAATATCCAAATTCCTTAATTCCATCGATAATCATTTTTTGCATTAACATTCTTACTTTTGGCGAATTAATATCAAGATCCTTTTTATAGTGTTTTTGTTCTATTTCGGCAAAAGCAGCAAAATAAATATTTAGGCTTGAAATTTCCTTGCTATATTCTTCTAAAAACAAATTATTTATTTCTCTTTCTTCATCATTAAGTTTATATTCGGCAAAAATTTTATTAACATCAACTGCCTTTTTAGCATATTTATTTTCTGCTTTAATAATTAAAAATATTTTTACAATTATTAAAATAAAAATAATAGTAAAAATTGATCCAAAAATATATGAAGATATTACTCCACCTTTATTTATGTTTCCAAAAACCTTCGCTGCCGTTAAGAAAAGAATAATACCAATAATTAAGAAAAGAAAAATAAATATAAATCCAAAGATGTTAAAAATTGTATCTTTTTTAAAACTCTTTTTTGCCTTTTCATCCATTAGATTATTTCTCCTTTATATAATTTTAATTTTTTGTTGTTTAAATATCCTCTGCCTTCTTTAGCAATAAACTTATCATTTAATTTTGTAGCATCTGCACTAAAATTAACTCATATTTTTAATAATGAAGCGCCAACACCGTAGGTATCAACCGGAGTATTTTCGTCCTCAAATTCTTTAATTCTTTTTGCATTAAAACCTGAAGAAACTGTAATTTTTACATGTTTACCGCCGTTAGCATCTAAGGCTTCACGTAATCTTTTTACTTGATTTTGAGTTACACCATATTCCGCCTCGCCTTCGCTAAACATTTTATCTATTAAGGCTTTTGACGTGTCTATTCTAACTGCTTTTAATTTATTTTTAAAAGCTTTTAAGCAAGCTAAAGAGTCTGATATAACATCATTATGAAAATCTACTAAAGCATATAAATCATCTTCTGGAAAGGTTTTATGATATGCCTCAACAGCTTTAACAACATCACCTTCAAACATTTGAATTAATGCATGAGGCATACTTCCGAATGTATGTGCTTTGTTATGATTAGAAGATGCTAAAGTTGAATGGTTATAGATACCTCCAACCTTCAGTGCATAAGCATCATTTAATTGATTAATATAATGATCTGCTCGATCAGCCATGCTTACAACATTTTTTCCATTTGCTGCTTTTACGACGTTATATGCATTTGTTGCTATCGAAGTTTGCCGAGCTAAAATTCCATCGATAATTCCTTCTCAAATTCCAAAGTCATAATAATGTCCTTCCAATTCTAAGACCACTTCACGATTATGAATAATTGATCCTTCTTCTAAATATTTTATTTTATATTTAGAGGTATCAGTATTTTTACATAAAAGGCGAATAACTTCGTTTATTCCGCAAAGTTTAACATTGTTATGCCGTTGAAAAAATTGTAATGTTACAATCTCATTACGGCGATGTTTTTCAGCTATTTTTTTGGTCTTAAAAAAATAAATTGAAATATAATCTTTTAATTTCATAACACCTTCTTGTTTTCTTATATTGTTAAGTTAAGTTATTTAATTGTAATATAATATATTAATTATATATTAATAACTATCGCAAATCAATATTAAAGAGGATTAAAATGGACAATATTCAAAAGAAAACAATCAATGCTCAAAAGTTATGTAAATCACAATTTTTTGTTGGAATGATTTATTTAGTTTTATTAGTCGCTTTTATCGGAGTTTTACTTGCTATTTATGTAAGTAATAAAAGTACTAAAGGAAATTGACTAGTAAATCCGGCCTACATTATAATTACTATTCTTTTTGGCCTAAGTATTATTTCGATTATTGTTACATCAATCTATGGATTAAAATACGCCAAAGAAATAAATGATTCTAAATTACATTATTATTTTTTATTATCTGCTATTTTTATAATCCCTTTTGTTTCATTTTATTGCACAATTGCCTCTGCTACAAGAATGTATAATTATTTTGAAAAAACAAAGAAACAAAAGAAAAACAAAAAACAACAGGCTTAATTATTTGCTTGTTGTTTTTATTAATTCTTATTTAAATAGGAAAGGTTGTAATTTATTTTTATATCATTTTGTTTTTTGAATATAATGAACAACAATATGTTGAACTATTGTAAAAATACCACCTATAATTCAATAAATTTGTAAACCAGCACTAAAGAATAAACCTATGAAGGCAAAGATAATAGGAATTAAAATTGCTTTCTTGTTTGATTTTTTCATTGCTGCTCTTTGATAAGCATCAGCACGAAGCGATTTCTTTTTACGCCATCTTAAAATCTTCGGCATAAACTGTGCAATTAGTTGAATTACTACCGAAAGAATAACAATTGGTAAGTATTGTAGTTCTCCGACTTTGAAAATTCTAAAGATTGAAGTTGCTGAAAGTTGAATTGTATATAATGTTGCTTGTTTAATTTCAGGTGATGTAGAAATAATTCTAAATACAACAATTAAAATAGGCAATGTTATAAATGAAGAAATTAATTGTGCAACAGGCGAAATTTTCTCTTTCTTATATAGTTCGCTAATTTCCATTTGCTTACGTTGGTTCATTTGTTTATCGCCTTTGTAAGCTTCATATTTAGCTTCAATTTTAGCTTTCTTTTGGTTTAATTCTTCCATTTTATTTGAACTAAATACAGTTTTTAGTGTTAGGAAGAATGTTATTAATCTAACAATAATAACGGTTACAACTAAAGCTAATACAACACTTCATCCAGTGGTTCCTAATGCTCTAATAATTGAGTTCATAAATTGGGCTACTGGATATACGAAGAATCCATAGAATGGACCTTGTTCTCAATGTTCTTTGTAGGTTGTAATTGGTTTATTAGGCACAAAAGCATCTGCAGACATTAGTCTATTTTTTCAACTATCTGGTGAATAGTTACCTGCTTCGTTAATAGAAGAAAAATTATATGTTGAAATCTCTTTTTCTAATTTACTATCTTGTGTTTTAAATAGTGATTGATTTAAAGAAACCATTCCAGCATAGTTTTTCATCATAGAAGATGCTGAAAGGAATAATGTGTTAAGTCTTTCGCCATCTTTTTCACTTAATCCTTTACCTGGACCAATAAGTTCTTTATAACTAATAATAAAGTCATTTCATTCTTTTATTAAGCTATATTTATCTAATTGTCTTAATTCAGCAATTGATTTTCCAGTTTTTGCTGATAAGGTTTCAGCGAAACCAGATCTGTTTTTATCATCATTTATTCATAATTTAAATGTTTCTGCCAATAATGAAGTAAAAATATCAGCTAAGAATAAGTTATAAATATTTGAGCCAGCAATCCCTGTAAGATTAACTTTTGCTAATTCCATATTTTTAATATGTGAAAAGTCTGTTATAACTTCAATTTTACTTTCGGTTGAACCCTCAATTGGAGTATGTTTTTCGTAAGTTTCAAAACTAATTGCATAAGGTAAATATACATCATTGATTTTGCTTACAGGATTATAGAATTTAGTTCTACCTTCACCCTTGTCATTACCAAAGTTTAGGTAAATATGGTTTGCACCATTACCGTAAATAACACCTCTATGTCCATCTTCATCCTTAATTTCAATATTTGAAATATTTTTTCAATCTTTTGAATGATTTGAAAAAGTGTTACTTCCTTCTTTTGGGGCTTGTAATTGTAAAGCAAATGAAGAACCACCGTAAATTCCGTATTGTCCTCCAGTTTTTGCATCTTGTTCTCTTAAAGATTTAATTTGTTTTTCATCTTCAAGACCTAGATATGTGTTAGCTACTACACCGGCATCGCTATTTAAGTTTGGGACAAAGAATTCGTTTTTTTCTTTATTTCATCTCAATGTAGCAATATTAGGAGAAATATAATCACTTTTTGTATATATTTCTTGACCTGAACCGACTTTTGTACCTGATTTAGTAGCAATTGACTGAACGCAACCTACAAGTCCAATTGAAATAAAGAAGAAAATTAAAACTACTCTTACTCATTTTCAAATCTTTTTTCAAATAGCTTTAGGTTGTTTACTTTCAGGCGTTTGATTAATTCTAAAAGAATCGTAATGTTTAGAACTATTTCTCTTTGCCATCAGTTATCCTTTCATAGATTTTATGAACAGCTTGAACTTTTTCATCTCATGATAAAGAAAAAAAGTTTTTTCTAGCTATTAAAACGGTGTCATAATTTATTTTGCTTATGTCCATTTTTCTTAAAATAGATCTAATTTGATTTCGATAGTGATTTCTCTCAACTGCATTAGCAAATTGCTTTGGTATTGAAATTCCGCATCTAAAAAAATTAGATTTAGTAAAATAAATAATTAAATTTCGTGAAATGACTTGATTATGTCCACTAAGAATTCTTTGGAATTCTCAATTTTTTTTAACAGTATTTTTTTTATTCATATGTGTTTAATTATTTTGAATTAATAAAAAGTATCAAACTATTTTTCATCTGATACAGTTAGTCTACGTCTTCCTTTTGCACGTCTTGCTGCTAAAACTTTACGGCCATTTTTTGTTTGCATTCTAGCCATAAAACCATGCACTTTAATGTGTTTACGTTTTTTAGGTTGATATGTTCTTTTCATGAATCTCTCCTTTTCAAATGTTTATTTAAAAATACTTCTAATATTTTACCAAAAAAGTTAAAAATATAAAAACCAAATTATTAATTAATAAATTAATAAAGTTAATATAAGAAACTACTAAAGAAAATTTAATTAATTTTTAAATAATTTTCTATTTTAAAAACAGGAGTTTTAAACATTGAATACTATTTTTATAAAAATAATGTTATTAAGTATTTTTTGTATTTTTTTGAACTTAAATTAAGCCAAAAAAATCAAAGGTTTAATGTCAGTAAAATGTCAGTAATTGAAAAAAATAATTAATTTTGATTTACAAAATTTGCTATTTAAAATATAATTTTAAAAT